>VGPW01000026.1 GCA_016882545.1 Cyanobacteria bacterium M_surface_10_m2_179 | reverse complement strand
GTTTTGATGGCGCTCTTGGCGCTCATCTTGTTGAGGTCTTTGGCGATGCCGCTGATCGCCTGGGCCACCATCACGTAGGCCACGCTCCACCACTTCGGCCAGCTGTCGGCCACGGGCATCAGCATCAACAGTGCCGCCACCTGCAGCAAGGTGCCGCTCCAGAGGGTGAGCCTCAGCCCGAAGCGTGCCCCCAGCCAGCCGCCACAGAGGTTGGTGACAATCCCGAAGAACTCATAGAAGAGAAACAGGAAGGCGATCTCCAGCGTGGAGTAACCCAGCGCATGGAAGTGGAACACCACGAGCATGCGCAGGGCCCCATCGGTGAGGGTGAAGGCCCAGTAGTTGGCCGTCACGATCGCGTATTGCTGCAGCGCCGTGAGCGGCCGCTGGCTGATCGGCAACCAGCCCATCAGCGAGCATCCAGCTCAGCGATGTGGCAGGCCAGATCCGCCATGCGGGAGCTTTAGCCCCACTCGTTGTCGTACCAGGCGTAGACCTTGAGCTGAGTGCCGTTCACCACCATCGTGGAGAGCGCATCAACGACGGCGCTGCGGTTGTCGTTCACATAGTCGATCGACACCAGCGGCCTGGTTTCGTAGCCGAGGATGCCCTGCAGGGCGCCATGGGCAGCGGCCTCGAAGGCGCCATTCACCTCCTCCACGCTCACGGGGCGCTTCAGCTCAAACACCGCATCGGTGAGGGAGGCATTCAGCAGCGGCACCCGCACCGCATGGCCATTAAGTTTGCCCTGCAGCTCGGGAAAGATCAGGCCGATCGCTTTGGCCGAGCCCGTGGTGGTGGGAATCAGGCTTTGCAGGCAGGAGCGGGCGCGGCGCAGGTCGCTCTTGAAGGCATCCACCACCACCTGCGTGTTGGTCACGTCGTGGAGGGTGGTGATCGAGCCGTGCAGGATGCCGAAGTTCTCGTGCACCACCTTCACCACCGGGGCCAGGCAGTTGGTGGTGCAGGAGGCCGCGGTCACTAGCCGATGCCGGTTCGGGTCATAGAGATGGTGGTTGATGCCGTAGACGATGTTGAGGGCTTCTTCGCCGGCGATCACCCCCTTCACCGGGCAGGCCACCAACACCCGCGGCAGACCCACCGCATCGAAGTAGGGCTGCAGGGTTTCAGGGGTTTTGATCTTGCCGCTGCACTCGAGCACCAGCTCCACCCCGGCCTCGCGCCAGGGCACAGCGGTGGGATCGCTTGCTTGGGTGTAGCCCACCGCCTGGCTCGCCATCACAAAGCCGCCGCCGTTGGGCTGCACGGCTTGATGCCAGCGGCCATGCACTGAATCGAAGGCGAGTAGGTGGGCGGCGGTGGCCGCATCGCCGCCGCTGTCGTTCACATGCACCAGCTCGATGCCGGGGCGACCCCACAGGGCTCGAAACACCAGGCGGCCGATGCGACCGAATCCGTTGATGCCGATGCGCATGGCCACCCCGCAATGGCCGGACCCTAAATCAACGAGGGTTGATCGATCAAGACTTATTGATGGGTGGGCGCTCCTAGCCTTAGTGCGCTGCTTGTTGCACTTGGTGGCTTCTGCTGGGTTGGCTCCGGATCTGGCGCGTCAGCGGCTCAAGGCCCTGGCGGAGCCGATTCGCCTGCAGTTGCTGGAGGCGTTGGGCCGCGGCGAGCGCTGCGTGTGTGAACTCACCGAGGAGCTGGGCCTGGCGCAGTCGAAACTCTCCTTCCATCTGAAGGTGCTCAAGGAGGCCGGCCTGATCAGCGCTCGGGAGGATGGACGCTGGGTGTATTACCGCCTCGAGCCTGCGGCCCTTGAGCATCTGCGCGCCTGGCTGGGGGAGCTGGCCGCCGGCTGCACAACGCTGGCGGCACCCTGCTGTTAAGCCGGTTCTCGTTCCTGCGTGCCCAGCTCCGCTGGCGTGTCGCGCAGGAAGCTGCGCAGGCTGTGTTCTCGGGCATCCAGCGCCACCACCAGCTCCTGGCAGGCCAGTTCCGGCATGGTGTGATCGCCGCAGGTGAACACATCCACAGCGGCGTAACCCGATTCCGGCCAGGTGTGGATGGAGAGATGGGATTCAGCCAGAAGCGCCAGACCCGTGATGCCCTGGGGGTCGAAGCGATGGCTGATCAGGTGCAGCAGCGTGGCGCCGGCCTGATGCACGGCCTGGGTGATCGTGCTGCGTAGGAAAGCTTCGTCGTTGAGTTTGCTGGCACTGCAGTTGTAGAGCTCGAGGATGCAGTGTTTGCCGATGGGTGCATGGGCGGCATCCCATCCAGGATTGGGATGCAGATTGGCGAGGGAATGGTTCATCGAGATCGGCTGAACAAGGCTGTAGACCACCCTTCAACCTACGCCTATTGCACGGGTTTGGTGCTAGCCAACACCGGCTGCGGTGATCCACAACCAACGCTTTAAGCGGTCTTAACCTCTCCATAACGGCGGGGTCGTCGCGGCTGCTTAGACGTTGGTGGCTCCTGAACGTTGCTCCCCATGTCCTTCGCCAAGAAGGCTCTCGGCTTCGGCGTGCTCTCCAGCTTCGGCATCGCTGCAGCCGCAACGGCCCAGACGGCCCTCAACGGCGCTGGCGCCAGCTTCCCTGCCCCCTTCTACCAGCGTGCGTTCGCTGGTCTGGCTGGCAAGGGCATCAATGTGAACTATCAATCGGTGGGTTCTGGCGCTGGTGTGCGTCAGTTCATCGCCGGCACGGTTGATTTCGGTGCCACCGATGAACCGATCAAAGCTGCAGAAGCCGCCAAGGTGAAGCGCGGTGTGGTGCAATTCCCCGCCGTGGGTGGCACGATTGCCGTGGCCTTCAACAAGGCTGACTGCAAAGATCTGAAGCTCACCCAGAAGCAAGTGGTGGGCATCTTCCTGGGCAGCATCAAAACCTGGGATCAGCTGAAGTGTGGCAAGGGCCCGATCACCGTGGCGCACCGCTCGGATGGTTCCGGCACCACCTTCGCCTTCACCAACTCCCTGAGCGCTTTCTCCTCCGAGTGGAAGAGCAAGGTGGGTGAGGGCAAGAGCGTGAAGTGGCCCGTGGGCGTGGGCGGCAAGGGTAACGAGGGCGTGGCCGGTGTGCTGAGCAACACCCCTGGCGCCATCGGTTACGTGAACCAGAGCTATGTGAAGGGCAAGCTCAAGGCTGCTGCGCTTCAAAACAAGGACGGCAACTTTGTGAAGCCGAGCCTGGCTGGTGGCGCAGCTGCCCTGAATAACATCCGTCTGGATGCGGATCTGGCTGGTGAAGATGCCAACCCGGCCGGTGCCAAGAGCTACCCCATCTCCACCCTCACCTGGATCCTGGCTTACAAGACGGGCAATGGTGCTAAAGCGGGCAAGATCCGCGAAGCCATGCTCTATCTGTTGGGCCCCGCCCAGAACCAGGCTGATGAGCTGGGTTATGTGCCCCTGCGCGGCGACATCCTGAAGAAGGCCAAGGCTGCAGTGGCCAAGATCGGCGCCTGATCGCTGATCCGTCTGCAACCACAAGGGGGCTGATTCAGCCCCCTTTTTTTATCTCCCGCAAGCTGCTCAGGGATCGGCACTCGCTGCCCCCGGGCCACAACACCACCACGGAGAGCAGCGTTTCAGCTCGGCCTCCGGCCAGGTAGAGGCTGTTTGGCATCTGCCCGGGCCGTTCCTCTAGGCGCCGCGAATCCAGAGAGCCCGGTGTCGGCCGCAACTGCGGAAGGCTCTGCATGCATCACCAAGCCATTCCCCCATCAGGCTAGTGAGCGTGCCGGGCCCTGGCTTGGTCACCGGCATCACGCCGATCGGGTGTTTTAGGTCACAGCGTTGACGGTGGAATCTGCAGTTGTCTGGATACACGCATGAGAGTTGAAAGTGCAGGGCTTCACGATCTGGATTCCACCGGTGGCCTGTTGCGTGGCGATTCAGGCGTTCTGGCTCGGTGCCTTGAAGATCCTGCCTGCTGCCGAATCACAGGATGTTCAGAATCTGCATCGATTTGAAGTGCGATCTGCCCCTAGGTTGCTGATCGATGCAGGGCGCTCCCATGACTGACGACGCACCGTCTGTTGATTTTCAGGCCCATCTGAACAGCCTTCACAGCTTTCGGGATTGGCTGGCCAGCCTGGTGGAAGCGCAGCAGCCGCTTGAGGAATGGTCGCTCAGCCTCGATCAACTGCGGGAACGCTGGTCGACCCAGGCCTCCGAGCGATCCGCTCAGGCGGAGCATGCGATTGGCCGCCTGTTCTTCTGAAGTGTTCGGATCAGCTGGCCGCCAGCCCCGAGGCCAGGGAATGGCTCAGTTGGCGGTGGAACTGTTTGTAATCCCCCTGGCTGAGCAGGGTTCGGCGGGTGGGTTCATGCCGCAGCGCCGCTTGCATCAAGCTGAACAACATCAACGCCTCCTGCTGATTCAGCGACAACAGGTGGGAGCGCTCCTGTTGGGTTGCGGTTTGCGTGAGCTCAGTGAAATCTTGCTGCGCGATCGCGGGGCTGGTGGTAATCGACGACAGCTTCACGCAGGCTGACAATGTTTTGAGGAACTTAGCAGTCGGCTTTGCAGGCTCGTTCTCATAACCCTCCCTTAACTCTTTAACCCCAGCAATGTGTTCAGAGTGGACGTTTCTCAGGCGTCTGTTGTGGGCGAGCTTGGTGGGTCGATGCAGCAGGGATGCGGTGCTGTGGCGGCTGCCTTGCTGGAGCACCGCATGCGCCGGTTGGTGGCCCTGCAGCTGGATGTGCTGGCCGATCGCGACCCTGAGCCGCTCCATCAGATGCGGGTGGCCTGCCGCCAGCTGCGCTCCACCCTTGAGCAATTCGGCCCTGCCCTGGTGTTGCCGGAGCAGGTGTCGCCCCAACGGGTGGCGCGGATCGGTTCCGATCTGGGCCTCACCCGGGATCTCGATGTGCTGCGCCAGCGGCTGGAGGATCGCTGGTTCCCGCTGCTCCCCGAGCGGGAGCAGGCGCCGCTGCGCAAGCTGCTCAAACAGCTCAAACGCGAGCGCAAGCTGGCCTTTGGCGTGCTCACTGAAACCCTGAAGGGGCGCCGCTACCTCAAGTTGTTGGCCCGTTTGCAGGCCTGGCTGCGGCAGCCCGCGTTCACGGCCATGGGTGAGGAGCCGCTCGACGCCTGGTGGCCGGAGCTGCTGCAACCGTTGCAAACCGGGCTGTTCACTCTGCCGGGCTGGTGGGCTACCAATCCCTACGCCCCTGAGTCGCTGGAGGCGTTGCATCTGTTGCGCCGCCGCATCAAACGGGCTCGCTATGGCCTGGCCAACCTCTCGGCCTTTGCGCCTGAGCGCTTTGCGCCCTGGCTGGCTCAGTTCAAGGCGTTGCAGGGGGTGTTGGGCGATCTCCAGGATCTGGTGGTGCTGGATCAAACCCTTGCCAGACACCTGGAGGGCGCACCGGATGCGGTGATGCCCACGCTCTGCAGCCTGCTCACCGAGGCGCGTGATGGCGCGTGGCTGCTCTGGCTGGAGCGGTCCACCTGGCTGCGTTCGGTGGAGGCGCGGCGGCAGCTGCTGGCTTTGCAGTTGCCGGCGGGGATAACCAACCCTTAACCGCAGCTCTACCGCGGCTTTGCACAAGCGCTGGTGCTGCTCCATACAGTCCGCCCGTCCCCGTCGGCACAGCAGCTCGATGGTTTACACCCCAAGCGGTCAGCAGGGCTTACGCAGCGCCCTGGAGGACGTCTATCAACGCCGCGACCTTGTGCATCTCTCGGCGGGCAGCAAAGTGCCCTTGCTGCGTAACCATGTGTGGCTGGTGACCCGCGGCATGGTGAAGCTCAGCTGCATGACCGAGCAGGGCGACGATCTGCTGCTCGGCCTGGCTGGGCCCAACGAAATCTTTGGTGAGCCCCTCACCAACATCGACCTCTACGAAGCCACCACCATCGGCGACAGCGACTTTCTCTGTCTGTCGATCGATGAGATCGAATCCACCCCCCATCTGGCCCTCACCCTGGTGAAGGCGATGACCAGCCGCATGCGTCAGTCGGAGGCGCTGATCGCGCTGCTCGGTCTGCGTCGCATCGAAGAGCGGGTGCGTGGGTTCCTGGAGCTTCTCGCTCAGGATTACGGCCAGCCCTGTGAGCAGGGGTTGTTGCTCAACCTGCGCTTGACCCATCAGGACATCGCCAATGCCCTGAGCACCACCCGCGTCACCGTGACCCGGGTGCTGGGCCTGCTCAAGGAAGAGGGCTGGCTGCAGCTCGACGAGCAGCGTCAGCTGGTGGTGAGCCACCTGCCGCGCAGCTGAGCCTGCTCAGGCGGCGCGCGGCACGAGCAGCTCGAGCACCGCGCCGCCCTGGGGATGGTTGCCCGCCCTCACCAGGCCCCCCTGGGAGAGGGCGATCTGTTGAACAATCGCCAGCCCAAGGCCGCTGCTGCTCATGCTGCGGGCCGAGCGGGTGCGCGAGGGATCGCCGCGGTAGAAGCGTTGAAACATCCGCTCCTGGTCCACGTCGCTGAGCCCGGGGCCGTGATCCCGCACCGACAGCACACACCAGCGGTTGCGGGCCTGCACACCCACCTCGATGCAGGCCTGATCCGGGCTGTAGCGCAGGGCGTTGTCGAGCAGGTTGAACAGGGCCTGATGCAGACGAGCCGCCTCGATCGCGGCGCCCCGCTGGGGCGGGGTGGCAGCGGCCTCGATCTGAAGCCGGATGCCCCGTTCCGCGGCCAACGGCTCCAGGGTGTTCCACACCGCCTGCAGCACATCGAGCGGATCCACAGCCGGCTGGGATGCGGCGTCGTTGAAGGGGGTGTTGTCGAGCCGGGAGAGCTCGAGCAGGTCGGCCACCAGCTGTTGCAGGCGCTGCAGCTCCCGCTGCAGCCGCTCCACCAGCACCGCCTGGCGCCCCTCGGCCTTCAGGGCCAGGCTGTCGCCCACCAGGCGCAGCGCCGTGAGCGGCGTTTTCAGTTCGTGGGCCACATCGCTCACCCACTGCTCCTGCTGCTCCAGCTGGCTTTCGAGCGGATTGCGGCCCTGCATCACGATCGCCACCCAGCCTTCCCCGCCGGGCATCACCCGCACATCCAGGTTGCTGCTGCGCAGCGGCCAGATGCCCCGTTGCGAGAAACCCGTGTTGCGGGCCAGATCCACCAGGTGCTGCAGTTCGTCGGAGGGTTCCACCACCGCCAGCGGTTCGCCCCGCAAACTCAGGCCGGAGTCGTCGAGCTCCAGCAGCAGCTCAGCGCGGGGATTGAGGCTGGCGATGCGGTTGTCGGCATTCACTAGCAGCCACCCCTGGGGCACCGCTTCGATCCATTGGCGCAGCTGCTGCTCCGTGGGCTCAAGGGGCCGTGGCTTGCGTCTACGGCGCAGGGTCACACGGCTCTGACCCAGCCAGGCCACGGCGCTGCCGCCGACACCGGCGCCCAGCAGCAGTGCCAGAACCGAGCTGCTGTTCATGGCGTCAGCTGAAGCGGTAGCCGAAGCCGCGCACCGTTACCAGCTTGGTGGGGTTGGAGGGATCGTCCTCGATCTTTTCGCGCAGCCAGCGGATGTGCACGTCCACGGTTTTGCTGTCGCCGATGTAGTCCACCCCCCACACCTGCTCGATCAGCTGTTCACGGCTCAACACCCGCCGCGGATGCTGCATGAACAGCTCCAGCAGTTTGTATTCCTTGGGTGAGAGCCGGATCTCCAGGCCGGCGCGGGTCACCCTGCATTCCCCCGGAAACAGGTGGATGTCGTGGAGCTCGAGCGTGCTCAGCTCCATCACCGGTGTGCGCTGGCGCCGCAACAGGGCCCGGCAGCGCGCCACCAGTTCGCGCATGCCGAAGGGCTTCACCAGGTAGTCGTCGGCACCCACCTCCAGGCCGAGCACCCGGTCGGTTTCGGTGTCGCGGGCGCTCACCACCAGGATCAGCGGCGGTGCGCTGCCCTGGCGAAGCTGCCGGCAGAGATCGAGGCCATTGATCCCCGGCAGCATCAGGTCGAGCACCACCAGGTCGTAGGTCTCGCGGCTGAGCAGATCCCAGGCGCTGCGGCCGTTGGTGGCGGCGGTTACGGCAAAGCCCTCCATCTCGAGGGCTTCCGCCACCGTTTCGCGGATGGTGTCATCGTCCTCCACCACCAACAGCCGGGTGATGGCGGTGGGTTCGGAAACCTGACTCATCCTCTGATTCTGGAGGTGAGCCCTTGTGTTCCCGGCGACAGCTCAGCCCCCCGAGTCGCTGCGGTCCAGTTGACACTGCACGAGCGAGGGATCGGTGAGCCGCTCCAGCACCCGCTGCAGGTCAACCGGCGACAGTTCACCGTTGCTGCCCCACTTGAGACTGGTGCTGGAGGCGGAGGGCTGCTCGCCAGCCGAGGGGTTGCCCGGGAGAGTGAAGTCGGCGCCCATGCCGCGTGCTCTGTTCTGAAACCCACACTAAAGGCGCGGGTTCAGGCTGTCTTCAGGGCAGTGGGGTGATATGGGATGAAGTTGGCCTTGCGGGTGCCGCAGATCGGGCAGTGCCAATCGTCGGGGATCGCTTCGAAGGCGGTTCCGGCGGCAATCCCGGAGTCGGGGTCTCCCATGGCCGGGTTGTAAATCACGCCGCACACCTTGCAGATCCACTGGCCCGGCAGGGGCTCGGCGGCCTCGCTGGCTTCGCCCAGGCCCTGCAGTTGCTGCAAGGCAACGCTGTAGCGATCGGCGTGATGGTGCTCTACGGGCGTGAGCAAGCCGAAGTTGTGGGCGGCTGTGCGGAACAGCTCGGCGTGCTCGCGGGATTCAGCGATCTGCCCCTGGAATTCCCCCTCGGCGCCGCCGTCGCGGTCGGTGCGGGCCTGGGCGGCGAACTCCGGATACATCATTGTGTATTCGTAGGTTTCGCCCTCGATCGCCAGCTCCAGGCAGCGGCTGAGGATCGTCTGCTTCTCGGCGTCGCTGAGGCTGGCAGCGTCGTTCACCACCAGCTCAGGGTGCAGCAGCCGGAAGTGGGCGAAGGCGTGCTCGGTTTCCTGGTTGGCCGTGTCGCGGAACAATTTGGCCAGCTCGCTGTTGCCGAGCTGTTTGGCCACATCGGCAAAGAAGAGGTATTTGCGGTTGGCCATGCTTTCTCCGCCGAAAGCGGCTTCGAGGTTGGCCTGGGTGCTGGGCTTGCTGAGATCCATGGTGGCTTCGCGGGCGTGGCTGCAGTCTAATGCACTAAAGCGGAATCGGTCCGACTTCGTGTTGCCGGTGTTGCTGGTCAGTTCGGGTTGCCCTGGTTAGATCTGGAGTAGTGAGAGCGCGCTCCGGGTATGGGCCATCACCAGGTGTTGATCGTGGGCGGCGGTGCCGCCGGCATTACGGTTGCCGCCCGCCTCAAGCGGGCCCGCCCGGGCCTGGATGTGGCCATCCTCGAGCCCGCCACCGAGCACTACTACCAACCGGGGTGGACCCTCGTGGGCGGCGGCGTGTTCAGCCTCGAGCAAACCCGCCGCCTGGAAGCCGATCTGATCCCCGCCGGTGTTACCTGGATCCGCGAGGCCGTGGCGGGTTTCGATCCCGACCACAACAGCGTGTCCACCAGCGCCGGCCAGACCCTCCGCTACGACGCCCTGGTGGTGGCCACCGGCATGACGCTCAACTGGGCGGCCATCAAGGGGTTGCCCGAAGCCCTGGGCAAGGGCGGCGTGTGCAGCAACTACGCCAAGGAGTTCGCTCCCTACACCTGGGAGTGCATCCAACACTTCAAGGGCGGCAACGCGGTGTTCACCTGCCCGCCGATGCCGATCAAGTGCCCCGGTGCGCCCCAGAAGATCGCCTACCTCGCCGATGACGCCATCAAGCGGGATCCGGCTGTGGCCGCCAAGAGCAAAGTGATCTACGCCACCGCCACCCCTGGCATCTTCGGTATTCCGGTGTATGCCGCGCCGCTGCGTGAGGTGGTGGCGCGCAAGGGAATCGATGCCCGCTACAGCCACACCCTCACCGAAGTGCGGCCAGCCAGCAAAGAGGCCGTGTTCCAGGTGGCTAAGGAGGGAGAAGAACCGCGTGAGGAGGTGATCAGCTACGAGCTGCTGCATGTCACTCCGCCGATGACGGCACCACCCGTGGTGGCCCAGAGCCCCTTGGCTGCCGCCAGCGGTTTTGTGGAGGTCGACAAGCACACCCTCCAACACGTTCGCTACGCCAACGTGTTCTCCAGCGGCGATGTGAGCGGCATGCCCAACTCCAAAACCGCTGCGGCCGTACGCGGCCAGGCGCCTGTGCTCGTGACCAACCTGCTGGCCCAGCTGGATGGCGGCCAGGGTGATGGCTCCTACAACGGCTACAGCTGCTGCCCGTTGATCACCGGCTACGGCAAAACGATCATGGCCGAGTTCAATTACGACGCCCAGCCAGAGCCCTCCTTCCCCCTCGATCCCACCCAGGAGCGCTGGAGCATGTGGCTGATGAAAACGGTGGTGCTGCCCTGGCTCTACTGGAATCGCATGCTCAAGGGAGGCGATCACGAGAAGCGCTTCATCCCCGGCCTGGATCGCTGATTCACCGCGAGCCAACCCATGCTCCACAACCTCGATTTGCTGGTGATCGCCGCCAGCAATGGCGAGAACCTGAAGCTGGCTGAGCGGTTTGCCGCAGCCGCTCAGCAGCAGCAGCTCAGCGCCGAGCTGCTCGATCTCACGGCGCTTGAGCTGCCTTTGTTCACGCCGCGGGCCCTCGCCTCAGGCACCCCGCCGTCCCTGGCTGCTCTGCAGAGCCAGCTGGCCTCGGCGGCGCGCTGGGTGATCTGCGCGCCTGAATACAACGCCGGTGCTCACCAGTGCGATCGCCTGGCTGTCGGTGCAGGGCGACGATTTCCGTGTGTTGTTCAACGGGCGCCCGGTGGCGATCGCCACCCACTCCGGCGGCGGTGGTCAGGCGGTGATGGCGGCCCTGCGCCTGCAGCTCGCCCATCTCGGCGCCCATGTGGTGGGCCGCCAACTGGTAAGCAACAGCACCCACATCGCTAAGGACGAGTCGATCGCCGATCTCATCCACCGCCTCAAACAGCTCCAACCCCTCCAGTTCTGAGTGGATGGCTCAGCAATGACGAGCATCCCTCGATGACAGACATCCACGCGCCGGTTCCCGCCAGCCATGCCGCCCTGGCCTGCGCCCTGGCGGCTCACACTCTGGTGCTGCGGCCGGCGGCCGAACGCTTCCACAGCCAGCTCGACTGGCTCGACAGCTGGCACAGCTTCTCCTTTTCCAGCCACTACGACCCGGCCTGGATGGGGTTTGGCCCGCTGCGGGTGATCAACGACGACCGGATTGCGGCCGGGCGCGGTTTCGGTATGCACTCCCACCGCGACATGGAGATCATCACGGTGATGGTGGAGGGCGAGTTGCATCACCGCGATTCGCTCGGGCACGCCGAGGTGCTGCGGGCCGGTGAGGTGCAGCGGATGAGCGCCGGCACTGGGGTGGTGCACAGCGAAATGAACCAGGGCCAGGTGCCCTGCCGCCTGTTGCAGATCTGGATCGAGCCCCAGTCGCTCGGGATCCCGCCGGCCTACGAGCAGAAACCCTTCCCGCTACAGCCTGGCTGGACGCTGCTGCTCGATCCCGGCCGCGCCGCTGGGGCCCTGGCCATCCACCGGCCGGTGCAGCTGTGGCGCACGCAGCTGCAGCCCGGTGCAACCCTGGCGCTGCCGCCCCTGGGCGGCCAGCTGTGGCTGCAGATGATCGAGGGCGCCCTGGAACAACCCTGGTTGCTGCGGCGGGGTGATGGGCTGGGCTGGCAGCACCACCCCCAGGCCAAACCGCCTGCGCTCCAGGCCAGCGCTGAGGGCGCCGATCTGCTGCTGTTCGCCCTGCACTGAGATCAGCCCAGGCGACCCCTGGATGTGCTGCAGGTCACCGGCCTGCGCCGCGGCTGCTCCCAGGCTGAGGGGAGAGCGAGCCCTGCAGCTTGTCCCGATCACCTTTGCCGCCGGTGCAGCAGTTGCGGCTCTACCGGCTCACTGACCGCCAGGGCCAGCCCCACCCGGTGCTCGATGAGTGTTTTGAAAGCGTTGAGCTGGCCCTGGAGGCGGCCATGGCCTGGCTGGAGCAGCAGGGGTTGGTGGAGGCCAGGGCTGATCAACGCGAGCGGGAGCGGCAACTGGCTCTGCAGGTGGGCCTGGAGATGAGCACCCCCAGCGGCAGCTGGCGCACGTTGCGCCATGCCGGTTTCATGGCCCGGCAAGCGCCCGGCCGTTGATGCAACCAAACGAACGCCTCGATCGCACCCTGGCCTGGATCGCTCTGCTGCTCAACGCCGCCGGGCTGCCCGCCCTGGTGCGGCTGCTCACCAGTGGTGGCCCGATGGCGGCGGCCAATTGGTCGGTGGGTATGAGCGCGATTCTGCCGGCCCTGGTGCTGGGGGTGGTGGCGGCGGCGGGGCTGGTGAAGGGGCGGCGCTGGGGCCGGGTGGTGGCGATCGTGGCTCTCAGCCTGGGGCTGGCGGTGTCGTTGAGCTACGGCGTGGTGTGGCTGGTCTTGGTGCCGGCGGGCCGGCCCCTGGTGGCGGTGGCGCTGGGGGTGTTGGCGCTGGCCCAATTGCTGGCACTGATCTATTGGTGCCTGCCCCGTCCCTGGTGGCAGCGACGGGAAGCCTGAACCACTGAGCTTGAAATTTGGTATTCGCTGATACCAAAAAGCGCCGCATGCGCGCCTTGAGTGGTTTGTATTGATACCAATCGGCCATGCCCAGTGCTGAGCGCTTCGCCGCCCTGCAAACCATCCAGCGGCGCAAGCCCGTTGCGGTGCAGGCTCCGTCGGCCCTGCAGGACATCTGGGCCACCGACGTCTTCACCCTCGATCGGATGAAGGAGGCGCTGCCGCGCCCGGTGTTCAAGTCGATCCAGGCCACGATCCGCTCCGGCGGTCGCCTCGATCCCTCCGTGGCCGATGCGGTGGCCAACGCCATGAAGGATTGGGCCACCAGCCGTGGCGCCCTCTATTACGCCCACGTTTTCTACCCGCTCACCAACCTCACCGCCGAGAAGCACGACGGCTTTATCACCCCCAAGAGTGATGGCCGCGCCATCACCGAGTTCACCGGCAAGCTGCTGGTGCAGGGCGAGCCCGATGGTTCTTCCTTCCCCAACGGCGGTCTGCGCTCCACCTTCGAGGCCCGCGGTTACACCGCCTGGGATGTCACCAGCCCGGCCTGGTTGATGCGCACACCCAATGGCGTCACCCTCTGCATCCCCACGGTGTTTGTGTCGTGGACCGGTGAGGCCCTCGACAAGAAAACACCGCTGCTGCGCTCCAACGCGGCGGTGAATGCCCAGGCCCGGCGGGTGCTGAAGCTGCTCGGTGAGAAGGAGATCGCCCCGATCAACTCCAGCTGCGGCGCTGAGCAGGAATATTTCCTGGTGGATAACGCCTTTATGGCGCTCCGCCCCGACCTGCAACTCTCGGGCCGCAGCCTGTTCGGTGCACCGCCGGCCAAGGGTCAGCAGTTCGACGACCACTACTTCGGCGCCATCCCCGAGCGGGTGCAGGTGTTCATGCAGGACGTGGAGGATCAGCTCTACCGCCTGGGCGTGCCCGCCAAGACCCGCCACAGCTGATCATGACGGTGCTCAAGAGCACGGCCAAGCGCCACGGTTTTACCTGTCTGCTGCACGAGAAGCCCTTCGCCGGCGTGAATGGCAGTGGCAAGCACGTGAACTGGTCGATCGGCAACAGCACCCAGGGCAACCTGCTCGATCCCGGCAAGACGCCCCACGAGAACATGCAGTTCCTGCTGTTCTGCGGCGCCGTGATCCGCGGCGTTCACCAATACGGCCCGCTGATGCGCGCCGCCATCGCCACCGCCAGCAACGATCACCGCCTTGGCGCTAACGAAGCACCCCCGGCGATCATCTCGGTGTATCTCGGCAGCCAGCTCGAGGATGTGTTCAACCAGATCAAGGCCGGCCAGCTGAAGAGCTCCGCCAGCGGCGGCGTGATGCAGCTGGGTGTCGACAGCCTTCCCGAGTTCCCCAAGGACGCGGGCGATCGCAACCGCACCTCCCCCTTCGCCTTCACCGGCAACCGCTTCGAGTTCCGCGCCGTGGGCTCCGGTCAGTCCGTGGCCGGTCCGCTGGTGGTGCTCAACACCGTGCTGGCCGATTCGCTCAGCTGGGTGGCTGATCAGCTGGAGGGCCGCCTGGCCAAGGGCGAAAGCATCGAGCAGGCCAGCTTTGCGGTGCTGCAGCAGATCACCCAGGAGAACGGAGCCGTGATCTTCGGCGGCGACGGCTACTCCAGCCAATGGCATGAGCTGGCGGTGAAGGAGCGCGGTCTGGAGAACCTGCGCACCAGTGCCGATGCCCTGCCGGTGCTGAAGCGCGAGGCCATCCGCGGCCTCTTCACCCGCCAGAACGTGCTCAGCCCGGTGGAGCTGGAGAGCCGCTTCGAGGTGTACGCCGAGCAGTATTGCCTGGCGATCGAGGTGGAGGTGCGCCTGGCGCTGCGCCTGGCCCGCACCGTGATCTACCCCGCCGTGAGCGCCTATCTCGGCGAGCTGGCTGCTTCCCTGCAGGAGCAGGAGTCGATCGGTCTGCAGCCCTCCAAGGCCGTGGCTCAGCAGATCGCGGGCCTCAACCAACAGCTGCTCGATCGCGCCACGGCCCTGGAAGCCGCCCTCGGCTCAGCCCCCCACGGCGCCGAAGCCCACATGCGCCATTGCGCCGACCAGCTGATGCCGCTGATGGGCGAGCTGCGCGCCGCTGTGGATGCCCTCGAACTGGTGGTGGACGACGCCGCCTGGCCTTTGCCCACTTACCAGGAGATGCTGTTCGCGCGCTGAGCGCGCCGTTGTCGCTCTAGGGCGACAACGGCGCTGCCGGCAGGGCTCCCGCGAGTCCCTGCCGCAGCGGCTTCTGTCGTTGCATCCAAACCCGTTGGGCCAGGGGGCCCAGCACAGGGCTCAACCACGCCAGGCTGTGGCGCAGCAGTGCGCTGTGGCCAATCCGATGGCCCTGGCTGGCTTCGCTCTGTTGGAGCCGCTGCATCCGTTCGATTTCGGGGCGCCGCAGCCGCTCCACCTGCATGGCGGCGTGATCCAGCTCCGCGGCGCTGCTGCGGCCGAGCCAGTGGGCGGCCACCAGGCTGTCGCGCAGAGCCATGTTGATGCCCTGGGCCCGCACCGGGCTCATCGGATGGGCGGCATCCCCAAGCAGCAGCAGGCCCGGCCGGTGCCAGCGCTCCACCAGCCCCACCTCCACCGACACCCGCCGCGGACCCTGCAGGCGATCGGCGTGCTCCAGGAACACCGCCGCCATCGGCGCCGGCATCAGTGCAGCGAGCCTGCGGGCCCAGCCAGCGGGATCGTGCTTGGGCACGGCTGCACCCGGTTGCAGCAACCAGGCCAGCTGCAGCGAACCGTTGGCCCCCAGGCAGGCGCTGCCGATGGCGCCGCCCGCCACCAGTGTGTTGAAGCACTCCCAATGGCCGCTCTGCAGCGGCCCCGGCAGTTCAAACCAGAGCAGATCGAGCCCTGGTGCCTTGTTGCGCAGCTTCAGACCGGCCTGGCGGCGCACTAGCGACTGGCGTCCATCACAGCCCACCACCAGATCCGCTTGTAAACACCGGCCATCGCTCAGTTGCACGCCTCGGATGCGCGCCTCTGGTGTGTCGTCGTGCAGCAAGCGCTGCACGCTCCGGCCTGGCAGCCATTGCAGCGATGGCTGCTGCAGGGCCCGCTCCAGCAGCGCTTCAAGCAGCCGCTCCTGCGGCACCAGCGTGCAGGGCTGCAGCGATCCCATCGGCTCATTGGCCTGGAACAGTTGCCGCCCTTGCAGCCACACGCTCCAGCCCTGCAGTGGCCGTTGTGGCAGCTCGGCCACGAGGCTGCTCAGCCCCATGTGGCTGAGGGCCTCAAGCCCGCAGGGCATCAAGGCATCGCCGCGGAATTGGCGGCTGAAGCTGGTGGTGCTGTCCAGCAGCGTGACCGCATGACCGCTGCTGGCCAGCAGATAACTCAGGCTCAGGCCGGCTGGGCCTGCCCCCACCACAACGAACCGATTCATGGGGTGCAGGCCGCTGTGCAGACCTGGTCAGCCGTGATCAGCCTTCAGCCGGTGCGGTGAGCAGACGGAAACCGCTGAAGAACAGCGAGATGCCGAACAGGGTGCCCACAGCCCAGAGGCTGTCGCTGGGCCATTCCGCCACCAGCAGGCCACCGAGGATCGCGGTGACCACGCCATCCATCAGCACCAGGCCGCGGGCTTCGCCCTGGCTGGCGGCTGCAGCGGCGAGCTCCATCACGCCTTCGAAGATCAGCAGCAGGCCCACAAACAAGGTGAGGCTGATCTCGCTTTCCACCGGGTAGGCCACCACCCAGATGCCGGCCACCACATAGAAGATGCCGGAGAGGGCGCGGAACAGCTTGCCCTTGGTGCCTTCGGCCTGGCCCAGGCGCAGCAGCTGCGTCACCCCTGCCACGGCCGCGATCACACCGATGCTCAGGGTGAGGGCGGTGGCGGAGAGGAACGGCAGAGCAATGGATGCAACGGCCGCCAGGAACAGCAGCACGGCCGTGATGCGGCGCAGGGTTGTGGGGTTCACCAAGGAGAAGGCTGGAGCGCTACAAGTTAGGTGGGTTTTGCCCGACAGCCGGCGCCCTCATTAGGGTGCGGGCACTGTTTGTGTTCACCCACCGACCGATGGCCGCGATCTACAGCGACAACAGCCTCACGATCGGCCAAACGCCGCTGGTGCAGCTCAACCGGATCAGCGAGGGCTGTGGTGCCCGCGTGCTGGCCAAGATCGAGGGCCGTAATCCGGCCTATTCGGTGAAGTGCCGGATCGGAGCGGCGATGGTGGCAGCGGCTGAACGCGATGGCCTGCTGGGGCCTGGCAAGGAGCTGATCGAGCCCACCAGCGGTAACACCGGCATTGCCCTGGCGTTTGTGGCGGCGAGCAAGGGGATCCGGCTAACACTGACGATGCCGGAAACGATGAGCCTGGAGCGGCGCAAGCTGCTCACTGCTTTTGGCGCGCATCTGGAGCTCACGGAAGGGCGGATGGGGATGACCGGCGCTGTGAACCGCGCCAAGGAAATCGCCGAGAGCGATCCGGAGCGCTATGTGCTGCTGCAGCAGTTTGTGAATCCGGCCAACCCGCAGATCCACCACGACACCACGGGCCCTGAGATCTGGAACGACACCGACGGCCAGGTGGATGTGCTGGTGTCGGGTGTGGGCACGGGCGGCACGATCACTGGGATCAGCCGCTACATCAAAAACACGCTGGGCAAACCGCTGGTGAGCGTGGCGGTGGAGCCCACGAATAGCCCGGTGATCACGCAAACCAAAACGGGCCAACCGCTGCAGCCCGGCCCGCACAAGATCCAGGGGATTGGAGCGGGGTTTGTGCCCGGCAACCTGGATCTAGCAATGGTGGACCGGGTAGAGCAGGTTAGCGATGAGGAGGCGGTAGCGATGGCCCGCCGCCTGGCCCGCGAGGAGGGGATTTTGGCGGGGATCAGCTGCGGAGCAGCGGCAGCGGCGGCGGTGCGGCTGGCGCGGGAACCGCAGCTGGCGGGCCAAACGATCGTGGTGGTGCTGCCGGATTCGGGGGAGCGCTACCTGAGCTCGGTGCTGTTCGAGGGGATCTTCAACGAACGCGGCTTGCCGGTTTAGTCGGCCAGGGGGGTGATGCTCTGCAGCCGCTCGTTGAGCTGCATCGCCATCGACTGACGGCCCACGGCCAGCACCTTCAGGGTGTCTTCGTGCATGCGCAGCTGGGCATCGGCTACCTGCATGCCGCGCACGAGCTCTTTCAGGTCGTCGGGCAGGGTGTTGAGGTCGTAGCGCTTGCCCTCAAACGTGAGCACGGGTGGCTGCTGGGCGGCGGAATCGGTCACGGGGTCTGATCTGTTGCGCGCACAGCTTATGGGGCTTCAGGCGCCCCGGATCAGTTGGCGTTCGCAGAGATCGCGGTAGCGACCCGGGCGGCTGATCAGCAGATCGTGGTTGCCCTGATCCACGATCTGGCCGTGCTCGAGCACCACGATCGAATCGGCCTCCTGCACCGTGGAAAGGCGGTGGGCGATCACCAACACGGTGCGCCCCGCCATGGCCTGATCGAGGCCGCGCTGCACCGCCTCTTCCGATTCGGCATCGAGAGCGCTGGTGGCTTCATCGAGCAGCAACACCGCCGGATCCCCCAACACCGCCCGAGCGATCGCCAGCCGTTGCAGCTGGCCGCCCGAGAAGTTGCTGCCCCGCTCTTCCACGCGGGCGTCGTAGCCGCCGGGCATCGCTTCGATGAAGCCATCGGCGTTGGCCAGGCGCGCGGCGTCGCGAATCTGCTCGCGGCTGGCGGGCCGGCCGAAGGCGATCGCCTCGGCCACCGTTCCCGAAAACACAGCGCTTTGCTGCGGCACCAGCGCCACGGCCTTGCGCAGTTCGCTGGCCTTGAGATCCGCCAGATCGCGGCCATCCAGCAGCACCCGGCCGCTCTGGGCCGTGTTGAAGCGCAGGAGCAGCGAAAAGAGCGTGCTCTTGCCGGCCCCGGAGGGGCCCACCAGCGCCACCACCTGGCCTGGCTTCACCTGCAGGCTGATGTGGCGCAGCACCGGTTGCTCTGTTTCATAGCTGAAGTTCACCTGCTCGAGGGTGAGTTCCCCCGCCACCTGGCCCAGGGGCAGCGCCTGGGGCCGGTCGGGGGGTTCCACCGCCTGCTGCTCGATCTCCCTAAGCCGCCGCAGCGAGGCCTGGCCCTGCTGGAATTCGTTGAAGTTGGTGGTGAGGTGGCTGATCGGATCGATCAGCATCAACAGCGCCGCCACGTAGCTGCTGAAACCCTGGCCGTTGAGGTCACCGCTCTGGATGCGGGCGGCGCCCATCAGCAGCACCGCCAGGATGCCGGCTGCTTCCAGGAATCCCACCACCGGATATTGCAGGGCCAGCAGCCGCTGGGTGCGGTAACGAGCACGGCGGTGTAGGTCGATCTCTGTTTCGAAGCGCTGCTGCAGCCAGGGTTCAGCGGCAAAGGCGCGCACCAGCGGCAGCCCGCCGATCGCCTCTCCGAGCAGGGCGGCCAGCTCGCTCACCTGCTTCTGGCTCTTCTCGGCCGCGCCCATCACCTTGGCGCCGAACACGCTCACCAGCACGGCCACCAGCGGCGCCAGCAGCAGCGTGCCTAGCGACAGCTTCCAGTCGAGCCACACCATGTAGCCGAACACCACTACAAGCTGCAGGGCGGAGGGGGTGGTGTCCTGAATCGTCTTGTAGATCACCTCACCGACGCGGTCGGCGTCTTCGGTGAGCCGGTAGGTGAGGTCGCCGGCGGAGAGTTTTTCGAGCACCCCAAAATCCAGCCGCTGGAGCCGCGCGAACAGGCGGCGGCGCAGCTCCTGGCTCACCTGCAGGGCCGGCCCTGCCAGCAGGGTGTCCTGGCCGAACTGGGCCAGCTTCTGCAGCATGAACACGCTGAGTGCCAGGCCGATCACCTGCAGCACCCGGCCGAAGTCGCCGGCACCGATCGCGGGGATCAGTTGGCCAGCCAGCCAGGCCAGCAGCGGCCAACACACCACAAACACGAGCATGCACGCCCCACCGGCCAGGAGTGCGGAGCGATAGGGAACCAGCAACGGCAGGAGCCGCCGGAAGCCGGCCGAAGGGGGTGCGAGCATCACGGCAAGCTATCAGCGCTTTTTTTGACCCTCCGCCTCGACCAATTTCTCAAATGGCAGGGCCTGGCTTTCACCGGTGGTGAGGCCAAGCAGCGCATCCAGGGCGGCGAGGTGCGGGTGAACGGTTTTCAGGAAACCCAGCGGGGCCGCAAGCTCAAGCCCGGCGATCGCATTGAGATCGATGGCCAGACCCATCGCGTGCCCGAGGGCCTCGGCGATCAAGCCTGAACCCGGCAGCCTTTAGGTTGGTGGGTCGATTCGTCAGGACGCTGTGGGCAAGGCCGTCATCGCAGGCAACTGGAAGATGCACATGACCTGCGCTGAAGCGCAGGCGTTTGCGGATGCCTTCAAGCCCCTGGTGGCAAACCTCCCCACCGACCGTGAGGTTGTGCTGGCGCCACCCTTCACGGCGATCGCCACCCTGGGCAGCGCCCTCGCCGGCAGCGGCATCCACATCTCTGCCCAGAACATCCACTGGCAGGAGAAGGGCGCCTTTACCGGCATGATCTCGGCGCCGATGTTGCTGGAGCACGGCGTGACCCACGCGATCGTTGGCCACAGCGAGCCCCGCAAGTACTACAGCGAAACCGACGAGCAGATCAACCTGCGGGCCCGCAGCGCCCAGAAGCACAGCATCATCCCGATCCTCTGCGTGGGTGAGAGCGACTCCCAGCGGGAAGCCGGTGAAGCCGAGCGCGTGATCCGTCGCCAAGTGGAGCAGGGCGTGGACGGGCTGGATCCAGCCCGGCTGATCGTGGCCTATGAGCCGATCTGGGCGATCGGCACCGGCAAAACCTGCGAGGCGGCTGAGGCCAACCGCATTTGCGGCCTGATCCGCGGGTGGGTGGGCTACCCCGAGGTGGTGATCCAATACGGCGGTTCGGTGAACCCGGCCACCATTGATCAACTGATGGCCCAGAGCGACATCGACGGCGTGCTGGTGGGCGGCGCCTCCCTCGATCCCGAGGGCTTCGCTCGCATCGCCAATTACCAGGTGCCGGTGGCGGCCTGATGGCACTGCGCTGGGGGCAGCGCACCCAGGTGATGGGGGTGATCAATCTCACCCCCGATTCCTTCAGCGACGGCGGCCGGTTTGATCGCCCCGAACGGGCCCTGGCTCAGGCGCGGTGCCTGGTGGCTCAGGGGGTCGAGATCCTTGATCTCGGCGCGCAGAGCACCCGTCCCGGTGCCGCGGATGTGGGAGCGGCGGAAGAGCTGGCGCGGTTGCTACCGGCCTTGCGCTTGATCCGCGACGCCATTGATGGCGGAGAGCTGCTTTACCCGCCCCGCAGCGATGCGCCTCAGGCCAGTGGCCGTCCGCTGATCTCGGTGGACACATTTCGGGCACCGGTGGCAGAAGCCGCTCTGGCTGCCGGTGCTGATTGGATCAATGATGTCACTGGCGGCCGGGCGGACCCCGCGATCCTGCCGCTGGTGGCCCAGGCCGGTTGTCCCTATGTGCTCATGCATTCCCGGGGGGATAGCCAGAGCATGGATGGCCTCACCGATTACGGCGCCGTTGGTGTGGTTGAGGGCGTGCTGACGGAGTTACGCCAGGCCAGCGAGCAAGCCCTAGCGGCGGGTCTACGCCGCGAGCAGCTCATTTGGGATCCAGGCCTCGGCTTTGCCAAAACCACCGACCAAAACCTGGAGCTGTTGCGGAGGCTGGCGCAGCTGCGGGCGGAGGGGATCCCGCTGCTGGTGGGGCCATCACGCAAACGCTTCATCGGAGCGGTGCTCGAGGAACCCCGTGCGAAAGGGCGTCTGTGGGGCACAGCCGCCGTGGTGGCGCACTGCGTGTTGGCTGGGGTGGATGTCGTGCGCGTGCACGACGGCGGCCCGATCGTGCAGGTGGCGCGTATGGCTGATGCGCTCCGGCCTTAAGAGGGCTTAGTTGGTCACGCCCTCGATGCGGTCTTCGATCTCCTGGTAGATCTCCTGCAGTTGCTGGATGTTCTCGTCGGAGGTTTCCCAGTAACCGCGGCCGTTCACTTCCAGCAGGGTACCCACAATGCGGCGGAAGCTGTGGGGGTTCAGCTCCATCAGCCGCTTGCGCATTTCCGGGTCGTTGATGAAGGTTTCGTTGGCTTCTTCGTAGACGAAGTTGTCAACAGCGCCGCTGGTAGCGCTCCAACCCAGGGTGAAGTTGAGGCGTTTCGCTACTTCACGCACGCCCTCGTAACCCGAGTTGAGCATGCCCTCATACCACTTGGGATTGAGCAGCTTGGTGCGGGAATCAAGGCGGATCGTTTCGCTCAAGGAGCGCACCTGGGCATTGGCGGTGGTGGTGTCAGCGATGTAGCTCGATGGCGCTTTGCCGTCATCGCGCAGGCCTTGGATCAGCTTGGTGGGATCGCTGTCGAAGTAGTGGCTCACGTCGGTGAGCGAGATCTCTGCGGAATCCAGGTTCTGGAAGGTCACATCGGCGGTTTTCATCACCGACTCGAACACCTCGCGCTTCTGGTTCATCTCGCCGGGGTTGTCGGCGTTGAAGGCAAACGTTTTGCGGGAGAGATACATCTCCTGCAGTTCATTCTCTTCTTCCCAGGTGCTGTTCTCCACCGCTAGGTTCACGTTGGAGCTATAGCTGCCGCTGGCGTTGGAGAACACGCGGGTGGCGGCATCCCGCAGGGAGATGCCTTCTTTGGCGGCCTGCTCCTGGGAGTGCTTGCGCACGAAGTTCATCTCCAGAGGCTCATCAGCCTCGGCGGCCATCTTCACGCCCTGATCGATCAGCGCCATCTGGTTGATGAACAGGTCGCGGAACACGCCGCTGCAGTTCACCACCACGTCGATGCGGGGGCGACCCAGCTCTTCGAGCGAGAGCAGCTCGAGCTTGTTCACCCGGCCCAGGGAATCGGGCACCGGCTTGACGCCGATGAACCAGAGGATCTGTGCCAGGGATTCGCCGTAGGTCTTGATGTTGTCGGTGCCCCAGAGCACGCAGGCGATCGTTTCGGGCCAGGTGCCCTGCTCTTCCTTCTGGCGCTCAATCAGCTTGTCCACCACACCCTTGGCGGCGGCGATGGCGGCCTTGGTGGGGATGGCCTGGGGATCGAGGGCGTGCAGGTTTTTGCCGCTGGGCAGCACGCCGGGGTTGCGAATCGGGTCGCCGCCGGGGCCCGGCAGCACGTATTCACCATCGAGGGCGCGCAGCAGGCTCTGCATCTCCAGGTCGGCGCACACCTGTTCGAGGCAGAACTGCAGGTAGCCGAACAGCTTGTCGAGTTCGGCCTGATCCACATCCGGGAAGCCGGCGTTGCGGCAGGCGCTCAGCCAGGGGCTGGGCAGCTTGAAGCCGAACTGCTCCAGCAGGTTGAAGAACCAGGCGAAGTTGCGGCGCAGCGTCACCCGGCCATCGGTGCCGGTCACGGCCTGCACCATGGCGCCCACGGCGGTGCGGGAGGTTTCGGTGATAATGCGGTTGAGCTCCACATCGGCGAGCACACCGTTGTCGTTGCCGGCGTACACGTCGGTGATCGTGCGGCCCTTGCTTTCGGCCAGCAGCGCCGGCAGGGAGCGGAGGCCATCGTCATCGCGCTCCAGGGCGGCGATGTTCACCAGGGTGGCGATCGCTTCTTCGGCGGTGGGGGGCTTGCCGATGGTGTGCAGGCCGCAGGGCAGCAGCCGGCTCTCGATCTCCATCAGCTGGCGATACACCGCGCCGATCACGGCATCTCTGGCATCGAGATCCAACTCGGAGCCATCCACCTCGGGCAGCGCCACGTCTTTGTCGAGGTTGCACTGACGCGCCGTTTCCACCACGGCGTTCACGATCTGGATGCCCCGGGAGCTTTCGCGCAGCTGCTGGTAGGAGCCCACCAGTTCGCCCAGCTCCTTGAGGCCCTTGTAGAGACCAGCGTTCTCCGCGGGCGGGGTGAGATAGGAGATCGTTTCGGCGTAGCCGCGCCGCTTGGCGATGGTGGCTTCGGAGGGGTTGTTGGCGGCGTAGTAGTAAAGGTTGGGCAGCGCGCCGATCAGCGAGTCGGGGTAGCAGGTTTCGCTCATGCCCATCTGCTTGCCGGGCATGAATTCCAGCGAGCCGTGGGTGCCGAAGTGCAGCACTGCATCGGCGCCCCACACCTTCTCCAGGTAGGTGTAGTAGGCGGCAAAGCCGTGGTGGGGGCTGGCGCTGCGGGAATAGAGCAAGCGCATCGGATCGCCCTCGTAGCCGAAGGTGGGCTGCACGCCAACGAACACGTTGCCGAAGTGGCGACCGAAGATCAGCAGGTTGGTGCCATCGGTGTTGAGGGTGCCGGGGGGCTTGCCCCAGTTCTCCTCGAGGCGCTCGGAATAGGGGGTGAGGCGTTCGTATTCCTCCACGCTCATGCGGTGGGCGATCGCCAGCTCTGGTGAACCCTCCAGGGCTTCGGGATCCTTGAGCACCGCTTCCATCAGTGCCTTGGGGGTGGCGGGCAGATCCTTCACCTCGTAGCCCTTGGCCCGCATCTCCTCGAGCACGCGGTAGATCGAGCCGAACACATCGAGGTAGGCGGCGGTGCCCACGTTGCCCTTGTCGGGCGGGAAGCTGAACACGGTGATCGCCAGCTTCTTCTCGGCCCGGGGCTTGATCCGCAGCGAGGCCCAGCGAATGGCGCGCTCGGCAATAGCATCCACCCGGTCTTGCAGGGTGTGAGCTTTGCCGGTGGCATCGTCGCGGCCGCTGAGCACGATCGGCTCAATGGCGCCATCGAGCTCGGGGATGGCGATCTGCAAGGCCACCTGCACCGGGTGCAGCCCCAGATCGCTCTCCTCCCATTCCTGGGTGGTTTGGAACACCAGGGGCAGCGCCACCATGTAGGGGCGATTGAGCTTCTTCAGCACCTCGATCGCCTTGGGGTGGTCCTGGCGGGCCGGGCCACCCACCAGGGCAAAACCGGTCAGCGACACCACGCCATCCACCAACGGCATGTCGGGGTTGATCGGGTCGTAGAAAAAGGCGTTCACCGGTTTGGTGAAGTCGAGCCCACCGCAGAACACCGGGATCACGGTGGCGCCGCGGTATTCCATTTCCTGGATCACCGCCACGTAGTGGGCTTCATCGCCGGTGACGATGTGGCTGCGCTGCAGCACCAGGCCAATCACCGGGCCCTTGCGTGCCTTGTCCGAAACGTCTTTGCGGCTGGCGTTCCAGTTGAGGTATTCCTTGAGGTCCTCGAACATCGAGGGGGCCAGGGGGTGCCAGATGCCGAGATCGGGGAATACAACTGGGTCGGCAACTTCAAGTTCGGGCCGCCCGGCACTGTCATCACCCTTCGTG
>VGPW01000025.1 GCA_016882545.1 Cyanobacteria bacterium M_surface_10_m2_179 | reverse complement strand
TCTGCAGAACCGTGTGCAGGTGGGTCAACGCCTGTTGGTGGAGGGCCGGCTGCGGATGAACACCGTCACCCGGCAGGACGGCGTGAAGGAAAAGCGCGCCGAATTCACCCTGTCGCGCCTGCACCCCATGGCCGGTGCCACGGATGGTGTGGGGTCGACCCCGCCGGCCCCAGCCCCGGCACCCCGCAGCGCCGCTCCCCGCCCCGTGAGCGCGGCTGCAGCCGCTCCAGCTCCTGTGGCCGCCGCCGCTCCCCAGCCGCCGGCCTGGAACGCCTCGCCCCTGGTGCCCGACCTGCCGGAAGGCGAGGACGAGATTCCGTTCTGAATGGGCTTCAGGGGCTGGTGCCGCTGCCACCACGGCCCAGCTGCTCCTGGGCCTGTTCCAGCAGTTGACCCAGCTCCCGTTCCAGAGCCGCCAGGTCGAGCCGCAGGTCGGGCCAGCGGCCGCCATCGAGTTGCTGCAGCAACCACAGCCGGTCGGCCCGCAGCTGCTCGAGCAGCTCATCTGTGCTGACATCACCGGCCGTGCTGGCGTTGACCGAAGATGACGCCATGCTTTCTTTCGCTTCCCCCGGCAGCCTAGTCACCATCGGCGGGGCCCTCCTGTCGGTGATCGGCTGGATCGGCTACGCCACCAGCAACCCCAACCTCAGCCTGCCCACGATCTTTTACGGGATCCCGATCCTGTTGGGCGGACTGGCGCTGAAATCCTCCGAGCTGCCGCCGGCCGAGCTGCTGCCGGCCGGCGCTGATGTGGTGGCGCTGCGCCAGCAGCCCGCCAGCCAGACCCTGCGCAAGCTGGTGAAGGATGTGACCCGCTGGCGCTACGGCCAGAAGGCCCACCTGGAGAGTTCGCTCGAAGCGCTGAAGCTGTGGGATGAGGATGCGCCGCCCCAGCTGCTGAGCGTGCAGGAGCTGGCCGTGGAGGGTCGCTACGCCATCAGCCTGCGCTTCCGCACGGAGGGCGTGCCGATGGCCCGCTGGCAGGAGAAGCAGGATCGCCTCGGTCGGTTCTTCGATAAAGGGCTGCAGGCTCGCCTCAGCCAGCCCGCCAACGGTGAGTTGCTGCTGGAGCTGTTGCCCGCAGCGGCCTGAGCCGGTTCTTTTGTTGTTGTTCACCCTTCGCCGTTTCTGAGCGCCATGACCGCCAGCAGCGATCGCAGCGATGCCCTCCGGGTGTCTGTGTTGAGCGAGGCCCTGCCCTACATCCAGCGCTTTGCCGGCCGCCGCGTGGTGGTGAAGTATGGCGGCGCTGCGATGGTGCAGGCCGAGCTCCGCGATGCCGTGTATCGCGACCTGGTGTTGCTGGCCTCCGTGGGCGTCAAGCCGGTGGTGGTGCACGGCGGCGGCCCTGAGATCAACGACTGGCTGGGGCGCCTCAACATCGAGCCGCAGTTTCGCAATGGTCTGCGGGTCACCACCCCCGAAACCATGGATGTGGTGGAGATGGTGCTGGTGGGGCGCGTGAACAAGCAGATCGTGAACGGTCTCAACCGGCTCGGGGCCAAGGCCGTGGGGCTGTGCGGCAGCGATGGCTCGCTGGTGCGGGCCCGCACCTATGGCGATGGCAGCAATGGCCTGGTGGGCGATGTGGCGGCGGTGGACCCCTCCGTTTTGTTTCCCCTGCTGGATGCCGGCTATATCCCGGTGATCTCCTCGGTGGCGGCCGATTGCGATGGCCAGGCCCACAACATCAATGCCGACACCGTGGCCGGCGAACTGGCGGCAGCCCTGCAGGCCGAAAAGTTGATCCTGCTCACCGACACGCCGGGCATCCTTCAGAACCGCGAGGATCCCGAGTCGCTGATCCGCTCGGTGACGCTGTCGGAAGCGCGGGGCCTGATCGCCAGTGGTGTGGTGGCCGGCGGCATGACGCCCAAAACCGAGTGCTGCATCCGCGCTTTGGCCCAGGGGGTCTCGGCGGCCCACATCGTGGATGGCCGCACCCCCCATGCGCTGCTGCTGGAGGTGTTCACCGACGCTGGCATCGGCACCATGGTGGTGGGACGCTCCAGGTCTCGCTGAGCCGTGGAGCCGTTGGACACCGGCGCCATGGAGGCCCTAATCGCTCCGGCCCGCGGGGCGCTGGAACGGGGTGATTACGGCCGTTGCCAGCAGCTGCTGGCCCCTCTGCTGGCCGACCATCCCGCTGCCACGGCCACGGGCGGCCAGTTGCGGCTGCTGCTGGCCACGGCCCAGATGGGCCAGGGCGACAGTGCTGGAGCCGCTGCCACCTGCCGCAGCCTCAGGGTCTGCCGCGATGCCACGTTGCGGGCCCAGGCCAAGGATCTGCAGGAGGTGCTGGAGGCCCCGGCCCTGGAGCGGCCGCGGGAGTGGTCGATGACCCTGCCCACGCTCTCCGAGATGAAGCCCCTCGAGGGGCAGGTGCAATCGCTGGCCCGGCGCCGCCGCCGCTTACCGCCGCCGCCGCCGGCTCCGCCCACCGGGCCCACCAGCGCACCGCTGGGCTTTGCCTTGGTGGCGATTGTGTTGTTGCTGGTCACCGTGCTGCTGGGGGGCTGCGTGGATCTGCAGACCTCCCTGCGCTTTCCGGCTCCGGGCCGCCTGCAGATCTCCCAGACCAGCCTCTCCAGCACCGGCCGCCCCCTGCCCTGGCAGCGCCAGCTGGCGGCCGAGCTCCGCGATGCCCCTCTGCAGGCCAAGCAAACGTTGGGGCGTTTGCAACTGCGGGCCAAGGCGATGCCGGCGGCTCAGGCCCTGGCGCTGCTGAGCAGCACGATTGAGCGCGGCGCCCAGCTGGCGGCCGTGGATCTGCCGCCGCCGCAGTTCAGCCTGCAGGAGCGCAACTGGCTGCTCGGGGTTCGCCAGCAGTTCACCGCTGAGATCGATCTCACCGCCCTGCAGCCGCTGCCGGGCCTGCGGCTGAGCGTGGATCTGGCGCCGTTGCCGCTGCGGGCCGTGCGCCAGGCCGAGCCCCTGCCGGCGGTGGCCCTAAGGCCCCGCTCGAACGAAGCCGCTACCGTGCGCTGGACGCTCCAGCCCGGGACGCTTAATCAGCTGCGGGTGTCCTGTTGGCGCTGGAGCCGCCTCGGCGTGGGATCGCTGCTGATCGCCCTGGCGCTGGCCTTGGTGGCGCTGCTGCAGCGGCTGAAGCTGGCCGCCGGTTTTGGGCCGCCGCAGTTGCCGGCGTAGCTCAGAGCTCGAGCGGATCAGGATCGATCGCCAGCGACACATCCCGCGGCAGCAGGGCCCTGAGCTCCGTGTCCACCGGCAGCGGTAGGCCGGTGTGGAGGGGGCCATGCAGCAGCAGTTGCCAGCGGCTGTTGCCGGCCACCCGTGCCACCGGCGCGGGCGCCGGCCCGATCAACATCCAGCCGGCCTGATCGGCAGCGCCCCGGATTCGTTCCGCCAGGGCGGCAGCGGCGGTGGCTGTGCGGCTGGCGGAGGGCCCGGAGAGCCGCAGCAGGCAGGCCCGGCTGAAGGGCACCAGGCTGGCGGCCCGCCGCTCTGCCAGCTCCTCGGCCAGAAACGCCTCATAGCGGCCGTCCACTAGGTGGCGGATCACCCGATGCTCGGGGCTGTAGGTCTGCACTAGCACCTCACCGGGGCGATCACCCCGGCCGGCGCGACCCGCCAGCTGCAGCAGTAGTTGCAGGCATTCCTCCGCGGCCCTGAGGTCGGGGCGGTGCAGCAGTCCATCGGCCGCCAGCACCGCCGCCAGGGTCACCTGGGGCAGGTCCATGCCCTTGGCCAGCATCTGGGTGCCCACCAACACATCGGCTTCGCCGGCGGCGAATCGATCCAGCAGCAGGCGGTGGCCATCGCGGCCCCGGGTGGTGTCGCGGTCGAAGCGCAGCAGCCGCAGGCCCTCCAGCTCCTGCTCCAGATGCTCCAGCACCTGCTGGGTGCCGGCGCCAAAGGGCTTGAAGGCGGTGGAGCCGCAGGCGCCGCAGCGATGGCTGATCTCGGCGCGGTGGTCGCACCAGTGGCAGCGCAGCCAGGAGCGCTCCCGCTGGCGGTGCACCGTGAGCGCCACATCGCAGTGGGGGCACTGCACCACCTCACCGCAGCTGCGGCAGCTCAGAAAACTGCTGTAGCCGCGGCGTGGCACCAGCACCACCGCCTGCCCGCCGCTGCCGGGCAGGGCCTCCAGCCGCTCCATCAGCGGCCGGCTCACCAGGCGGCGATGCCCCTCCGCCAGCTCCTGGCGCATGTCCACCACATGCACCGGCGGCAGCGCCCGCCCACCGATCCGTTGCGGCAGGCTCAGCAGCTGGCAGCTCGGCTGGGGCCCCTGGCAGCTCAGCCAGGTTTCCAGGCTGGGGGTGGCCGACCCCAGCAGCAGCCGCGCACCGCTGAGCTGCGCCCGTTGGGCCGCCACGTCGCGCGCGTGGTAGCAGGGCATGGGGCTGTCCTGTTTGTAGGAGCGGTCGTGCTCCTCATCCAGCACCACCAGCCCCAGGTTGGGCAGCGGCAGAAACACGGCGGAGCGAGTGCCCACCACCAACACCGGATCGCCAGCCTCGCCCGCCAGGCATCGCCGCCAGCCGGCGATGCGCTGGCCGTCGCTGCAGCCGGAGTGATACTCCACCACCTGCGGCCCGAACCGCTGCCGGCAGCGATCCAGCAGCTGCGGAATCAAGCCGATCTCCGGGGTGAGCAACAGCACCGAACGGCCGGCCTGCAGGTGAGAGGCGGCCGCCTGCAGATACACCTCGGTTTTGCCGGCGCCGGTGACCCCCCAGAGCAGGAGCGTGCCTCCATTGGGGGCGGCTTCGATCGCCTCCAGGGCCCTGGCCTGGTCGGCGGTGAGCTGTTGCGGGGGCTCCAGCAGGTCCGCTGCGGCCGGGGCATGGCGATCAAACGGCCGCCGCTCCCGCTGCAGCAAACCCCGCTTCTCCAGGCCATCGGCGCAGCTGCGCCCCACGCCCGCCTTGGCCAGCACCGCGCTCTGCCAGCCCTCGCCGCCGCAGCTCTGCAGCAGGGAGAGCAGCTGGACCTGACCCGCGGGCAAGCCGTCGCCGGTGTGGTCGCGTCCGTCGCTGCTGAGCGCCAGCCAGATCTGTTGCCGCTGGTTGAGCGCCTTCCCCTGGCGGCGCTGCCCCAGCCAGCCCGGGGGCAGGGCCGCCTTGAGGGTGCGGAACACGCTGGTGCGGCAGTCGCTGGCCACCGCTTCAATCAGCTGCTGCCAGGAGGCATCCACGGCGGCGCGCTGGTGGAGCCCATCGATCGGCTGCAGGGCCCGTCCCTCCAGGGCCGTGGGGGCGGCATCCAGCAGCTCCACCACCAGGCCCACGTGGGGCCGACCCCGCAGCCGCAGGTGCACCAGGTCGCCGCAACCGAGCTCGAGCCCCTGTGGATTGGCGTAGGTGAACACCTGCCCCTCTTGCCCCGCCTCCACCCACACCTGCAGCCAGGAGGCGGCGCGGCGGTCACGCTCTGAGCTCACTCCCCGATGGCCGTTCAACCGTCTGCCGCCCCAACCTTGCGAAGCATCTGAGCGTTTCTTAAGATGAGAGCGTTGAGCAGTCCATGGGCTGCTGTCGGAACCCGGCAAAGTTCCGTCCAGAGGGAAGATCCGAGGCTGACCAGGTGCGCCTGCGTCCCCGATCTGAGACCACCCCTGACAGCGTTGCCTGGGCTTGCGCCCATTTCTGTCTCTGTCGTCTCCACTTTCGTCCAGTCATATCGCTAGCCGGAGCTGGCTGGGCCTGTTTGCTTCAACCCTGCACCTGATTTCCAGCGCTGCGTCGCTGGTTCACACGTTGAACGCACCAGGCTCCGCTGCTTCTGCTCCTACACCTTTCTGAACACGGCGTGGCTCCTGGGGTTTTGCTCCATGGCTTTGCGCTTGTTCAACCCTTGAGTTTCCGCGCCTGACCTACACCCTCGACCCGATCGCGATGAGTCCTGCTGCCGCTTCTAAAGCCACCACACCCAAAGCTGCCAAGCCGGCCGCCAAGGCGACCGCCACCAAGGCGGCCAAGCCGGAAATCCTGATGGTGGCCACGGCAGCGGGCGAGGCGCTGCAGGTTGCCAAAACCAAGCCCAAGGCTTCGAAAGCCAAGGCCAAGGCCGATCCGGCCACCGCTGAGGTGGATGCGGCCAACAAGGTCACCCCCACCAAGGCCAAAACCACCAAGGCCAAGAGCGCCACACCCAAGGCAGCAGCCAAAACCACCAAAGCGAAGGCCACCACCAAGGCCGCCGCAGGCGCCCCTGCTGATCTGGATGCCGCTGCTGATCAGCTGCTGGCTGCAGCCGAAGCCAAGGCTCCCGAGGCCAAGGAGGCCAAGAACGCCAAGGCCCTGGCCAGCATCAAGGTGGGCCCCAAGGGTGTCTACACCGAAGACTCGATCCGCGTTTATCTCCAGGAGATCGGACGGATCCGGCTGCTCCGTCCCGATGAGGAGATCGAGCTGGCCCGCAAGATTGCGGATCTGCTGCAGCTGGAAGAGCTGGCGGCGCAGTTTGAGATCGACCACGGCCACTACCCCGACACCAAGGAGTGGGCGGTGTTGGTGGACATGCCGCTGATCAAGTTCCGCCGCCGGCTGATGCTTGGCCGCCGGGCCAAGGAAAAGATGGTGCAGTCGAACCTGCGCTTGGTGGTGTCGATCGCCAAGAAATACATGAACCGGGGCCTGAGCTTCCAGGACCTGATTCAGGAGGGCTCGCTCGGCTTGATCCGTGCCGCCGAGAAGTTCGACCACGAGAAGGGCTACAAGTTCTCCACCTACGCCACCTGGTGGATTCGTCAGGCGATCACCCGCGCCATCGCCGACCAGTCGCGCACCATCCGCCTGCCGGTGCACCTCTACGAAACGATCTCGCGGATCAAGAAAACCACCAAAACCCTCTCCCAGGAGTTCGGCCGCAAGCCCACGGAAGAAGAGATCGCTGAATCGATGGAGATGACCATCGAGAAGCTGCGTTTCATCGCCAAGAGCGCCCAGCTGCCCATCTCCCTGGAAACTCCGATCGGTAAGGAAGAGGATTCCCGCCTCGGCGATTTCATCGAAGCCGACATCGAGAACCCCGAGCAGGATGTGGCCAAGAACCTGCTGCGTGAAGATCTCGAGGGCGTGCTGGCCACTCTCAGCCCCCGCGAGCGCGATGTGCTGCGTCTGCGTTACGGCCTCGATGACGGCCGCATGAAGACGCTGGAGGAGATCGGGCAGATCTTTGATGTGACCCGTGAGCGCATCCGTCAGATTGAGGCCAAAGCGCTGCGCAAGCTGCGTCACCCCAATCGCAACGGCGTGCTCAAGGAGTACATCAAGTAAGCCGGGCGCTGTTGATCAGCGTCCTACGGTTTCAGGGCCGGCGGCATGAGCCGCCGGCTTTTTTGTGTGCGCTGCCATGGGTTTGCGGGTTTCGATCGTGTTGCCCACCTACAACGAACGGGGCAACATCGAGCCGCTGCTGGCGCAGTTGCTGCCGCTGCAGCAGCACTACAACCTCGAGCTGCTGGTGGTGGACGACGACTCCGCCGACGGCACCGCCGAACGGGTGCGTGAGCTGGCGCACACGGAGCCGCGCTTGCGCCTGATCCGGCGCGTGGGGCGCTCCGGCCTGGCCAGTGCGATCAAGGAAGGGCTGCTGGATGCCACCGGCGATGTGGCGCTGGTGATGGATAGCGATGGCCAGCATGAGCCTGGAGCGGTGCAACGGGCGATCGAGCGCCTGGTGGATAGCGATCTCGATCTGGTGATCGGCAGCCGCTTCCATCCCGAGGCCGAGATCCATGGCCTCAGTGGCCGCCGCGAGCGTGGCTCCACCTGGGCCAACGCCAGCGCCCGCTTCAGCCTGCCGCAGCCCTACAGCCAGCTCAGCGACTACATGAGCGGTTTCTTTGCCCTACGCCTGGAGCCGCTGCTGCCCTTGATCCGGGCGGTGGATGTGAACGGTTTCAAGTTTCTCTACGAGCTCCTGGCGGTGAGCAAGGGTCGTTTGCGCACGGCTGAGGTGCCGCTTAGTTTTCAGCCCCGCAGCTACGGCAGCTCCAAGCTCGATCTGGCGATCTTCTGGGATTTCCTGATCTCGATCCTGCACAGCCTCAGCCTGCGTCTGCTGCCCCGCCGCGCCATCAGCTTCGGCCTGGTGGGCTTGAGCGGCGTGGTGGTGCAGCTGCTGGTCACGCAGATCCTGATGCTCGGTGGGCTTGGCTTCGAGCAGGCCCTGCCGTTTGCGGTGGTGGCGGCCGCCAGCTCCAACTACCTGATCAACAACGCCCTCACCTTCCGCTTCCAGCGGCTGCAGGGTCTGGCTCTGCTGCGGGGGCTGCTGAAGTTTCTGCTGGTGGCTTCGTTGCCGGTGCTGGCCAACGTGGGCCTGGCCTCGGCCTACTACAGCTTCGTGTCCCGCGACACCCTCTGGGCACAGCTGGCGGGAATCCTGGTGGTGTTCGTGTGGAACTACGCGGCCAGCAGCCGTTTCGTTTGGAACACGCCTTAATTTTCGGCCATGCAACGCCTTCACGCCTGGCTCGACCAGGACTTCCGCCGCGGTCTGCTGCTGGCGATCGCAGCCCTGGCCGGCCTCTGCAGCCTGGTGTATGTCCAACAGCTCGGTGGCCTCGGCCTGATGGATAAAACCGAGGGTCTGTTCGTGGAGGTGCCGCGGCAGATGCTCGTCACCGGCGACTGGGTGACTCCCCGCTGGAATGGTGAGCTGTTCTTCGACTATCCGGTGTGGGGCTACTGGATGGTGGGCCTCAGCTTCCGGATGTTCGGCATCAGTGAATGGGCAGCCCGCCTGCCCGCCGCCCTGGCCGCCAGCGCCACGGTGTTGGCCCTGTTCGCCGTGCTGCTGCTGCTGGCATCGGCGCAGGAGGCACCGCATCGCCGCCTGGGCCGCGCCACCCTCGCGGCCAGCGTGCTGGCCCTGAGCCCCGGCTGGATCGGCTGGGGGCGCTCGTCGGTCACCGACATGTTTCTGGCCAGTGCCACCACCCTGGCGCTGCTCGGCTTTGCCTTGGCCCAGTTCGCGCCTGCCGAGCGCCCCTGGCAGCGGCCGCTCGGTTTTGTGGGTCTGGCCCTGTTCTGCGGTGTGGCGGTGCTCGCCAAAGGGCCGGTGGGGCTGCTGCTGCCGGGCCTGGTGATCCTGGTGTTCTGGGCCCTGAAGGGTCGCTTCCTGCAGGGGCTGCGCACCACCCCATGGCTGGCCCTGGTGGCCCTGTTTCTGGGGGTTGCGGCCCCTTGGTATGGCCTCGCCACCCGGGCCAATGGCATGGAGTTTCTCGGCCGCTTCCTCGGGTTCAGCAACCTTGAGCGCTTCACCTCAGTGATCTACGACCACCCAGGCCCCCCGTGGTTTTACCTGCCCTGGGTGGTGGTGTTGCTGCTGCCCTGGTCGCTGTTTCTGCCGGCGGCGGTGGCTCGGCTGCGCTGCTGGCGGCTGCAGAGCTGGCTCCAGGCGGATCCAGCCGCCGAGCTCTCGCAGCTGGCGCTGGTATGGCTGGTGCTGATGCTGTTGTTCTTCTCGGCGGCCGCCACCAAATTGCCGGGCTACATCCTGCCGGTGCTTCCTGCTGGCGCCCTGCTGGTGGGCTTGCTGTTTGCGCCCTTGGCCGGTCCAACGCCGGCGGGGGCTGGCATGCGCGCCAGCGGCTGGGTGAATGCCGCGCTGCTGGGCCTGATGGCGGTGGCGGCGGTGCTCGCCCCCCGCTGGCTGGCGAGCGATCCCTCCTATCCAGGCTTTGCGGCGGCCGTTGCCCGCTCGCCGCTGCCGCTGCTGCTGGCGGTGCCGCTGGCGATCGCTGCGGTGGCCGTGGTGGTGCTGCTGCGGCGGGAACCCGCAGCACTGCGCTGGCTCTGGATTCCCAATGCGGCGGGGCTGGCGGCGGCCCTCGCCCTGGTTTTGCCGGGGCTGGTGCCCTTGATCGATCGCGAGCGGCAGCTGCCGATCCGCCAGCTCGCCCGCCTGGCGGCGGAGCAGGCGCACGCTGACGAGCCGCTGCTGGTGGTGGGCTACAAGCGCTACAGCGTGGTGTTCTACAGCGGCCGGCCGGTGTTGTTTGTGGGCTCGGCCCGCAAGGCCCGGCGCCTGCTGGAAGCCCGCCGCCAACACCCCGCCAGCGTGCTGTTGCTGGGCAGCGATCAGGAGCTGCTCGAGTTCGGCATCGGCCCCGGCGATGGCACGCCCCTGGGCCGGCGCGATGCTCACCGCCTGATGCGGCTGCCGCTGCAGGATCTCAAGGCCCTGAGCAACACCTGATGGACACCCCGTTGGCCTTGCTGCGCGCCTGGCTGCGGGCCCTCGGCCCCTGGCGCCTCGCTGCCACTGGGCTCGTGGCCGTGTTGCTGGTCTGGGCTGGCCCGCAGCTGGCGGAGCAGCGCCGCCCCAGCTTCGATCTGGAGGTGCTGCGCACGGTGCATCAGCTGATCCCCGAAGCGCTCGGCCCCCTGCTGCTGCGGGTGTATCAGGCGAGCGGTGTGCACCTCACGGCGGTGCTGGTGCTCGCGATGTTGATCTTCCTGGCCGTGAAACGGTTCTGGGCCGATCTGGTGTGTCTGATGGTGGGCACCGCCGGCATCCTGCTGATCGTGGATCGCTGGCTCAAGCCCTTGTTTGACCGGCGCCGCCCCACCGGCCGGCTGCTGGAGGACATCAGCGGCCGCAGCTTCCCCAGTGGGCATGCGGCCGGATCGGTGGTGTTTTATTTCCTCAGTTGTTGCCTGCTGGCGGCCCACTACCCCCGCCTGCGCCTGCCGCTGTTTGCCATCTCCTCCACCTGGGTGGGGTTGGTGTGGTTGAGCACCCTCTACTGCCGGGCCCACTGGCTCACCGACATCGCCGCCGGTGCTGCTGTGGGGTATGTGTGGCTGAGCTTCTGCCTGGCGGGTTTCACCGTTTGGGAGCGGCACACCCGTTCGTCTCTTCCCTCCAGCACCCATGGCTGATGCGGCCGTCACCATTGCCGACCTGCGCAGCCTGCGCAGCGCTCCCTCGCTGGATGCGGCCCAGCTCGCTGCCCTGAGGGCGGAGCTGCAGCCCCAGTTGCAGCGTTGTGAATGGTTCACCATCGGTGTGATGGCGGCCTCGGCCACTGCGGCGGTGGCAGCGTTGCGGGAGGTCGAAGCTGCTCTGCAGTGGAAGCCCCTCGAACTCGACCCGGCCGGTGAAGCCCTGGCCAGCATTGAGGGGCCGGTGTTTCTCAAGGGCAATCAGAACAGCGGCCGCTTCCTGGTGCGGCGCGAAACGGGCCTGGGTGAAGGGCTGCTGATCAGCGGTCACAACGCCGTTGATCCCGACGCCGAAGACACCTGGGGCCCGCTGCCCCTCAACAGCTTCGCCGCCTGATCACGACGACTGATCACGACTTGCCTCGGCAGGTCCGGCCCAGGCGCACTGATCTCTAGGCTTGGCGGCTGTAGTTCGGCGGCCCAGCGCTGCCTCCTCACGCTTCCGATGGCCGCTTCCCAACTGCGTATTGCTTCCCGCCGCAGCCAGCTGGCCATGGTGCAGACCCACTGGGTGCGCGATGAGCTCTCCAAAGCCCATCCCGGCCTCGAGATCAGCATCGAGGCCATGGCCACCCAGGGCGACAAGATCCTCGATGTGGCCTTGGCCAAGATCGGCGACAAGGGCCTGTTCACCAAGGAGCTGGAGGCCCAGATGCTGGTGGACCAGGCCGATATCGCCGTCCACAGCCTCAAAGACCTGCCCACCAATCTGCCTGAGGGGCTGATGCTCGGCTGCATCACCGAGCGGGAGGATCCCGCCGATGCGCTGGTGGTGCACGCCAAGCACAAGGACAAAACCCTCGCCACCCTGCCCGAAGGCGCCGTGGTGGGCACCAGCTCCCTGCGGCGTTTGGCCCAGCTGCGCCACCACTTCCCCCACCTCACCTTCAAGGATGTGCGGGGCAATGTGATCACTCGCCTGGAGAAGCTGGATTCCGGCGAATTCGACTGCCTGATCCTGGCGGCGGCCGGTCTGGGCCGTTTGGGCCTGGGTGATCGCATCCATGAGCTGATCGATCCCTCCATCTCGCTCCACGCCGTGGGTCAGGGGGCCCTGGGGATCGAGTGCCGCGAGGGTGATGCGGCGGTGCTGGAGCAGATCAAGGTGCTTGAACACCTGCCCACCGCCCGCCGCTGCCTGGCGGAGCGCGCCTTCCTGCGCCAACTGGAAGGTGGCTGCCAGGTGCCCATCGGCGTGAACACCCGCTTCGAGGGCAACGAGCTGGTGCTCACCGGCATGGTGGCCAGCCTCGATGGCCAACGCTTGATCCGCGATGAGGCCCGTGGTGATCAGAGCGATCCCGAGGCGATCGGCATCGCCCTGGCCCATGCCTTGCGGGCCCAGGGCGCCGGCGAGATCCTGGAGGAGATTTTTGCCACCGTCCGGCCTGAGGCCTGATTCAGCCCCTGCTGAAGCAACGGCAGACGCGATGGCCGAACCCCGCGTGCTGCCGTTTCAGTGGAGCCTGCTGGCCTGGGCAGCCCTGGTTGGCGCGCTCACGGGCCTGGCGGTGGTGGGCTTCCACTTCCTGCTCGGCTTCATCAACAACTTCTTCTATGGCCCGGTGGTGGAGGGCCTGATCGGCCTGTTTGCTTCGGCACCACCGGAACCGCCGCCGCTCCCGGAGCCGCCGCTGCCCGTGCCGGGCACGCCGCTCGGAGCTCTGCTGCAGATCGGCCTGGGGGGCCTCGCCTTCCTGCCGCCGCCGCCACCCCCACCGGAGCCCATTCCCCTGCCAGGCGATCCGCTGCCCCTGTGGCTCTCGGCCTGGCCGGTGGTGCTGGTGCCGCTACTGGGCGGCGTGGCGGTGGGGGCGCTGCGTCAGTGGGGCCGCGATCTGGGCCCGAGCCTGCCGAGCCTGATGGCCATGGCCGATGGCAGCGTGCAGTCCACACCGAAACTGCCCTTCCTGCGCCTGCTCACCGCCTCCCTCAGCCTGGGCAGCGGCGCCTCCCTGGGCCCGGAGGGCCCCAGCGTGGAGAGCGGCGGCAACATCGGCCTCTGGGTGGCGGGCAAGGGCGGCCTGTCGCCCGATTCGCAGAAGGCCCTGGTGGCGGCTGGTGTGGCTGCGGGTTTGGCGGCCGGCTTCAAGGCGCCGATCGCCGGCTTGTTTTTCGCCTTTGAAGGCAGCTACAGCACGATCCCCGGTCGCCCCAGCGTGCGCGCCGTGCTGGTGGCTGCGGTGGCTTCATCGTTGGTCACGCAGCTGTCGCTGGGGGATGAACCGATCTTCCGGCTGCCGGCCTATGAGGTGCGCTCACCGCTGGAGTTGCCGCTCTATCTGGGGCTGGGCCTGGTGGCCAGCGGCATGTCGTTGGCGCTGCTCAATCTGTTTGCGTTGGGGCGCAGCGAGCGAGTGCAACGCCAGCTGCAGCGCCTGCCCGCCAGCGTTGTCACCGGCCTTGGCGGCCTGGCGGTGGGGTTGATGGCCCTCGGTTTTCCGCAGGTGCTGGGGGTGGGCTACGACACCATCGGTGCCCTGCTGGGCCGCGATGGCGGCATCGCCCTGGCCAGCTTGCTGGGGTTGCTGGCGGTGAAGCTGCTGGCCACCGGCCTGAGCAGCGCCACGGGTTTTGTGGGCGGCGGCTTTGCACCGTCGCTGTTTCTCGGAGCGGTGCTCGGGAATGTGTATGGCCAGTTGCTGGGGGAAAGCGGCCTGCAGCTGCCGGTGGCCGAACCTCCCGCCTACGCGATGGTGGGCATGGCGGCGGTGCTGGCCGGCAGCGCCCGGGCGCCGCTCACCGCCCTGCTGCTGCTGTTTGAGCTCACCCACGACATCCGCATCGTGCTGCCGCTGATGGCGGCCGCTGGTTTGAGTGCGCTGCTGGTGGAGCGCTGGCATGGCATGTCGGATCCGGGCCTGGTGGGCCCGGATGCCCAGGAGGAACAGCGGCGCGGCCGCCTGGCGGCCATCGGCGTGATCGAGGCGCTGGAGCCCGAATCGCCGTTGGTGTTGCCGGCTTCCACCACCGCCGAAGCGGCCCTGCAGCAGCTGCTGGAGGCCCACGGCCACTGCCTGGTGGTGGAAGAGGAAGGCTGGGTGCTGGCGCTGGTCACCCTGGAAGACCTGCAACGGCCGATTTCCGCGGGGTTGGCCGGGCAACCGCTCCGCGACTGTCGTCGTTCGGATCTCATTTGGCTCTCCGACGCCGCCAACCTCTCGCAGCTGGAGGATCAGCTCCAGCCCAATGGCCTGCGGCAGGTGCCGGTGTTTTGTTTGGAGGATCAGGCCCTGCCTAAGTTGCCGGTTGGTGTTCCGAGCTCGGGCCTGCCGTTGGTGGCGCTCCAGGGGCTGGCCAGCCGTGATGGCATGGCCCGCGCCCTGGCCCGCTCCAGCGCTCAGTTCACCAGCTTGGAATCGATGGTGTCGAGGTAGCGCTGCTCGCACTCCTTGATGATCTTCACGGCCTCGGCGGTGTCGAAGAAGCCGTTGACGCGGCAGGTGCCGGGCTTCTTGAGGTCCTTGTAGTGCTCCCAGTAGTACTGGGTTTCCTTGAGCCAATGGTCACCGAGCTGGGTGTAGCTGGTGATGTGATCGAGGCGCTTGTCGTCGGCCAACACGGCGATCACCTTGTCGTCAACTTCACCGCCATCGTCGAATTTCATGATGCCGATGATGCGGGCTTCCACCAGGGAGCCGGGCACCAGGGGCTCGGTCACGTTCACGATCTCGATGTCGAGCGGGTCGCCGTCTTCGTCCCAGGTGCGGGGGATGCAGCCGTAGGCGAAGGGATAGGCCAGCGAGGAGTAGCCCACGCGATCGAGCTTGAGGTGACCGGTTTCGGTGATCAGCTCGTATTTATTGATCGTGTTGCTGTTGAGCTCCACGATCGTGTTGAGCCGCAGCTCGGCTTCATCGGCGAAGGCCGGCAGCACGTGCAGCAGGTTGAGCATCGTGCGGCTTGGGGCGTGGTCGATGTTCGCCATCAGGGCAGCGGCAAGGGGTGGGCGGCATCCTACGGATGGCACTCAGCTGGCCAGGTGCTCCAGCTTCTGGCGGAGGTAATGGCCGAAGGGCTCATGGCTGAGGGGCCGGCCACTCACCTGCTCCACCAGTTCGGCGGCATTCACGCTGCGGCCCAGGGGATACACCCGCTGCTGCAGCCAAGCCCCCAGCTGGGCATCGCCATCGGCCGCGAGCAGGGTTTCGATCGGCCCCAGCTCGGCTTCCAGGGTTTCACTGAGCTGGGCACTGATCAGATGGCCGAGGGCATAGGAGGGGAAGTAGCCGAACAGGCCCTCGCTCCAGTGCACGTCCTGCAGGCAGCCCTCGGCGTCGTTGGCCGGCCTCACCCCGAGCAGCTCCTGCATGCCGCGGTTCCAGGCGTCCGGCAGCTCCGCCACGGGCATGCCGCCTTCCACCAGCGCCAGCTCCAGCTCGTAGCGCAGCAGCACGTGTAGGCCATAGCTCACCTCATCGGCCTCCACGCGGGTGAGGCCAGCGCGGATTGGGTTGAGGTCGCGCCAGAACGCCTGGGCATCGCCCCACACATCGCGGCCTAGCGCGGAGCGGAAGCGCGGGTGCCAGCGCCGGGCCATGGCCTGGCTGCGCCCCAGACGGTTTTCGTAGAAGAGGCTCTGGCTTTCATGCACCGCCATCGAGGTGGCTTCCCCCAACGGCCAGGGGAACCAGTGCTCGCCGGTGCGCGGTAAGCCCTGTTCATAGAGGCTGTGGCCCCACTCGTGGGCCGTGGCCAGAAACGCGGAGAAGGGCTGGCCGGCCACCACCCGGGTGGTGATGCGGAAATCGTCGGGCCCGAGGGTGCAGGAAAAGGGATGGGGCGAGCGGGCCCGCAGACACCGCTCCGGATTGAAGCCCCAGCCTTCGAGCAAAGCGCTGCAGAGCTCTTCCTGCTGCGGTTCGCTCAAATCCCAGGGCTCGCTGCTGCCCGCCGGCAGGCTGCGGGCCTGCTCCAGCAGGGGCGGCAGCAGGTCTCTGAGGGGCAGCAGCCACTGCGCGAGCTGCTGTTTGTTGATGTCGGGTTCAAAGGGTTGGGCCAGGATTTCCCAGGGGCTGCGGGGGCTGCCATCGGCCTGGGCTTCCACGGGTGCCAGCTGCTGGGCCTGCTTCAGCCGCAGCGCGATCAGCCTCTCGAGGGCCGGAGCAAACAGCTGAAAGTTGCTGCGCTGCTTGGCCTCCTGCCAGCGGCTGTAGCCCTCCGCCTGGGCCTGGGCGAGCGCTCCCACCAAGGCCGGATCGAGGCGGCTCTGGCGTGCCAGCTCCCGTTTGAGCAGCCGCAGGTTGTGGTGTTGCTCGGCAGGCGCTTCGGGCGTGAGCTCCTGCTCTGCGCCGGCGAGCAATTCCTGATAGGCGGCGCTGGTTTGCCGTTCGTGCAGCTGCTGCGCCAGCAGGGCCAGCTGCTCGCCGCGCCAGCCCGCTGCCGCTGCCGGCATGGCGGTGTTCTGGTCGAAGTAGAGGGTGCTGTGGATGCCGCCGAGCAGCTGGGTGGTGTGCAGGTGTTGGCGCAGGCGGCCCCAGGTGGAGGAGGTGCTCGTCATCAGCTCCAGTGCAGCTCCATGGGGATGGCGCCCTCCAGGCTCTGCTTCACCGGGCACTGCTCTCCGGCCCGCTGCAGCAGCGCTCGCTGTTGCCCATCCAGCTGAGCCGGAAGGGTGATCCACACCGTGAGCTTGGCGATCCGCCGCGGGGCCTCGCTGCTCATCGTTTTCTCCACCCGCGCCTGGCAGCCCTCGAGATCCCAGCCATGACGCTCGGCCACGATCCCCATGATCGTGAGGATGCAGGTGCTCAGGGCCGTGGCCACCAGATCGGTGGGGGAGAAGCGCTCGCCTTTGCCCTGGTTGTCGGTGGGGGCGTCGGTTTCCAGCAGCGTGCCCGACGGCCCGTGGCTGGATTGGCAGCGCAGCCCTCCTTGATAGGTGCTGTCGATAACGGTCATGGCCCTGCCCGCACTGGGTGCAGCTTGGCAGTTCCGGCTGGTGTCGCTTGAGTGAGGCCACGGCGCTGGCCCCATCGCATGACGCTCCTGGCCCTGATTGCTGCCCCCCAGGCCGGAGCCCCTGTGATGGGCCTAGCCAAGGCGATTCAGCTCTCAGTGGCGCCGGTGTTTCTGCTCACGGCGATTGCCGGGGTGCTGGGAGTGATCAGCAACCGGCTGGCGCGGGTGCTGGATCGTGCCCGCGAGATCCAGGGACCGGCCACCGATAGTCAGGACATGCAGCTGTTGCGGCGGCGCATGGGGCTGCTGTCACGGGCGATCGAGAGCGTGACGATCACTGGGGTGCTGGTGTCGGCGGTGGTTGCCGTGACCTTCATCAGCGCCATCACCGTGGTGGATCTGGCGGCGATTGTGGTGCCGCTGTTTGTGGTGGCGATGCTGGCCTTGATTGCGGGGTTGCTGCTGTTGCTGCTGGATACGCGCTTGGCGTCACGGATGATGCGCCGTCGCTTCTGAGCGGCAGCTGCAGAGCTGATCGAGATCAGGGCGCCGTGTCAGCGGCAGGCGCCAGCGGGCCCAGAGCCCATAGGCGATGTCGGCGAGTTGGCGCAGCCCGGGCCAGGCGCTGGGGGCGTAGAGCCAACCCAGCTCGATCTGCTGGTAGGCCGCCCGGAAAACCTCCACATCACGCAGCACCGTGCCATCGGCCTGGATGGCGTGGATGCGGCCCATGGCTTCGCGGTAGCTGATGCCGCTGTATTGCGCGGGGTTGTAGTCGGCCGCGTCGATATCCACAAACGCCAGCCGGCCGGCGCCGGGGTGCAGCCGTTGGTCCCGCTGGCGCAGGAAGGTCACTTCCCGCAGGCAGAGCGGGCAGCCTCCGTCGTAGAGGAGGGTGAGCTCGGGGCTGGGTGCGCTGCTCATGGGCTTCAACGTACCCAACAGAACGTGGGGACCGGCGATGGAAGCTCGTACGGTTCAACCGTAAGGACACCCTCGCGTGATGCGTCAGCACCTCACCAGGCTCGCTGTTCAGACCAACGGAGAGGGTTTCACCGATCTCACGGCAGCCTTAAACCGAGAGGTTGCGGCGAGCGGCCTGCAGCAGGGCGTTGCCCAAGTGGTGGTCTTACACACCAGCTGCTCGCTCACGGTGAATGAGAACGCTGACCCGCGTGTGTTGCGGGATCTCACCACCTACCTGCGTGCTCTCGTGCCCCAGGAAGGGGTGCGTTCCCTCAGCGGTCATGGCGATCTGCAGCGCTATGCCCATGACGATGAGGGCGTTGACGACATGCCTGCTCACATCCGCACGGCTCTCACCACCACAAGCCTTGGCTTGTCGTTTGATCGCAGTCGCTTAGTGCTGGGGACCTGGCAGGCTGTGTATCTCTGGGAGCATCGAGCTCGCGCGCATCCGCGTCATCTCAGCCTGCATCTCATTGGGGAATGACCTCATTCATGACCAGCCCGATCACCGTGACCCACAACCCTGGCTCTGAGCAGCTGGAGCAACTGGGCGTGGCTGGTTGGTCGATCTGGAGCTGTGGGGTGAGCTGCTTCCCCTGGACCTATGACAACCAGGAAACCTGTCTGCTGCTCGAGGGTGATGTCACGGTGACGCCTGAGGGCGGTGAGGCGGTGCGCTTCGGCGCTGGTGATCTGGTGGTGTTTGCAGCAGGCCTCAGCTGCACCTGGGATGTGCACGCCTCGGTGCGCAAGCACTACCGCTTCGGTTGAGCCAGGCTGGACGAGCCGCTCGCCGAGCCGATGGCTGCGATTCCCCTCAGCCCTGATCAGATCCAGGCCCTGCCCCAACAGCTACCGGCCTGGAGCCTTGTGAACGGCAAACTGCGCCGTGATCTCCGCTTCGCCAACTTTGTGGAGGCGTTCGGGTTCATGAGCCGCGTGGCGTTGCTGGCCGAGGCCATGGGCCATCACCCGGAGTGGAGCAATGTGTGGAACCGGGTGGTGATCGAGCTCACCACCCACGACACCGGCGGCCTCTCCAACCTTGATGTGCAGCTGGCTCAGCGGATCGACGCGTTGGTCGGCTGAGCGCAGCTTCACACCAGCACCGGCAGCTTGCTGGGATCCATCTGCTGGAAGCGCAGTTGCTGCTTCTCGCCGGCGGGCTCCACATCCACGGCCACGGTGTGGCCGCCGGTGAATTGCCCGCCGAGGATCCCTTTGGCGATCGGTGTTTCCAGCTCGCGCTGGATGGCGCGCTTCAGGGGGCGGGCGCCGTACACCGGGTCGTAGCCCACGCCGGCCAGCCAATCGAGGGCGTCGGCATTGAGCTGCAGCCCCAGCTTTTTCTCCTCGAGGCGCTTGGCCAGGCGCTGCACCTGCAGTTCCACGATCTGCCGCAGTTCCTCCTGCTTGAGGCTGTGGAAGATGATCGTTTCATCGAGGCGGTTGAGGAATTCGGGCCGGAAGTGGCCGCGCAGCGCTTCATTCACCCGCCCTTCCATCTCGCTGTGCCGGGCTGGATCACCCGCAAGATCGAGGATCGACTGGCTGCCGATGTTGCTGGTGAGGATCAGCACGGTGTTGGTGAAATCCACCGTGCGCCCCTGACCATCGGTGACGCGGCCGTCATCGAGGATCTGCAGCATCACGTTGAACACATCGGGGTGGGCCTTCTCCACCTCGTCGAACAGGATCACGGCATAGGGCCGGCGCCGCACCGCTTCGGTGAGCTGGCCGCCTTCCTCGTAGCCCACGTAGCCCGGAGGCGCTCCGATCAACCGGCTCACGGCGTGCTTCTCCATGTATTCCGACATGTCGATGCGCACCATTGCCTCGTCGCTGTCGAACAGCTGGGAGGCCAGGGCTTTGGAGAGCTCGGTTTTGCCCACACCGGTGGGGCCGAGGAACAGGAAGCTGGCGATCGGACGGTTGGGATCGCTCAAGCCGGCGCGGGAGCGCTGGATGGCATCGGCCACGGCTGTCACAGCCTGGGCCTGGCCGATCACGCGGGTGTGCAATTCATCTTCGAGGTGCAGCAGTTTCTGCATCTCGCTCTGCACCAGCTTGGCCACGGGGATGCCGGTCCACTTGGCGATCACCTCGGCGATGTCGTCTTCGGTGACCTCCTCGCGCAGCAGCGTTTTGTCGCTGCCGCCGGCGCTCAGTTCTTCTTCCTTGGCGGCCAGTTTTTTGTGCAGGGCAGCCAGGGTGCCGTATTCGAGTTCGGCGGCCTTGTTGAGGTCGTAGCTGCGCTTGGCCTGCTCGATCTGCAGCTGCACCTGCTCGATCTCTTCTTTGATCGAGCCGAGCTCATCGATGGAGCCCTTTTCCTTTTGCCATTGGGCATTGAGGGTGCTCTGCTGTTCGCTCAGATCGGCGAGCTCCTTCTCCAGCCGCTCCAGCCGATCGCGGCTGGCGGCATCGGATTCACGCCCGAGCGAGAGCTTCTCCATCTCCAGCTGCAGGATGCGGCGATCGAGTTCATCGATCTGCTCCGGCTTGGAGGTGATCTCCATCTTCAGGCGCGCGGCCGATTCATCCACCAGATCGATCGCCTTGTCGGGCAGGAAGCGATCGGCGATGTAGCGGCTGCTGAGCACCGCGGCGGCCACCAGGGCGTTGTCGGCAATGCGTACGCCATGGTGCACCTCGTAGCGCTCCTTGAGACCGCGCAGGATCGAGATGGTGTCTTCCACCGTGGGCTGATCCACGAACACCTGCTGGAAGCGCCGCTCCAGGGCGGGATCCTTTTCGATGTGTTGGCGGTGCTCATCGAGGGTGGTGGCGCCGATGCAGCGCAGTTCACCGCGGGCCAGCATCGGCTTGAGCAGGTTGCTGGCATCCATGGCGCCGCCGGTGGCGCCGGCTCCCACCACGGTGTGGATTTCATCGATGAACAGCACGATCTGGCCTTCGGAGGCGGTTACCTCCTTGAGCACAGCCTTGAGCCGTTCCTCGAACTCACCGCGGTATTTCGCACCGGCGATCAGGGCACCCATGTCGAGGGCGATGAGCTGACGGTTCTGCAACGCCTGCGGCACATCGCCGTTCACGATCCGCTGGGCGAGGCCTTCCACGATTGCCGTTTTGCCCACGCCGGGTTCACCGATCAACACCGGGTTGTTTTTGGTGCGGCGGCTGAGGATCTGAATGGTGCGGCGGATTTCCTCGTCGCGGCCGATCACCGGGTCGAGCTTGCCGTCGCGGGCGGCCTGGGTGAGGTCGCGCCCGTATTTCTCGAGCGATTCGTAGGTGCCTTCGGGGTTCTGGTCGGTCACTTTCTGGGATCCGCGGATCGCCTGCACGGCGTCTTTGAGCTTGGCGGCATCGGTGCCGGCCTGGGAGAGCAGCTGTTTGCCGCAGCGATCATCGATCGCCAGGGCCAGCAGCAGGTGCTCGATGGCGATGTAGCTGTCGCCAAAGGAACCCTTGAGCTCATTGGCCTGATCGAGCACGGCGTTGAGCCCCTTACCCAGATACACGTTGTCGGGCGGCGCGCTCAGGCTGGGCTGCCCGGCGATGTAGGCCTCCACCCGCTGGCTGAGGGTGCCCACATCCACACCGGCCTTCTCCAGCACGCGGCTGGCCAGCCCCTGCTGGGCCAGAAGGGCGGCGAGCAGGTGCTCGCTCTCCATCTGTTGCTGGCGGCGTTGCTGCGCCAGCTGCTGGGCCGCCACCACGGCGCCCCAGGCTTTTTCGGTGAACAGTTCGGCGGTGGGATGCATGGAGACCTCCCTCGGTGGGTGGGTTGTTAGAACCGTATGGCTGTTGTTGGTGGCTGGAGGAAAGGAGAACCGAATCGCTTCCGACGGTCCTCCTCATCTCGGTCGGTTAACCGTCAACCCCTGAATGCAGTGCTATCAGTGTGGCGATCTCCTACCACTGCCGCATCGCTGCAACCCACACCCTGATGGCATCCCCTTCGGCTCGCCGCCGCCTGCTGCGCTGGCTCGCTCCGGCGTTGCTGGTGGCCACGCTGCATCCCGCTGCCGGTATGGCCCATGGCGGTGGCGGGCATGGCGGCGGCGGTGGTGGTGGGCATTTCCACGGCGGCGGAGGAGGAGGAGGCGGTGGTGGCCACTGGCGAGGTGGCGGCGGCTATCACCACGTGTATGGCGGTGGTGTTCGCACGCGGGCGCTGCGCCACAACATCAGCCGCGACGACTACAACCGCGCCACCAACGGCGGTCGTGATCGCTTCGATGCCAGTCGGCTGGGCTGGGGGAACCGCAACTGGCACGACGATGACGACTGGCGCGGCAACAACTGGGGCTATGCCAACTGGGATCAGCGCTGGAACAACAACTGGCGCAACGGCGGCTACTGGGGGTATCGGCCCTGGAGCTACGGCTGGTACAGCTGGTCGCCCAACACCTGGGGCTGGTGGGGTGGCAGCTCCCAGGGCTGGGGACTGGCGAGCCTGGCCACCGCGGCCTTGATCACCAATCTGGTGAATCAGGCCAGTGCGCAGCAGTCGTCGGTGATTGAGGTGCCGGATAGCAACTATCAGCTCAACTACGGCACGGTCGATGCGGTGGGCAACAGCGGCGCCAACTTCAGCTACTCCGTGGCCAGCAGCCCGCCGGTGCAGGGCGGTGTGAATTGTGAGGCTGGCCTGCTCGATGGGCAGGTGCCCTCCACCGCCGCCCAGGCCCAACTGCTGAACGCCGCCTGCCAGGTGGCCTACGGCCCAGACCCCAAGGGCCAACCCCTGCCGCGCTTGTGGTCGCCATCGCCGGCCGTGCGGGAGTGGCTGATCCTGCTGCTCGGGGCTGGGATCGGTTTCGGTGGCTATGCCCTGGCGAAGCGGGGTGAGGGCAGCCGGCGCGCCTGAACATCACAGTGCGCTTCAACTCTGCTGCGCGTTGGTTGATGCGGTGGTCACCCTGAGGGTGCCTAATCGCCTTGCGTGCGATGCCCTCCCTGAATCGGATCTCTGCAGCCGCCTGTTCAGCGCTGCTGCTCACATCGGCGTTGCTGCCGCTGGCGGCTGAGGCCCGCGGTGGTGGCGGTGGCTGGGGTGGCGGCGGCTGGGGCGGTGCCGGTGGCGGCGGCCGCAGCTGGGGTGGTGGCAACTACCACTTCCAGAACAACGATTGGCAGCGCGGCTATCAGGGTTACCACCCGATGTATGGCGACGGTGTGCGCGGCAGCTTCAACAACGACACGTTCAACCGCACCGTGAACGTGAACAACAACTTTTATCGCCGCGATTACAACGGCTGGAACAACAACTGGCGCAACGGCGGCTACTGGAACAACCGCCCCTGGAACCACGGTTGGTATGGCGGCTGGGGTGGCTGGGGCTGGTGGGGCTCCAATGCCGCCGCCTGGGGTATTGCTGGCCTGGCCACCGGCGTGGCGATCACCAGCCTGGTGGATCAGGCCGCCAACAACAGCTCACCGGTGTTCGTGGTGCCCAACACCAGCTACGAGCTCAACTACGGCTCCGTGGAGAGCGTGGGTAGCTATGGCGTGAGCTTCAACTACAACGTGGATGGCAGTGCCTTGATGGGCGCCGCCAATTGCCAGCAGGGGCTGCTCAACGGTCAGGTGCCCGGCACGCCCGATCAAGCGCAGCTGCTCAACGCTGTGTGCCAGGTGGCCTACGGCTCCGGCAGCTGAAGCTTGCCGGAGCTGATGCCGATCGAGGCCGGCAGCGGCACCGCTCCCCGGCTCTGGCCGCAGAGCTGCGTGGGGCAGCCGTTGGCGCCATAAATCGCGTCGTTGGGGGAGAGGCAGCCCAGGCGGTTTTTGCTGGCCACCTGGGCGGGGGCGATGCGCATCGGCTGAATTTGGCCCGCACTGAGGTTCACGATCGCCGGGCAGCTGCTGGCAGGCAGGGGTTGGTTGCGGCCGCCGAACACGGCCGGGGTGCCCCCGCCCTTGATCAGCTGCATGGCTGGATCGCTGCTGCCCTGCTGGGCCTTAACGCTGGCGCTGCCGAGGAGCAGCAGCGGCAGGGCGATGGTGCTCAGCTGCCGGAAGGCGATCGGCATGATGGCGCGTGTGTGTCCCATCAGTGTGGCGAATGAGCGAGGAATCGCGAGCGGATTTGCTGAACCGGTTGGTGGACGAGTCGTATGCGTTTGACGCCACCTCACCGGATCCGGAGCGCAACTGCTGGCTGGTGGTGCACCGTCACGCCCACGGCGTGTTGCCGAGCGAATACGACATCCGAGAGATCGATGAGGCGCTCTACCTGGCGGTGCTGGATCAGCGTCGCCGCGGCGATGCACCGGGGAGCGGTGCGATCGCTGGCAGTTGAGCCTGCTTGAGGAAGGCCGCCACCGCCTGAGCTGTTGCTGCTGCTGAGCTGGGCTGCTGGCTTTGATCCGGGGCGGGCGTGGCGTGCATCGGCTCGGATGGCAGCTGCGTCCAACGTGGCGAACGAACTAATTGTTGGCAAGACGGCCACAAAAAAGCCGCCCCGAAGGGCGGCTGCATCAAACCAAGTGGTTGGGATCCGGAGGATCAGGCCCAGCCCTTCTGGCTCATTGATTCCACGTAGGCAGCCACATCGGCGATGTCGCCGGCGCTCAGCTTGCCGCCGAAGGCGGGCATGGCGTTCTTGCCGTTGGTTACCTGATATTGGATGGCCTCTTCGTGGCCGGCGCTGTAGTTCGCCAGGTAGGCCTCGAGGGCGTCCTTCTTGAGGGTGCGCTCGGCGTTCACCACGTTGCCGCCACCCATGTGGCAAGCGGCGCAGTTGGCCGAGAAGATTTGAGCGCCGTGGTCGGCGTCAGCAGCGAAGCTGGGGGCAGCACCCAGCACCAGCGCCAGGCAGAGGGCAATGACAGAGAGAAGACGGCGCATCGGAGCTCGTGCAACCTGACCAAATTAGTTGGCGGCCCCTGCCTCTGTGCAGGATGGCGCAGCGGTTCGCAACATTTGAAACGTGCTGCGGTGTCAGGGGGCTCAGCCGCGATGGGGCAGGCCAGCGTCTTCAAACACCGCTTCCAGGGTGGGTGCATGGCTCACCAGCCCAAAGCGCTCCGGCGGGCTGATTGGTTCATGCACGAAATGGCGCTGGCGTATCGAAAAACGATCCCAGTCATTCACTTCAATGTGCAGCAGCTTGATCAGTCCCTCGATCAGCCAGCCGCGCAGATCCAGCCCCACCGGTGGCAGCCAGCTCCGGCGCCAGCGGCAAAGGCGCTTCACGGTGTCGTTCACCGTGACGGCGGGTTGCCCCAGCACCAGGCGCCGCACCGCACCCTGGCCAGGTTCCGGATTGGGTTGATGGGCCGTGGTGGCCAGATGCACGCACACCCGGGCGATGTCGGCGGCGTGGATGTAGTGGAACGAGGCATCCGCCCGCAGCCACTTG
>VGPW01000024.1 GCA_016882545.1 Cyanobacteria bacterium M_surface_10_m2_179 | reverse complement strand
CGAACTGATCGCCGGCGTCGTAGGTGGCCATGTCGGGCACGTAGAGGCTGTTGGCGCTGCTGCGGCCCACCACGGTGGCGTTGCCCTTGTGCAGCTTCACCTTCACGCTGCCGTTCACCGTGCGCTGGGTGCGCTCAATGAAGCCATCGAGAGCGTCCTTCAGCGGGCCATACCAGAGACCCTGATACACCTGATCAGCCCACTGCTGCTCCAGCTGGCGCTTGCTGCGCAGTACATCGGCGGCGAGGGTGAGGCTCTCCAGCTCCTGGTGCGCCTTGATCAAGAGCAGCAGGCCGGGGGTTTCGTAGATCTCGCGGCTCTTGATGCCCACCACCCGGTTCTCGATCATGTCGAGCCGGCCGAAGCCATGGCTGCCGGCCAGTGCATTAGCGCGGCGGATCAGGCTCACCGGATCGAGCTGCACCCCATCGATGCTCACGGGATTGCCGTTCTCAAAACCGATCTCCACCACCTGAGGCTGATCGGGTGCCGCATCCACGCTCACGGTGAGGGCGTAGATCTCCTCGGGCGGCTCCACGTTGGGATCCTCCAGGGGGCCGGCCTCGATCGAGCGGCCCAGCAGGTTGAGGTCGATCGAATAGGGCGACTTCTTGCTCACGGGCGAGGGGATGCCGCAGCGCTCGCCGTAGGCGATGGTTTCCTCGCGGCTCATGCCCCATTCCCGCGCCGGGGTGAGCACCTTCAGATCGGGGGCAAGGGCGCCGATGGCCACATCGAAGCGCACCTGGTCGTTGCCCTTGCCAGTACAGCCGTGGGCCACCGCATCAGCACCCACCTCACGGGCGATCTCCACCAGGCGGCGGGCGATCAGCGGCCGCGCCAGGGCTGTGGAGAGGGGATAACGACCCTCATACAGCGCGTTGGCCCGGATCGCCGGGAAAGCGAACTCCTGAATGAAGGGCTCGATCAGGTCGCCCACGATCGACTGGCTGGCGCCGGAATCGAGCGCTTTCTGGCGGATCGGCTCGAGCTCATCGCCCTGGCCCAGGTCGGCGGCGAAGGTGATCACCTCCTCCACACCCCACTCGTTCTTGAGATAGGGAATGCAGACGCTGGTGTCCACACCACCGGAATACGCCAATACAGCCTTCTTGGCCCTGCCCATCAACGCTCTCCTTGCGCGCAATCGATCGATTCTCCACTGTCGCGGTGGCGCAGCATCCGCACGATCAGCAGGGCCGCCATCAACGCGGGCGGCAGCAGCACCAACAGCAGAGCCAGCCAGGCCCCCAGACCCGGTGCCGCCTCGGCCCAGCCCTGCTGCAACAAGGGCACAGGCCAGCGCCAGCCGGCAGCCACCAGCAGAGCGCTGAGGGCGAGCGCCAGCAACCAGGGCCCCAGCAGGGATCGCCAAGCAGGGTGAGCCAGTGACGCCTCGGCGGGGGACTCCGATAGGATGGCGGATTGGTCCACGCTGGGGTGCAAGCCCAGCCGACAGTCGTCCGCGCCATAGCAGCCCTAGCCGTCAGCCATGAGCAGCAACCTCAGCACGAGCCTCAGCCAGCTGGATGGGATCAACCCATCCCTCACCCGCTACGGCCGCAATGAGCCCGCACCGGTGCTGCCCCTGCGGGAAGAGCCCGATCTGCTGAGCTGGCTGGAGAGCAGCGGCCGTTTGGTGGCGGATGAGGAAACCGCCAGCACCGATGTGAGCACCGTGGAAGAGGAGGAGCTCTCGGCGCTGATGGGCGAGAAAGAGGACTACAACGCCGCTGACGAGCAGAGCGAGGAAGACTGGGAGGACTGATCCCGCCGGTCTCTTGATCTCCACCACCAGGCTGATCGCCTCGATGCCCAGCAACAGCCGCTCCTTAGCGCTGTTGCTGGGTTTGTTATTGCTAGCCGCCGCGGCTGCCACCGACTGGATCTGCCGGGCCCCGCAGCTGGCCATCCCGCTGCTGATCAGCGCTGTGGTGAGCGCCCTGCTCTGCTGGTGGGGAGTGCCGCAGCTGCGGCGCCTCAAGCTCGGGCAGGTGATCCGGGAGGAAGGGCCCCAGGCCCACCAGAGCAAGGCGGGCACGCCCACCATGGGAGGCCTGCTGGTGGTGCCCGTGGGGGTGATCGTGGGGGGGCTGGTGGCGCCGGCGGATCAGCGCCTGCTGGCGGTGGCCGCCCTCACCCTCGCCGCCATGGCCATCGGCGGCATCGACGACTGGCGCAGCCTCACCAAACGCCACAACACCGGCCTCAGCCCACGCGGCAAGTTGCTGCTGCAGACCCTCAGCGCCGCCGCCTTCCTGGCCTGGGCGGCCTGGGATCAGCAGATGGCCAGCTTCATCGCCCTGCCCCTGGGCTGGGTGCTGCCCCTTGGCCTGTTGATCTGGCCGCTGGGGCTGTTCGTGGTTCTGGCGGAGAGCAACGCCACCAACCTCACCGATGGCCTCGATGGCCTCGCGGCCGGCTGCGGCGCGATCGTGTTCAGCGGCCTGGGGGTGCAGCTGATGCTGCGGGGCCACGAAGGCGATCCCGCTCTGGCCGGGTTCTGCGCCGCCATGGCGGGCTGCTGGCTGGGCTTTCTGCTGTTCAACCGCCACCCGGCCCGCGTGTTCATGGGTGACACCGGCTCCCTGGCGATGGGATCGGCCCTGGCGGCGGTGGCACTGCTCAGCAACAGCCTCTGGCCGCTGCTGGTGATGGGCGGGGTGTTCCTGGCCGAATCGCTGTCGGTGATTGCGCAGGTGTGGGTGTTCAAGGCCACCAAGAACCCCGCCACTGGCCAGGGCCGGCGGGTGTTGCGGATGGCGCCGCTGCATCACCACTTCGAGCTCGGCGGCGCCAGCGAGCAGCAGGTGGTGGTGGGGTTCTGGCTGATCAGCCTGATACTGGTTGGTGTGGGACTGGTGTTGCTCCCCTGATGGCGTATTTCACCTGGAAGGAAGCGGGCCTCACCGCAGACTGCGCCAGCCTCGAGGCGATGGCGGCACGCTTCGAGGAGGCGGCCGCACTGATGCGCCGCATGGCGAAGGAAGGCTTCGTGCTGGAGCGCCACAGCGACGGCCAACACATCACCCACAGCGATGCCACGGTGTTCGCGGCCTACGGCTTCATCGATGAACAGTCGCCGGTGCGGCAGCTCGATCTGATCGACCTCTAATCGTCTCGCTCTGCGTGCTGCAACTCGGGCGCCTCAGCCGGGCCGGCGCAGATAGCCCACCAGCCACACCACGATGAAGGCCAGGGCCGAGAGCCCCAGATACACCAGGGTCCAACGCTGCAGGCTCTCAATGCTCAGGCCGTTGAGCAGGCCATCGGCCGCATCACCGGCAGTGGCGTAGCCCAATAACAACAGCCGGGCCAACGGGAGGGACAGCAGCACAGGGGGGGCGCCGGGGCAGGATCGGGGCAGTCTCTCGCCTCAGCCGCGGCCATGGCCAGCCCCACCTTTCCGCGCACCGTGATGCTGCTGGGCAGCGGTGAGCTGGGGAAAGAGGTGGCGATCGCCGCCCAGCGGCTGGGCTGCCGGGTGATCGCCGTGGATCGCTACCCCGGCGCACCAGCCATGCAGGTGGCGGATCAGGCAGAGGTGGTGGCGATGACCGACCCCGAAGCGCTGAAGGCGGTGGTGCGGACGCACCAGCCCGATGTGGTGATCCCGGAGATCGAAGCGCTGGCGGTGGATGCCCTGGCGGAGCTGGAAGCCGAGGGGATCACGGTGATCCCCACAGCCCGGGCCACGGCGGTGACCATGAACCGCGATCGCATCCGCGACCTAGCCGCAACGGAGCTGGGCCTGCGCACGGCCCGCTTCGCCTACGCCGCCAGCGCCGAGGAGCTGGCGGCCGCCGCCGCCCCCCTGGGTTGGCCGGTGGTGGTGAAACCGGTGATGAGCTCCTCCGGCAAGGGCCAGAGCGTGGTGGATGGGCCCGACGGCATCGCCGCCGCGTGGGACGCAGCCATGGCCGGCGCCCGCGGCAGCGGCGCTCGGGTGATCGTGGAGGAGTTTCTGCGTTTCGAGCAGGAGATCACGCTGCTCACCGTGAAGCAGTGGGAGGGGCCCACCCTGTTCTGCCCGCCGATCGGGCACCTGCAGGAGCGGGGCGACTACCAATGCAGCTGGCAGCCGGCCCACCTCGACTGGGATCAACTGGCGGCCGCCCAGAGCATGGCCCGCCGCGTCACCGACAACCTCGGTGGCGCCGGCCTGTTCGGCGTGGAGTTTTTCGTGTGCCACAGCGCCGATGGCAGCAGCGAGGTGGTGTTCTCCGAGCTCTCACCCCGCCCGCACGACACCGGCCTGGTGACGCTGGCCGGCCAGAACCTGAGCGAATTCGAGCTGCACCTGCGGGCCGTGCTCGGCCTGCCCATCCCCGAAATCCGCTCCACCGGACCGGCCGCCAGCCGGGTGATTCTCGCCCAACAGGCCTGTGAGAGCGTGCGGTTCACGGGCCTGGAGCAGGCCTTAGCCGAGGTGGGTGTACAGGTGCTGCTGTTTGGCAAACCCGATGCCCGGCCCCACCGGCGCATGGGGGTGGCGCTGGCCAGCGGCGCCAGCCTCGAGGAAGCCCAGGCACGGGCGGATCAGGCAGCCGCGGCCATTGCGGTGATTCCCGGCGGCTGAGCCAGCTGACTGAGAGGCCGAAACGCCCCTGGCAACAAGGGATGTCAGGCGATACGGTGCGCCCACGCACACCGTCCATGTCGCAGGCTCAGCCCAATCCCGCTCCCCGCCGCCGCAGCCAGGGCCGGCAGCGGACGCCGCTGCAACCTGTGGAGCGGCAGGAGCGCCGCCCGCGGCGGGGCCAACCCGCGAAACCCAGCGTCACCCCCCTCGACGAGCGCCGCCAGCCGCGCAAGGTGCGCCGAGGCCTCCCGCGTCTGCCGCTGTTCATGGCCGGTCTCGGCCTGGGTTATGGCCTGAATGGCCCGCTCCCCCACATGGCCACAGCCCTGCTGGCGGGGCTGCATGGCCCCAGCGGCGTGATCAGCTCCCTGGTGACACCAGCCGGCATGGGCGATCGCCGCATCGTGGTGATGGGCACCGACCACGTGAGCACCAACACCGATGTGATGTTCACCGTGAATCTCAAGGATGGGCGCACGGAGCTCACCCAGGTGCCCCGCGACACCTTCATCGATTCCTCCCAATACGGGGTGATGAAAGCCAACGCCCTCTACAGCAGCGGCGGGCCGGCGATGGTGAAGCAGGAGCTGAGCAAGCTGCTCTCGGCCCGGGTGGATCGCTACCTGGTGATCAACCTCGATGCGGTGCAACGCCTCGCCGATGCCGTCGGCGGTGTGGAGGTGGATGTGCCGAAGCGGATGTACTACGTGGACAACAGCCAGGGCCTCTACATCGACCTCTATCCCGGTCGCCAGTTGCTCAAGGGCAAGGAGCTGGAGGGTTTCCTGCGCTTCCGCCACGATGAGCTGGGTGACATCGGCCGGATGGAGCGCCAGAAGCTGGTACTGCGGGAGGTGTTCCGCAAACTGGCCAATCCCGCCATGGCGGCCCGCATCCCCGAGCTGATGGGCCTGGCGGGCAAGGATCTGCTCACGGATCTCTCCCCGGTGGACATGGGCACCCTGATGACGGCCATGGCCACCACCAAGCTGAACTCAAGCCGCCTCTCCGGCACGCCCTACTGGCATGAGGACATCAGCTACTGGATGCCCGATCTCAACCCAAACCGCGCCCAATACCGCAGTCAGGAGCAGGCTCCCCCGCTCTGAGCGGCCACAGGGGTGCCGCGGCGTGAGGCGAAGAACACCTTGGTGGGGCGGCGCAGCGGCTGAACGGTGCGCCGCCGCTCCACCACCGGACAACAGCGCTGGGCCAGGCCGAGATAGGCGCCCACATGGGCATCCCAGCTGTAGTTGCGGCTCACGGCCTCAACGCCGTTGTCGCGCCAGAGGCGCCAGCGGCCCGGGTCGGCAGCGGCAGCTTCCAGAGCGTGTTGCAGCGCATCGAGATCGGTCACATCCACCAACGCGCCGTTGCCGCAGCGGCGCAGGATGTCGCAGGGACCGCCGTCATCGGTGGCCACCAGCGGCAAACCGCAGGCTGCTGCCTCCAGCAGGGTGAGCCCGAAGGGTTCAGTAAGCGCTGGGTTCACAAACACACCACCGCGGCGCGCTGCCCAGCGGTAGAGCGCCGGGATGTCCTCGCCGCGGTGCTGCTTCGGATAGGCCACCCGGCCATAGAGATCAAAACGATCCACCAGCTCAAAGATCTCCTGGAACTGGTCGCGCTGCTGCTTCTCCATAGTGCGGGGATCCTCTCGGCAGCCGAGCACCAGCACCAGGTTGTGGCGCTCCCGCAGCAAGGCTGAGCGGCCGTAGGCCTCCACCAGCGCGGGCACGTTCTTGCGGCGCACCGCCCGGCAGATGCAGAGCAGCGGCGGCTTGGCGGGGTCCCGCAGAAACGGACGCATCAGCTCGACCACGGCCGCCTCCTCGCCGGGCAGCTCGCGGGGATGGAAGCGGCGGGCATCCACCCCCGGGGGAACCACCACCGCCCGATCGGGGCGGAAGCGGTTGTAACGGCTGTATTGGAGCTCCGCTTCCTGCTGGGTACTGGTGATCACCAGGGAGGCCTGGGCCAGGGTTCGCTCCTCCGCATCGATGCGGCGGCTGATCGCATAGCTCTGCTCGATCTGATCGTGGGCCATGCCTGCGGCCAGCAGGCGGCGCTGCTTCTCTCGGCCCAGGGAGTGGCCGGTGAACAGCAAAGGAATACCCAACCGCTGCGACACCAGAGCACCCACGTAGCCCGCATCGGCGTAGTGGGCGTGGATCCACTCGGGCTTGCGCAGCTGGGCGGCGATCTGGGCCACCACGGCATCGGCCAGCTCATCGAGGTGCGGCCACAGCTGCTCCTTACGCAGGTAGCGGCGCGGCCCGCACGGCAGCCGCAGGATGCAGGCCCCATCCCCGAGCTCCTCGCGCGGCTGGCCGTAATCCGGAGACACCCGCTTGTCGTGAATCTGGCGGGTGATCACCTCCACCCGATCCACCTCAGGACGGGCCGCGAGGCTGCGGATCAGTTCGAGCACGTAGGTGGTCTGGCCGCCGGTGTCGGCGTCTCGCCCCAGCTCCAAGGCATGGCCTCGAAACAGGCCATGCAGATGAAGATGCAGGAGGTAAACACCCATCCGCAAGGCCGGCGGTTAACGCACCCTTAGCGAGATTTTCAAGAGCTGGCCGTCAGAACTGCAGAAACAATCCCGAATCCGGGCAGAACCGCTGACCCAACAATCAGGCCTTACCCACCAACTTCTGACGCAGACCCTTGATGCGATCGCGCAGATTGGCCGCCTCTTCGAAGTCGAGGTTCTTGGCGGCAGTCTTCATCTTGTCTTCCAGTTGCTGGATCAACTCCGGCAGCGCATCCAGGGGCACTTCGTTGTGCTCGGCCTGTTCAGTGGCCTGCTCCAGCTGATCGTCGCTGAGGCGTCGCGACATCTCCAGAAACGCCAGGATCGAATTGCCGGCTCGTTTGCCCGCGGGTGTGGGCGTGATGCCGTGCTTCTCGTTGTAAGTCTGCTGAATGGCGCGGCGCCGTTCGGTTTCGGAGATGGCCTTGGCCATGGAATCGGTGAGGTTGTCGGCGTAGAGAAGGGCCACACCCTCGATGTGGCGAGCGGCGCGGCCGATGGTCTGGATCAGGGAGCGCTCGGCCCGTAGGAAACCCTCCTTGTCGGCATCAAGGATCGCCACCAGCGACACCTCTGGCAGGTCGAGACCCTCCCGCAGCAGGTTCACCCCCACCAGCACGTCGTATTCCCCATTGCGGAGGTCCTGGATGATTTCGATCCGCTCCAGGGAATGGATTTCGGAGTGGAGATAACGAACCCGCACACCGTTCTCCGCCAGATAGTCGGTGAGGTCTTCGGCCATGCGCTTGGTGAGCGTGGTCACCAGCACCCGCTCCTGCTTCTCCGCCCGGGTGCGGATCTCGCCGAGCAGATCATCCACCTGGCCATCGGTGGGACGCACCTCCACGATCGGATCGAGGACGCCGGTGGGGCGGATCACCTGCTCCACCACCTGGCCGTGGCTCTGGCGCATCTCCCAGTCGCCGGGGGTGGCGCTCACAAAGATGGTCTGCCGCGCCTTCTCCCAGAACTCCTCCCCCTTGAGCGGCCGGTTGTCGGCGGCGGAAGGAAGCCGGAAGCCGTGCTCAATCAGCACCTGCTTGCGCGACTGATCGCCGTTGTACATCGCCTGCAGCTGCGAGCAGGTGACGTGGCTTTCATCCACCACCAGCAGCCAGTCGTCGGGGAAATAATCGATCAGGCATTCCGGCGGTGTGCCCGCCGGTCGGCCAGCCAGGTGACGGGCGTAGTTCTCCACGCCGTTGCAGTAGCCCACCTGCTCGAGCATCTCCAGGTCGTAGGTGGTGCGCTGCTCCAGGCGCTGGGCCTCCAGCAACCGACCCTGTTCGTTGAGCACATCCAGCCGCTGCCGCAGCTCCTGCCTGATCTCCTCGATCGCACCTTCCAGCCGCTCCTTCGGCGTCACAAAGTGCTTGGCCGGGTAGATGTTGATGCTCTCCAGGCTCTGCAGGATTTCACCGGTGGTGGGATCCACATAGCGGATCGCCTCCACCTCATCGCCGAACAGCTCGATTCGCACGAGCCGATCTTCATAGGCGGGGCCGATCTCCAGTACATCGCCGCGCACACGGAAGCGGCCGCGGGAGATCTCCAGATCGTTGCGGGAATACTGATTGTTCACCAGCTCCCGCAGCGAGCCGCGCAGATTGAGCGTTTCACCCACCTCAAACTTCACCGCTGCCTTGAGGTATTCACTCGGAATCCCCAGGCCATAAATGCAGCTGATTGAGGCCACCACGATCACATCGCGACGCTCGAACAGGGAGCGCGTCGCCGAGTGGCGCAGCATGTCGATCTCTTCGTTGATCGAGGCTGTCTTGGCGATGTAGGTGTCGGAGACGGGCACATACGCCTCCGGTTGGTAGTAGTCGTAGTAGGAGATGAAATATTCAACGGCATTGTTGGGGAAGAACTCCCGCAACTCATTGCACAACTGCGCCGCCAGCGTCTTGTTATGGGCGAGCACCAGGGCCGGCCGCCCCGTCTGGGCGATCACATTGGCGATCGTGAACGTTTTGCCAGTGCCGGTGGCGCCCAGCAGGGTCTGATAACGCTCACCACCCTCAACGCCCGCCACCAGCCCGGCGATCGCCGTCGGCTGATCACCCTTAGGGCTGTAGGGGGCGTTGAGCTGATAGGGGCTGGCCATCGGGTCATTCTCGGCCAGGTAGCGGGCCGCCGTGGCGCCCAGCCCAAGAACAACCCAACAACTCAGGCGCGGAATCAGACAGCAGCGCTGACGCCAGTGCCGAGGGCCTCGCGCAGACCGCGCACCACGGCCAACATCGCCAGCGAATCATTCAGCTTGTTCACAGCCGAGCCCACGCCCACACCGGCGGCACCGGCGGCAATCGCCAGGGGCACGGTGACGGACGACAGACCCGAAGCGCACAGCACGGGCACGGTGACGGCACGGCTGATGCTGTGGGCCGCCGCCAGGGTGGGAGCAGCCTTCTCGATCAGGCCGAGGCTGCCGGCGCTGAAGGGCTTGGCGCTGGTGCCGCCTTCGGTCTGGATGATGTCGGCGCCGGCGACCACCAGGTCGGCGGCCAGCTGCTCCTGCTGATCCAGGGGCAGCACGTGGGGCACGGTGACGCTCAGCACAACCTCGGGCAGCAGCTCGCGGGTGCGGCGGGTGATCGCCAGCACTTCGGCGGCATCAAAGATGCGGCCGAGGGGATAGAAGGCGTCGTAGTTGCCGATCTCCACCAAGGCAGCACCGGCCGCCACGGCGGCGGGGAACAGCTCGGGATCCACAGCGCTCACGCAGATCGGGAGGCCGCTCACCTCGGCAGCCAGCTGCACCAGAGCGGGATCACAGGCCACATCAATCAGGTCAGCGCCGCCCATGCCGGCCGCACGGCTGATGCGCTCCACGCTGGCGGCATCGAAGTTGGTGAGGCCGGCGATCACCTTGAGGGCGCGGCGCTCCTCCAGAGCCAGGCGAAGCGAAGCGGGCAGCTGGGCGAGACGCGACATACCAGTGCAGACAGAGTGGAGCGATTCTCCCACGCAGCAATTGGCGCAACGCTGGAGCCGCCACCACCTGCGCCTGCACCGCTGGCTGCTGCAACGGCCGGAGCTGCTGCCCAAGGGGGCGACGCTGCTGCTGGCGGTGTCGGGGGGCCAGGATTCGATGGCGCTGCTGGGGCTCCTCCACGACTTGCAGCGGCTGCATCACTGGCGCCTGCAGCTCTGGCACGGCGACCACCAGCTGCGCAGCAACTCAGGCACGCAGGCCGCCGAGCTGGCCGACTGGGCCTGGCAGCAGGGCCTGGCCCTACAGATCGAGCGCTGGCTCGAGCCACAACCGGATGAAGCCGCCGCACGCCGTTGGCGCTACGCCCGCCTGGAGCGAGCAGCAGGCCTGGTTGGTGCCAGCCATGTGGTCACCGGCCACACCGCCAGCGATCGCGCCGAAACCCTGATGCTGCAACTGGCCCGCGGCAGCCACCGCCGCGGCCTGGCCAGCCTGCGGCCGCAACGGTCGCTCAGCCCGGAGCTCAGCTTGGTGCGGCCCCTGTTGCTATTCAGTCGCAGCGAAACAGGCCAGATCCGCGAGCAGCTGGGGCTGCCCCTCTGGGCTGATGCCAGCAACGCACAACCCCACTACAGCCGCAACCGCCTGCGCCTGGAGGTGTTGCCGGTGCTGGAGCAACTGCACCCAGGCGCCAGCCGGCGCATCAGCGGCGTGGCCGAACGCCTGGCCCAGGAGCAGGACAGCCAGGAGGAGCTGCTGGAGCTGGCGTTAACGGGATTGATGGCGCCGGCTGCCACGCACGAACAGGCACTGCAGCGCCGCGCCCTGATGGCCCTGCAGCCGGCGAATCAGCGCCAGCTGCTGCAGGCCTGGCTGGTCCGCCAAGGGATGGGCAGTCTCCCCGCCGCGCAGCTGCAAACGCTGCTCGCCAGACTGGTGGCCGAGGGCGGGCCCGGCGGGGCCGATCTCGCCGGCAGGGTTCGGATCCAGTGGGATCGCGATCAGCTCTGGCTCGAACGCCCCAACACGCCCTAAACAGGGGAGGCGCACAACGCCCCGGCCCATGCCCAGCCCCGAGGAGCAGGCCTACAGCGCCGTGGAGCGCAGCTACGGCCAGGGCGACTTCTCCCAGGCCCTGGCACTGGCCGAAGCACTGCAACCGCAGTTGCAGCCGCAACGCAGCGATCGGCTCGATCAACGCCTGCAGCTCTTGATCGGCCACATCCATCTCTACGGCCTGGCCCAACCTCAGCAAGCGGAAGCGGCCTATCGCGCCGTGCTCGAGAGCTGCAGCGAACCCAGCTACCGCCAACTGGCCGAGCAAGGCCTGCAGCTCAGCAGCCAGCCGCCGGCTGAAGCCACCACACCGGCCAGCGCCGATCAGCCCGCCACCCCGTGGCTGCAGCAACTGCCCAACCCCGAAGCCGCCGCAGCGCAACCGGTTCCGACGGCCAGCCCGCAGGCAGCAGCCCCATGGCTGGAGACGACCAGCGTCAACCTGGCCATCGCGGCGCCGGAGCCAATCCGGGCACAGCACCAAATCGAGGAAACCAGCACGGGAAAGGAGCCCAGCCCTGAGCCGGAGCGGTTTGAGCCGGAACCAGCCGCGCCACCAGCAGTTGACGCCCTACCCAACCACAACGATCTGGATCGCGGTCTGCTGCTGGTGCGGCTCTCAAGTCAGCGTTTGGAGGCAGCAGCCGCTGGCGGAACCGAGGACGAGCCGATCCCGGAGCCGACGATCACCCCAACAACAACAAAGCCCCCCAGGCTGGGGGGCTTCTGGGCGCGACTCAGCTGGCGGCAGCCGAACGGCGGCGGCGGGTCCGGCCGCTGATCTCCGGCTCTTCCACGCGGGCCGGTGTTGCCGCAGCCGGGGCAGGTGCCGGGGCTGCACCCACGGCCGCCAGTTCACGGCGGGGCTGCTGCGAACGCTCAACCCGCTCAGGACGCTCACCGCGACCACCATCGCGGCCGCCATCACGACCACCATCACGACCACCGCCGCGGCCGGCGCGGGGAGCGGGACGGGTGTCGGGCTCGGCATCGGCGCGGCCCTTGTAGGCCGGAGTGCCGCCGGGAGCGGGCTGCACCAGACAGATGATCAACGGCTCCACCTGCAGCTCACGGCGCAGGCGACGCTGAAGACCGATCTCGATCTCACGCTGAACGCCCATCCAATCCACATCGGGAGCCTTGCCGCCGCTGTTGCGCGATAGCTGCTGCCAGCGGTTCTCGAGCACCCAGGTGATCTCGCGCTCGGCCCAGAGGCTGAGTTTGCGCGGGTCGGCGGCCGTCACCACACCGCGCAGATTCACGCGGGGCGGAGCGGCCATCACGCCATCGGTGCTGATCACCGCGAGCATGGTGATCACACCGTCGTCGGCGAGTTGCTGACGCTCCTTGAGCACACGGGCATCCACGATGCCGTTGCGGGAGGCATCGAGCAGCTCGATACCAGCCTTCACCGGCTCACCTTTGTTGATCGAATCGGGGCGGAGTTCCACCACATCGCCGTTATCGATGATGAGGATGTTTTCGGCGGGAACCCCCATAGATTGGGCCGTTTTGCTGTGGCACACGAGCATGCGGTGCTCACCGTGCACCGGCACGAAATACTTCGGCTTGGTGAGCGCCAGCATCAGTTTCTGGTCTTCCTGGAAACCATGGCCCGACACGTGAATGCCTTCACCCTTGCCATACACAACCTTGGCGCCCAGCATCATCAGCCGGTCGATGGTGTTCACCACCGAGATGGTGTTACCGGGAATCGGGCTGGCGGAGAAGATGATCGTGTCGGAGTTCTTCACCTGCACCTGCGGGTGCTCACCGCGTGAGATGCGGCTGAGGGCAGCCAGCGGTTCGCCCTGGCTACCGGTCATCAGCAGCAGGGTTTCACGATCGGGCAGATCACGGATCTGCTTGATCGGCACAAACAGATCGTCGGGGGCGCGCATGTAGCCCAACTCGCGCGCCTTGGCGATCACGTTGAGCATGGAGCGGCCGAGCAGGCCAACCTTGCGGCCGTTCTTGAGGGCTAGCTCCAGAATCATCGCCACCCGGTGAATCGAGCTGGCGAAGGTGGTGATGATCACCCGGCCTTCCGCCTGGGAGATGTGGCGATCCAGGCAAGGGAACACGGAGCGCTCGGGAGGGCAGAAGCCCGGCACCTCGGAGTTGGTGGAATCGCTGAACAGGCACAGCACACCTTGTTCGCCGTAGTGGGCGAGGCGGGCCATGTCGAAGGTTTCACCGTCGACGGGGGTGTGATCGAACTTGAAGTCACCGGTGAAGATCACGGTGCCAACAGGCGTGGTGATGGCCAGCGAAAAGCTGTCGGCCATCGAGTGGGTGTTGCGGATGAACTCAACCGAGAAGTGTTGACCCACCTTCACCACATCGCGCGGAGCGACGGTTTGAAGGATGGTGCGATCCATCACACCGGCTTCTTCCATCTTTCCGGTGAGCATCGCCAGCGCCAGGCGCGGGCCGTGAATCACCGGAATATTGAAATTCTTGAGGTGGTGAGCAATGCCACCGATGTGATCTTCGTGACCATGGGTCACGATCATGCCGCGGATGCGCTTCTGGTTTTCCTTTAGATAGCTGGTATCTGGCATCACAACATTGACGCCGTGCATGCCATCACTGGGGAATGCCAAACCGGCATCCACCAACATGATGTCGTCGCCGTATTCAAAAACGCAGGTGTTCTTGCCGATCTCGTGAAGGCCACCGAGGGGGATGACCCGCAGACAGGGTTGTTTGGCTTGGTTCGTCATTCAGAAAGGAGGGTCCGGCGCAGCCGGAGACAGAACAGAAACATCGGGGGAGCAAGCGCCGTGGCGCGCTCCGGTGGGCCTTGGCGTCAGGTGGGACGCAGGGCTGCCAGAACGGAAGTGAGTCGGTCGCGCACGTCGTTAGAAGCGGAAACGAGAGGAAGCCTTGGGGCACCCACGGGCCAGCCGCTGAGCTCCAGCGCGGCTTTCACGGGGATGGGATTGGTGGTGCAGAACATCGCCCTGCACAAGGGCAAGAGTTGTTCGTGAATGGAGAGGGCGGTGCGCAGGTCGCCGGCCAGGAAGGCCTGCACCATCTGCTGGATCTGATCTCCGGCCACATGGCTGGCCACGCTCACCACACCCACCGCACCCACGGCGAGCATCGGCAGGGTGAGGGCGTCATCGCCGCTATAGATCGCCAGGCGTTCGCCGCAGAGGGCCCGCAGCGCACTCACCTCTTCGGTGGTGCCGCTGGCGGCCTTGAAGCTCACCAGATTGGGGAGATCCATCAGCCGTGCTGTGGTCTCGGGCGTGATGCTGCAACCGGTTCGGCCCGGGATGTTGTAGAGCATCAACGGCAGCTGAGGCGCAGCAGCAGCCACCGCCCGGAAATGGGCCTCGAGCCCCTCCTGGGGCGGCTTGTTGTAGTAGGGCACCACCACCAAGGCGCCATCGGCGCCCAGGGCGGCGGCTTCAGCAATCGCTTCCACCGCCTCGGCGGTGCAGTTGCTGCCGGTGCCCGCCAGCAGGCTGGCGCGACCCCCCACGGCTGCCTTCACAGCCGAGAAGAGTTGATGCTGCTCATCCCAGCTGAGGGTGGGCGATTCGCCGGTGGTGCCGCACAGCACCAAGCCATCGGAGCCGTGCTCCACCAGATGGCTGGCCAGGCGCGCCGCCATCTCAAGATCCACCGCGCCATCGGGGCGGTAGGGGGTGACCAGCGCCGTAACCACCCGCCCGAAGGGCGCCGGCGATGGAGCTCCAGGTGTGAACGCTGCGGCAGCCATGGCGGTCAAGCTGCAACCTCGGCTGCAGCCGGATCACACAGCAGTTCAGCGATCTGAATCGCGTTGAGCGCTGCACCCTTACGGATCTGATCACCGCAGAGCCAGATCTCCAAGGCGTTGGGCTCGCTGAGGTCCTGGCGGATCCGGCCCACGGCCACGGGATCGCGGCCGGTGACATCGGTGGGCATCGGGAAGCGGTTGGTGTCGAAGTCTTCGATCAACTCCACACCAGGCGCCGCCGCGAGCAGCTGCCTCGCTTCCTCCACGGGGAAGGGCTCGTGGAATTCGATGTTGATGGCTTCGGAATGGGCCCGCAGCACCGGCACCCGCACGCAGGTGGCCGAGACACGCAGATCAGGCAAGCCCATGATCTTGCGGGTTTCGTTGAGCATCTTCAGCTCCTCTTCGCAGTAGCCGTTGTCCTGCAGGGGCGAGTTGTGTAGAAAGAGGTTGAAGGCCAGGGAGTAGGGCAGCACGCTGCTCTCCGGGGTGCCGCCCGCAAGCACGGTGCGACTGAGGCTGGCGAGTTCCTCCATCGCACGGGCACCGGCGCCGCTAGCGGATTGATAGGTGCTCACCACCACCCGGCGCAGCGGCCGGCGGGCCGCCAGCGGCGCCAGGGCCAGGGTCATCAGAATGGTGGTGCAGTTGGGGTTGGCGATCACACCGTTGTGGTGGAACGCAGCCTGGGGGTTCACCTCAGGCACCACCAGGGGCACATCCGCATCCATGCGGAAGGCGCTGGAGTTGTCGATCACCACCGCACCGGCCGCAGCCGCCACCGGCGCCCACTGCTTCGACACCGAGCCGCCGGCCGAGGCGAGCACCACATCCACGCCGTTGAACGCCTCAGCGCTCACCGGTTCGATCGTGAGGGTCTGCCCGTTCCACTCCACGGTCTGGCCAGCGGAGCGGGGGGAGGCCAGCAGCGTGAGCCGACCCACCGGAAACTGCCGCTCAGCCAGCAATAGCAACAGCTCCTGACCCACGGCGCCGCTGGCACCGAGCACGGCCACGTGCAGAGGGCGTTGGGGAAGAGGGCGAATGGAGCGGGTCAACGTGTGGACGAAAGGAGTGCGGTGTAGCTCTGCAACAACCGGCGCAAAAGCCCGCTGGGGCCTTCGCTCAGGAATCTTCAGGTCGCTTGTTCTTGCTGCCGAGCATACGTCGGCAGGGCTGGCCAGGCGACCCAACGCGGGGAGCTGTCACAGGCCACTTCCTAGGATCGTGGGCTGCCTTGTTGCCGATCCATGAGTCCTGCCGCCGCCACCGCTAGCCAATCCGCGCTCAAGGTGAGCACCAGCCCTCGCCCCGGCAGCCGGATGGCGGTGGAGATCGGTGTTCCTGCTGGCCTCACCCAGAGCAGCCACGAGCAGGCGGTGGAGAAGCTCAGCCGCACCCTCAAGCTGCCCGGCTTCCGCAAGGGCAAGGTGCCCCGCGCCGTGCTCGTGCAGCAGATCGGCGCCGTGCGGATCCGCGCCACCGCCCTGGAAGACCTGGTGGACAGCGTTTTCCGCGATGCCCTGAAGCAGGCCGAGATCCCGGCCATCGGTCAGCCCAGCGTGGATGGCGGCTTTGAGGCCCTGCTCGAGCGTTTTGAGCCCGGCAAGGAGCTCAGCCTCACCCTTGAAATGGATGTGGAGCCCACCCCCAGCCTCAAGAGCACCAAGGGGCTCAAGGCGGAAGCCGAGAGCGTGAACTTCGATGCCGCCCGCGTCGACGAACTGATCGAGCAATCCCGCCGTCAGCTGGCCACCCTGGTGCCGGTGGAGAAGCGTGCCGCCGCGAGCGGCGATGTGGCCGTGATCAACTTCGCCGGCACCTACACCGACAACGGTGAGGCGATCAGCGGCGGCAGCGGCGAGGCCATGGAGGTGGAACTGGAAGACGGCCGCATGATCCCCGGCTTCGTGGAAGGGATCATCGGCATGAAGCCCGGTGACAGCAAAACCGTGGCCTGCCAATTCCCCGACGAGTACCCCCAGGAGGATGCCGCCGGCCGCAAAGCCAGCTTCGAGATCACCCTCACCGAGCTGAAGGCCCGCGAACTGCCGGCCCTCGACGACGCCTTCGCCCAGCAGGCCAGCGACAAGCAGACCCTGGCTGAACTGCGCGCCGACCTGGAGGAGCGCCTCAAGGAGGACGCCGAGCGCCGCAACCAGTCGAACCGCCACGACGCCCTGCTGGCGGCCCTGGTGGAGCAACTCGAGGTGGAACTGCCCGAAACCCTGGTGCAGGAGGAGATCATCTCGCTGCTGGAGCAGACCGCAGGCCAGCTCGCCCAGCAGGGCATGGACGTGAAGAAGCTGTTCACCCCTCAACTGATCCAGAGCCTGCGCGAAACCTCCCGCCCCGAGGCGGAGGAGCGCCTCAAGCGCAGCCTGGCCCTCAAGGCCCTGGCCAGCGCCGAAAAGATCGAGGTGGCTGCCGATGAGATCGACGCCAAGGTGAAGGAGCTGAGCCGCGGCTTCAGCGACAGCGCCCGCATCGATCCCGCACGCTTGCATCAGGCCGTGCAGGAAGACCTGATGCGCGAGAAGCTGATGGGGTGGCTGGAGAGCAACTCCACCATCACCGAGAAGGCCCCGGAAGCCCCTGCCGAAGCCTGATCCCCATAGATTGGCGGGACTGATCTAAGTCCGGCCGCGTGATCAACGCCAGCACTCCCCATCCCATCGAGAACCGCTGGCAGGGGATCCGCCCGGAAGCCACCATCGCCATGGGGAGCGCACCAGCTCCCGTGGCGGCTCCGGGGGTGCTGCCCACCGTTGTTGAACAGTCCGGCCGGGGTGAGCGGGCCTTCGATATCTATTCACGCCTGCTGCGCGAGCGGATCATCTTCCTGGGCACCGGCATCGACGATCAGGTGGCCGATGCCCTGGTGGCGCAGCTGCTGTTCCTCGAAGCCGAGGATCCCGAGAAGGACATTCAGATCTACATCAACTCACCGGGCGGCTCGGTGACCGCTGGCCTGGCGATCTACGACACCATGCAGCAGGTGTCGCCCGATGTGGTGACCATCTGCTACGGCCTGGCGGCCTCCATGGGCGCCTTCCTGCTCTCCGGCGGCGCCAAGGGCAAGCGCCTGGCGCTGCCGAACGCGCGGATCATGATCCACCAACCCCTCGGCGGCGCCCAGGGCCAGGCCGTGGATATCGAGATCCAGGCCAAGGAAATCCTCTACCTCAAGGACACCCTCAACGGCCTGATGGCGGAGCACACGGGCCAGCCCCTGGAGAAAATCGCCGAAGACACCGACCGCGACTACTTCCTTTCCCCGGCAGAAGCGGTTCAATACGGCCTGATCGACCGCGTCGTCACCGACGACGCCCCGGTTTGATCCTTAAGGACGGCTGACGAAACACCGGATCGGATTGATCCTGGGTTTCGGGCATGCAGCCCATCCACCCGGACGCTCCCGCCGCCCCCGCCCGATGCCCAAGTTCGACGCCCACCTGAAGTGCTCGTTCTGCGGCAAGTCACAGGATCAGGTGCGCAAGCTGATCGCCGGCCCCGGCGTTTACATCTGCGACGAGTGCATCGATCTCTGCAACGAGATCCTGGATGAAGAACTGGTGGAGGGCCAGGGCGGCAGCGTTCGCCAGAGCTCCGAAACCAAGGGCAAGGCGCCCGCCAAAAAGAGCAGCAAACCCGTTCCCACCCTGGCGGAGATCCCCAAACCCAGGGAGATCAAAGCCCACCTCGATGCCCAGGTGGTGGGCCAGGAGGAGGCCAAGAAGGTGCTGTCGGTGGCCGTTTACAACCACTACAAACGCCTGGCCTGGCAGGGCGATGGCAAGGGCGAGAGCAACGAAACCGCCACGCGCCTGCACAAGAGCAACATCCTGCTGATCGGTCCCACCGGCTGCGGCAAAACGCTGCTGGCGCAAACGCTGGCCGAGTTGCTCGACGTGCCCTTCGCCGTGGCCGATGCCACCACCCTCACCGAAGCGGGCTACGTGGGTGAGGACGTGGAGAACATCCTGCTGAGGCTGCTGCAGAAATCCGACCTGGATGTGGAGCAAGCCCAGCGCGGCATCATTTACATCGACGAGATCGACAAGATCGCCCGCAAAAGCGAGAACCCCTCGATCACCCGCGATGTGTCGGGGGAGGGGGTGCAGCAGGCGCTGCTGAAGCTGCTGGAGGGCACCGTGGCCAACGTGCCTCCCCAGGGGGGCCGCAAACATCCTTACCAGGACTGCATTCAGATCGACACCAGCCAGATCCTGTTCATCTGCGGTGGCGCCTTCGTGGGCCTCGACGAGGTGGTGCAGCGGCGCATGGGTCGCAATTCGATCGGTTTCATCCCCGAGGGAGGCCGCAGCCGCAACCGCCAGAGCAAAGACCAACAGGCCGCCCATGTGCTGCGGCACCTGGAACCCGACGACCTGGTGAAGTACGGCCTGATCCCGGAATTCATCGGCCGCCTGCCGGTGAACGCCGTGCTCGAGCCCCTCGACAGCCACGCCCTCGAGGCGATCCTCACCGAACCGCGCGATGCCCTGGTGAAGCAGTTCCAGACGCTGCTGAGCATGGATGACGTGCGGCTCGACTTCGAGCCCGGCGCCGTGGAGGCGATCGCTGCCGAAGCCCACCGCCGCAAAACCGGCGCCCGTGCCCTGCGGGGCATCGTGGAAGAGCTGATGCTCGATCTGATGTACGACCTGCCGTCAGACAAGAGCACCAAGAGCTTCACCGTGACCCGCCAGCTGGTGGAGGAGCGCACCAAGGCCAAGGTGCTGCCCCTGCCCGGCAGCGAGCAGGTGCAACAGGAAACCGCCTGAGCGAGGGCGGCGATGGCCGCAGCTGATCACCTGCAGGTGCCGCGCCAGCACGGCCTGTTCAACCACCACGGCATCGATCTGGGCGATGGCACCGTGGCCCACTACCTCGAGGGCCGCGAAATCCTGCGCAGCCCCGTGGCGGAGTTCAGCCGCGGCCAGCCCCTGAGCGTGGTGGCCTATCCCGACGGGGCCTGCTCCGCGCCGCGGCTGACCCTCCGGCGGGCGATGGGCCGCCTCGGAGAGCAGAACTACAACCTGCTGTTCAACAACTGCGAGCACTTCGCCCACTGGTGCAAAACCGGCCGGCACCGCAGCGAACAGGTGGAGAACTGGCTGCACACCGGCAGCCTCGGGGCGCTGGCCCTGGGCCAGTTCGTGCCGGCTGCGGTGCTCACCGGCGCTCGCGTGCTGCTGCGCCAGGGCCTGCGGCTCAACGACACCCAGCTGGAGCAGGGCAAGGCCCTGGCCCGACGCAGCCTCGAACAGCTGGATGGGCTGCGGCTGAAGCTGCAACGGCGGCTGGAGCAGGAGCTCACCCAAGCGGAGCAGCGCTGGAGCCAAGGGGAGCAGCAGAACCAGGGATTCGAAACGCTGCGGCTGGCGGCCCAGAAGCTGGCGGATCAGCTCAGTGAGGTGGAGGAACTGGAAGGGCGACTGGAGCGCATGCTCGAGGAAGGCCAGTAGCCTCCAGCCATGCCGGCTGCCTACCAACCCCTCCACCACAAATACCGCCCGCAGCGCTTCGATCAGCTGGTGGGGCAGGAGGCGATCGCAGCCACCCTCGGCAATGCGCTGCGGTCGGGGCGGATCGCGCCGGCCTATCTGTTCAGCGGCCCGCGCGGCACCGGCAAAACCTCCAGCGCCCGCATCCTGGCGCGCTCCCTCAACTGCATCGGCTCCGATGGCCCCACGCCGGAGCCCTGCGGCTCCTGTGAGCTCTGCACCTCGATCGCCAACGGCAACGCCCTCGATGTGATCGAGATCGACGCCGCCTCCAACACCGGCGTTGACAACATCCGTGAGCTGATCGAACGCTCCCGCTTCGCGCCCGTTCAGGCCCGCTGGAAGGTGTATGTGGTGGACGAGTGCCACATGCTCTCCACGGCGGCATTCAACGCCTTGCTCAAGACCCTGGAGGAGCCGCCACCGCGGGTGGTGTTCGTGCTGGCCACCACCGACCCCCAGCGGGTGTTGCCCACAATCCTCAGCCGCTGCCAACGCTTCGATTTCCGGCGCATCCCCCTCGATGCCTTGGAGCGGCACCTGAGCTGGATCGCCGAGCAGGAAGAGATCGGCATCACCGCCGAGGCCCTGCACGTGGTGGCCCAACGGGCCCAGGGCGGCCTGCGCGACGCCGAAAGCCTGCTGGATCAGCTCAGCCTGCTGCCGGCGCCAGTGGAGCCCCAGGCGGTGTGGGAGCTGCAGGGGGCTGTGCCCGAACAGGAGCTGCTGCAACTGGCCGAATCCCTGGCCGCCGGCGAACCCCTCGGCTTGATCGAAGCGATCCGCACCCTGCTGGAGCGGGGCCGCGAACCCTCGGCTGTGCTGCAGGGTCTGGCCGGCCTGCTGCGGGATCTGGTGCTGGCGGGCGTGGCCCCCGACCGGCTCGAGCTCACCAGCTTTTCGCCGCAGTTCCGCGCCGGCCTGCCGGATCTGGCCCGGCGCATCGGCAAGGCCCCGCTGCTGCGCTGGCAGGCCCAGCTCAAGGGCAGCGAGCAACAGTTGCGCCACAGCGTGCAGCCGCGCCTGTGGCTGGAGGTGCTGCTGCTGGGCCTCCTGGCCGAACCCCAAGCCCAGAGCGCGGCACCGGTGATGCCTGCAGCCGTGGCGGTAGCGGTGGCCGCACCGGCACCACCACCTGCGGCAGCACAGCCACTCCCCCCACAACCCGCCGCACCAGCGGCTCCCGCGCCGCAACCGCAATCGCAGCCTCACCCTGAGGTGGTCGCAGCCGAGCCCGCCGCAGCTCCCAGCCGAGCCGGCGACGACCTCGGTGAGCTTTGGCAGCAGATCCTGGCCGGGCTGGAACTACCCTCCACGCGGATGTTGCTCTCGCAGCAGGCCGTGCTGGCGCGCCTGGATCAGCAGCGGGCCGTGGTGCAGGTGGCGGGCAACTGGATGGCCATGGTGCAGAGCCGCCTGCCACTACTGGAGAAAGCGGTGGGCTCCGCCCTCGGCAGCCCCCGCCAGGTGGTGCTGGAAGCAGGCGGCGGCCCCCAACCCTCAAACGAACCACCCACCGCCGCCCCACCAGCGCCAGTTGCGGTGGCTGCGGCTGCGGCTCCAATGCCGATAGCTGCAGCGCCTGCCACACCACCAGCCGCGCCCACCCCTCAGGCGAGCCAACCGGAACCCAAGCCAACCTCGCCGGCAGCGATCGAAGCGCCACCCCCAGCCCCAGCCGCTGTAGCAGCGCCCCCGGCCCAACCAGCCGTGATCGACGATCAGGCCAAACGCCTGGCCGAGTTCTTCAACGGCGAGGTGATCGACCTGGACGGTCCCCTGCCAGAACTGGAAGCCCCCGAGGCCGGCAGCCAGGCCGCCGCCTGAAGCGCTTCAGAGCACCTGGGTCGACAGATCCGCCTCTTCAGCGGTGAGGGCATGGCCGGCGCCCACATGCAGGGTCTTGGCCCACACCAGCCGCTTGGGCAGCAGCGCCATGCGCAGGCTGGTGAAGGGAATCACCACAAACCAATGGCCCAGGTAAGCGATGCCCAGAGCCAGGTTAAGGGGGTTCACACCGGGCAGGGCCGGACCTTCATTGCGGCGGCTGCAGCCCACCAGGATGGCCCCGCCGGAAAGGCCGAAGGCCACGAAGGAGAGCGGCCACAGCAAGGGAGCGGTGCCGGTGAGGGCGCTGGTGATCAGATCGGCCACCGCCATCACCGGCAGGGCGTATTGCAGCAGGAAGAAGCCGGTGAGATCGAGCTTCTGGGCAGCGGTGGTGGCGGGGCCGGTGAGCTGGGGCCAATAGTCGAAGAAGCGCTGCAGGCCGCCCTCAGCCCAGCGCTGGCGTTGACGCCACAGGCCCATCAGACCGGTGACCGCCTCCTCCTGGATCGGCGGATCCCAGAGCAGCGCCACCGGCTGGCCCTCCACCAGCAGGCGGAAGCTGAGGTCGAGGTCATCGGTCACCGTGGCCTCGTTGAAGCCGTCGCAAGTGAGCACCGCCTGGCGCTGCAGCAACTGACCATTGCCGCGCAGCTCCACCACGCCACCGCTACGAAGTCGCCCCTGCTGAATCACGGCATCGAGGGCCATCTCCATGGCCTGGGCGCGGGTGAGCAGGTTGTGATCGGCATTCACCACCGCCTTGCGCAGCTGCACCGCCGACCAGGCCCCCTGCTCCGCAAAGCTCACCAGGCGTTTGAGTCCGTCCGGCTGGAACTGGGCATCGGCATCGAGCACCAGCAACCAGCGCCCCTGCAGCTGGGGAAGGAGCGTGTTGAGCGCGCCCGACTTGCCGCCCCCCGCATCGCGTTCACGCCGCAGCACCTGCAGCTGCGGAAAGCGGTTCTGGCAGCTTTCGAGCACGGCAGGTGTTTGGTCCTGACTGCCGTCATCAATCACCCACAGCCGCAGCTGCTCCTCGGGATAACTGAGCTGCGCCAGCCGCTCCACCAGTCGGCCGATCACGGCCTCCTCATCCCGGGCCGCCACCACCAAATCCACGGCCGGCCAGCCGCTCAGCGGCTCGGCCACGGCTCCCGGCTCTGAGGCTTGGGGTGGGGTGGTGGCTGCGTGCTGGCCCCGGTTCAACAGCGGCAGAAACACCGTGCGCGCCGCATAAGCGCCCAGCAGCAGGGTGAGCGCCAGCGACGGCCAGAGGGCACGGCTGCCCTCCAGAGCATGGGGGGCAGCCCCGGCGGCGCAGCAGCTGATCAGAAACAGCGCGGCCGGCGGTCGGCGGGCTCCTGTGGATGTGCCCCCGGCGGCCATGGCATGTTCCAGGTCTAGGGGACTTTAAAGGTCCTTGATCGGCACAAGCCTGGCGCCCGGGTAGTAACGCTTCAGGATCTGCTCGAGGCTCCAGCCACGCCCGGCCAGGTCGATGGCGCCAGCCTGGGAGAGACCCGCCCCATGGCCGAAGCCTCCACCCTGCACCGTCCAGGTGCCGCCGCCGGCCGGAGCCAACACAAACAAGGTGCTCGGCAGCTGGCGGTAGGTGCGGCGAATCGCATCGCGCTCCAGCACCACCTGGCCGCTGGGCCCGGCAATGGCCAGCTTCACCACCCGCCCACTGGGGCCGCGTTCCAGCACCACCGGTTTAAGCGGTGCGCCAAGACCCGCCGCCCGAGCCCCGAGGCCCTCGCGCAGGGCTGCCTGGCTGAGCTGGCGGCGCCAGCGGAACAGCGGATGGGAGGCCCCCACCACCCCAGCGCGCAACGCCAGCAGCTGCATGAGCTCGGCTGGGCTGGTGATCGGCACGCTCAAGCCCTGGGGTGCAGGGGTCCGCAGATCCAGCGCCGGCTCGAGATAGCTGAGCTCGGGCAGGGGCCAGGCTTCGTCTTCATCGGCGCTGACACCGCCATTGCTGGCGTGATACACCGCATGGATCGGCGCCCCCTGCGAAGCGAGCACCCGGCCGCTGGTGGTGCGGATCGCCTGGCGCACGACCGTCCCGGCCTGCCGGGGGTCGGCGTACACCTGGCATTGGGTGTCAGCGCAGAGGTGGTAGCCATCCACCGCGAACCGGTGTTGATTGCGCAGGGCCCAGGTGCGAGCCAGCACGGCCTGGGCCGCCAGAGCCGCAGCGGGTGAGCCAGCACCGATCTCATGGGGCACCACCCCCTGCAGATAGCGCTCCATGGGCACCTGCTCCACCAGGGTCCAGCTGCCGTAGGCATCGGCCTGCAGCCGGAAGGGCCCCGCAAACACGCCACCCTCGAAACGCAGCCCTTGGGGCGCGGTGATCTGAATCGGCCCTGTTAAGCGGCGCCAGCCCGCCGCCAGCTGGAGCTGCGGCACCAGGTGCTGCACCAGGCGCTGCTGCACCAGCCGCACGGCCACCCCAGGCGGCGGCGTGGCGCCGGGCGGTGCCCACACCTCCCAGTCGCGGGGATGGGCCACCTCCGCCTCCACACCCTGCCGGCGCCAAGCCAGCGCCACCTGCTCGGCGCGCTCGAAGCTGGCCAACGGACCCACCACCGCGCGACGGATCTCCAGAGGTTTCGCGAGGGGCTGCTCCTGCCAGCGGAACTGGAGGCGCTCCGCCCGCACCCGCACCCCCTGGGCATCCGCCAGCTGCAGGGGAGCGCCGGCCCCCTGCAGCAGCAGCGGCGCGGCGCCGAGATGGGCCGCCAGCGACACCCAGAGCACAGGCTGCGCGCGATCGATCGGCGGTGGTGCCGGCACCGGCAAACGAATCAACGCTTCGGCGTCAGCCCCCTGGCAGCCCCCGAGCAACACCCCTAGCCCAAGGGCGGCGGACAGCACTCGGGGCGTGTGCATCGCGGGGGTTGGCGCTGGCTCGACCCTAGGGGGAGTTGGCGGAGGGCACTCCCAGGTCGTACTCTCCTTGTTTGTGCACGAGCGTGTAGACAATGCCGAAGCTCAAGACCCGCAAAGCAGCCGCCAAGCGGTTCAAAGCCACCGGCAGCGGAAAGTTCATGCGCCGCCACGCTTTCCGCAATCACCTGCTCGACCACAAGAGCCCGAAGCG
>VGPW01000023.1 GCA_016882545.1 Cyanobacteria bacterium M_surface_10_m2_179 | reverse complement strand
TGAGCAGCTGGCCCAGCGGTTTTGGCCGCGGCTGGCGGAGCGGCTCGCCGCCATGGCCCCCAGCCTCACCCTGCAGCCCCTGGTGCATCGCGCCAGCACCCCCGACCAGCGCAGTGCCCCGGGCCCGAGCAGCGAACTGGCCCTGCTGGAGGCCCTCACCCATGAAGTGCGCACCCCCCTCGCCACGATCCGCACCCTGATCCGTTCGCTGCTGCGCCGCAGTGATCTGCCGCCGCTGGTGCGGCAGCGCCTGCAGCAGATCGATGGCGAATGCAGTGAGCAGATCGATCGCTTCGGGTTGATCTTTCTGGCTGCGGAGCTGCAGCGCCAGCCGGCCGGTGGCGACGCCCCCCAGACCCTGGCGCGCACCGATCTCACCCGCTTGCTGCAGCAGCTGGAGCCGGCCTGGCAGCAGCAGCTGCAGCGCCGCAGCCTCACGCTGGAGCTCAGCCTCAGCCCCGATCTGCCGCTGGTGCTCAGCGATCCGGCCCGCTTGGAAACGGTGTTGGGCGGGTTGGTGGATCGTTTCAGCCGGGGGCTGCCCGCCGGCGCCGTGGTGGCCCTGAGCCTGCAGCCCGCCGGCGCGCGCCTCAAGTTGCGCTTCAGCGCCGCCGAGGCGGTGTTGGCGGAGCCCGCGGGTGGGGCCGATGTGGAGCGGGTGGGGCCAGTGCTCAGCTGGAACCCCGGCACCGGCAGCCTGCAGCTGAGCCGTCAGGCCACCCAGCGGCTGTTTCACAGCCTGGGGGGGCGGCTGGCGGAGCGGGCCGGCAACGATCTCACCGTGTTTTTCCCGGTGGCGGGCGGCTGAAACGGCGCGTTTGTTGACGGGTGTGAAGACCCGCTTGCCGCAGCCGTTCAGCCCCAAAACACGGTGCTAGTTTCCGGACGAAAGGGCCTGCGGCCTGCCGACTCTCCTTCTCCGGAACAGCCATGACATTGAGCGGTCAACTCCCGAAGTACATCGGCAGCACCGGCGGTCTGCTCAACGCCGCTGAAACCGAAGAGAAATATGCGATCACCTGGACCAGCGGCAAGGTTCAGGCGTTCGAGCTGCCCACCGGTGGTGCGGCCCACATGAACGAAGGCGAAAACATTATGTATTTCGCCCGCAAGGAGCAGTGCCTGGCGCTCGGCACCCAGCTGCGCACCAAGTTCAAGCCCCGCATCGAGGATTACAAGATCTACCGGATCTTCCCCGGCGGCGACACCGAGTTCCTGCACCCCAAAGATGGTGTGTTCCCCGAGAAAGTGAACGAAGGCCGTCAGATGGTGGGCCATAACTCCCGCCGCATTGGTCAGAACGGCAACCCCGCCAGCATCAAGTTCACCGGCAAGAACACCTTCGACTCCTGAGCGCTGCATCCCCTGGCTCTCAACCGGAGCCAGGGCGGTCAACCTCTATAAAGGCGGGGCCAGGCGCCCCGTTTTTTGTGCCTGCACGCCCCACGTGATGCCCTCTCCCGACCGCGCCACCGTTCTGGCCCAGGCTGAGGCGGGCAGCACCTTCATCCCGATCTGGCGCACCTGGCCGGCGGATCTGGAAACACCGCTCACCACCTGGCTGAAGGTGGGCGACGGCAGTGAGCACGGCGTGCTGCTGGAGTCGGTGGAAGGCGGCGAGCGCATCGGCCGCTGGAGCTTTGTGGTGAGCGATCCGCTCTGGACCCTCACCGTGCGCGGCGACCAGGCGGAGCAGGCCTGGCGCGATGGCCGCCGCCAGAGCCTCACAGGCAATCCCTTTGATCTGCTGCGGGATGCCCTGGCGCCCTACACAGCGTCGGCGATTCCCGGCCTGCCGCCGGTGGGCCAATTGTTCGGCTTCTGGGGCTATGAGCTGATCCGCTGGATCGAGCCGAGCGTGCCGGTGCACCCCACCGATCCGCAGGGGCCGCCGGATGGTTGCTGGATGCTGGCCGACAGCCTGCTGGTGTTCGATCAGGTGAAACGCCAGATCACGGCGGTGGCCTACGCCGACTGCAGCGCTGGAGCCGACCCGGCTGCGGCGTTCGCGGCCGCCCAGGAGCGCCTCGATGCGTTGGAGCGTCGCATGCATGCGCCCCTGCCGCCCGGACTCACACCGCTGGATTGGCGGGAGTCGCCCAGCGCGCAGCTCTCCACCCGCAGCAACCGCAGCCGCGAGGAGTTTGAGGCGGCGGTGCTCACTGCCAAGGAGCACATCGCCGCTGGAGATGTGTTCCAGCTGGTGATCAGCCAGCGGCTGGAAACGGAGGTGCAGCGGGAGCCCTTCGAGCTCTACCGCAGCCTGCGGATGGTGAACCCCTCCCCCTACATGGCCTTCTTCAACTTCGGCGGCTGGCACCTGATCGGCTCAAGCCCCGAGGTGATGGTGAAGGCCGAGCCGATGGCCGATGGCAGCGGCCGGGTGAAAGCGTCGCTGCGGCCGATCGCCGGCACACGCCCCCGCGGCGCCGATGCGGCGGAGGATGCGGCTCTGGAAGCGGATCTGCTGGCCGATCCCAAGGAGCGGGCCGAGCACGTGATGCTGGTGGATCTCGGCCGCAATGATCTGGGCCGCGTCTGCCAGCCCGGCAGCGTCAGCGTGAGTGAGCTGATGGTGATCGAGCGCTACTCCCACGTGATGCACATCGTGAGTGAAGTGGAGGGCTTGCTCGATCCCGGTTGTGATGTGTGGGATCTGCTGATGGCCTCCTTCCCGGCGGGCACCGTGAGCGGCGCCCCCAAGATCCGCGCCATGCAGCTCATTCACGCCTTGGAACCCGACGCCCGCGGGCCCTATTCCGGCGTGTATGGCTCTATGGATCTCAGCGGTGCACTTAACACAGCGATCACGATCCGCACGATGGTGGTGTTGCCCGCGGCCGGCGGTGGCTGGCGGGTGCAGGTGCAGGCCGGGGCAGGCCTGGTGGCCGATTCTGTGCCGGCCTCGGAGTTTCAGGAAACCCTCAACAAGGCGCAGGGCATGCTCAAGGCTCTGGCCTGTCTGGCATGAGCCAACCGCTGTTGCTCAAGGGCTTCGAGGTGGAGCTCTACACGGGCCGTGCCGACGGCACGGTGGTGGGGTGCTCGGCGGAAGCCGCCGCGGCGCTGGAAGGGTTTGTCACCGAACCCGATTGCCGCAACCTCGAATACACCACGCCACCGGCCGCCAGCTATCGCGAGCAGTTGCAGCTGTTGCTGGAGCCGCGGTTGCGCCTGCGCCGCTGGCTGGCGGATCGCGCCCTCACGCTGCTGCCCGGCAGCACCCTCAGCACCGGCGATAGCCGCCGCTTTGAGCGCTCCAACCCCGATAACCCGTATCACGGCTACATCGAAGCCACCTACGGCACCCGGGTGGTGACCGCCAGCGTGCACATCAATTTGGGCATCACCGAGATGGAGGCCCTGTTCGCCGCCTGCCGGCTGGTGCGCTGTGAAGCGGCGCTGTTGCTGGCCCTCAGCGCCAGTTCCCCCTTCCTGGATGGGGCGGCCACCGGCGCCCATTCGCAGCGCTGGTTGCAGTTTCCGCTCACGCCGGCGCAGGTGCCGCTGTTCGAGAGCCACCAGCACTATGTGCGCTGGGTGGAGCAGCAGTTGCAGCTGGGCAGCATGCAAAACGTGCGCCACCTGTGGACCTCCGTGCGCCCCAATGGCGACGATCGCCCCCACGACCTCAACCGCCTGGAGATCCGCATCTGCGATCTGATCGCTGATCCGCTGCTGTTGCTGGCGATCACGGCCTTCGCCGAGCTGCGCATCCACCAACTCCTGGCCGACCCCGCCACCCATGACCCGGCCCGTGCCAGCGCCCTGAGCCTGGAGCAGCTGGCGGAGCTGGCCGATGCCAACGACCGCGCCGCTGCCCGCAGCAGCCTGGAGGCCGAGCTGCGGCATTGGCGCAGCGGTGAGCCAGTGCGCGCTCGCGATTGGCTGGCGAGCGAGCTGCAAGGGCTGGCGCCCCTGGCGCTGTCGTTCGGGCTGCAGCGCTGGCTGGCCCCCCTCGAGGCGGTGTTGCAGCAGGGCAATCAGGCCCAGCAATGGCTGGCGGCAGAGGCCGATGGCGCGTCGATTGCCACCCTGATCGCGGCCGGAGCTGAGGCGATGGCGGCGCGTGAAACCGAGCTGATGGCCTTGCTTGCAACAGACCGCTCAGCCCTTTTGGGATGATCATGAACCGCACCTCCGCCTCGTCACCGTCCATGGGGCTCACCCTCGCCACCGAAGCCACTGCTGTGGCGGCTGAGCCCCGGGTGATGCGTTTGCTGGGCGAGCGCCTCGAGCTGGTGGAGGATCTGTGGCAAACGGTGCTGCGCAGCGAGTGCCCACCGCCCCAGGCGGAGCGGCTGCTGCGCATGAAAGACCTCAGCAGCAGCATCGAGGGCGGCGCCCCCGATCAGGCTTCCGAGCAGGCCACCGCTGAGATCGTGCAGCTGATCCGCGACATGGACCTAGCCGAGGCGATCGCGGCGGCGCGGGCCTTCTCGCTCTATTTCCAGCTGGTGAACATCCTCGAGCAGCACATCGAGGAGGACAGCTACCTGGCCAGCCTGCGGGCTCACCACCCCGAAGAGCTCAACGATCCCTTCGTGCCGCCCCTGGCCAGCCAGACCGAGCCGGCCACGTTCCGCGAGCTGTTCACCCGGCTGCGGGCCCTGGGGGTGCCCCCCGCTCAGATCGAGCAGCTGCTGCTGGAGCTCGACATCCGCCTGGTGTTCACGGCGCACCCCACCGAGATCGTGCGCCACACCGTGCGCCACAAGCAGCGGCGCGTGGCTGCCTTGATCCAGCAGCTGCAGCAGAGCCAGCTGATCAACAGCGACGACCGGCTCAACCTGCGCCAGCAGCTGGAGGAGGAGATCCGGCTGTGGTGGCGCACCGATGAACTGCATCAATTCAAGCCCTCGGTGCTGGATGAGGTGGATTACGCCCTCCACTACTTCCAGCAGGTGCTGTTCGGCGCCATGCCGCAGCTACGGCTGCGCATTCGCAACGCCCTGGCCCTGAGCTACCCGGATGTCACGCCGCCGAGCGATGCCTTCTGCACCTTCGGCTCCTGGGTGGGCTCCGACCGCGACGGCAACCCCTCGGTAACGCCTGACATCACCTGGCGCACGGCTTGTTATCAGCGGCAGCTGATGCTCGAGCGCTATGTGGCGGCGGTGGGCGACCTGCGCGACCAGCTCAGCATCTCGATGCAGTGGAGCCAGGTGAGTGCACCGCTGCTCGAATCCCTGGAGATGGACCGGCTGCGCTTCCCGGAGATCTACGAGGAGCGCGCCGCCCGCTACCGCCTCGAGCCCTACCGCCTCAAGCTGAGCTACGTGCTCGAGCGACTGCGGCTCACCCACCAGCGCAACCAGCAGCTGGCCAGCGCCGGCTGGGAAGCTCCCGGTGAAACCCGCCCGCCGCTGCCGGAATTCGGCCAGGGCGCCCTGGCGGCAGCGCCGGCACCGGAGCTGCATTACGCCACGGTCACCGAGTTCCGCACCGATCTCGAGCTGATCAACGACAGCCTGCAGGGCACCGGGCTGAGCTGCGAGCCGCTGGCCAACCTGATCGCCCAGGTGCACACCTTCGCCTTCTGCCTGGCCAGCCTCGACATCCGCCAGGAGAGCACCCGCCATAGCGATGCCCTCGATGAGCTGAGTCGCTATCTGCAGCTGCCGGTGCCCTACGCCGAGATGACGGAGGAGCAGAAGGTGGCCTGGCTGCTCACCGAGCTGCAGACCCGCCGCCCCCTGATCCCCGCTTCGGTGCAGTGGAGCCCGGCCACGGCCGAAAGCTTCGACGTGCTCCGGGTGGTGCACCGCCTGCAGCAGGAATTCGGCAGCCGCATCTGCCGCACTTACGTGATCTCGATGAGTCACACGGTGTCGGATCTGCTGGAGGTGTTGCTGCTGGCCAAGGAGGCCGGCCTGGTGGATCCGATGGCCCAGCGCTCCAGCCTGCTGGTGGTGCCGTTGTTTGAAACGGTGGAAGACCTCAAGGCTGCCCCGGCGGTGATGGAGCAGCTGTTCAGCGATCCCTTCTACCGGCAGCTGATTGCCAGCACGAGCCCCACCGGCAAGCCGCTGCAAGAGCTGATGCTCGGCTATTCCGACAGCAACAAGGATTCCGGCTTCCTCTCCAGCAACTGGGAGATCCATCAGGCCCAGATCGCCCTGCAGCAGCTCGCCACGCGCCATGGCGTGGCCTTGCGCATCTTCCACGGCCGCGGCGGTTCGGTGGGGCGCGGCGGTGGCCCGGCCTACCAGGCGATCCTGGCCCAGCCCAGCGGCACCCTCAACGGCCGCATCAAGATCACCGAGCAGGGTGAGGTGCTGGCCTCGAAGTATTCCCTGCCGGAGCTGGCGCTCTACAACCTGGAAACGGTGTCCACCGCCGTGATCCAGAACAGCCTGATCACCAGCCACGTGGACGACACCCCCAGCTGGAACGCCTTGATGGCGCGGCTGGCGGCCTCATCCCGCAGCCACTACCGCGCCCTGGTGCACGACAACCCCGATCTGGTGGCGTTCTTCCAGCAGGTCACCCCGATCGAGGAGATCAGCAAGCTGCAGATCTCCAGCCGTCCGGCCCGCCGCAAGAGCGGCGCCAAGGATCTCTCCAGCCTGCGGGCCATCCCCTGGGTGTTCGGCTGGACCCAGAGCCGCTTCCTGCTGCCCAGCTGGTTTGGTGTGGGGGCCGCGCTGCAGCAAGAGCTCGATGCCGATCCGGGCCAGCTGGAGCTGTTCCAGCAGCTCTATCAGCGTTGGCCCTTCTTCCGGATGCTGATCTCCAAGGTGGAGATGACCCTCTCCAAGGTCGATCTCGACCTGGCCCATCACTACGTGACCTCGTTGGGTCGGCCCGAGCTGCGGGAGGCCTTCGAGCAGATCTTCGCAGTGATCGCCAAGGAGTTCGTGCTCACCCGCGATCTGGTGCTCGCGATCACCGGCCATCAGCGGCTGCTCGATGGTGATCCGGCCCTGCAGCTGTCGGTGGAGCTGCGCAACCGCACGATCATTCCTCTGGGTTTTCTGCAGGTGGCCCTGCTGCGCCGGCTGCGCGATCAAAACCGGCAGCCGCCCATGAGCGAATCCGCCGCCAGCGATGACGGACGCACCTACAGCCGCAGCGAGCTGCTGCGCGGGGCGCTGCTCACCATCAACGGCATTGCCGCCGGCATGCGCAACACGGGTTGAGGAGCGGCGGTGGTGCTTGATTCCCTGCTGATCCCCTTTCGCGCCCAGCCGCAGCCACCGGCGCTGCCGGAGGGTTATGGCCTCATCAGCGAGCGGCCCCCCGAGCCGCTGGAGCTCAATGCCCTGCTGGTGGCCTGCGGCGATCCCTCACGGCCGCCGGAGCGGCTGCGGGCTGCCCTGGAGCGCAGCGGCTGGATGCTGAGCGTGCGCGATGGCGCCGGGCGACTGGTGGCCTTTGTGCGGGTTACCAGCGATCAGGCTCTTAACGCCAACCTCTGGGATCTCAGCGCTGATCCGGCCGAGCCCCAGCAGGCCCAGCTGATGCTGGTGCTGGTGCACACCGCCCTGGCCCGCTTGCGGCGGGAGCTGCCGGGTTGCAGCATTTCGGTGGCGGCGGCCCCGGCGGCCCAGGAAGCGTTGCGGCGCCACGGCTTTGTGCTCGATCCCGGCGGCATCCGCGCCATGGGGCTGCGGCTCTAGGCCTGCCCGGCCATCCACAAAAAAGCCCCGCCGCAGCGGAGCGTTGATGGGGAGGGTTGGCCGCTTCCGGAGTCACGAGCATGGAGGGACTCGAACCCCCGACCCTCAGAACCGGAATCTGATGCTCTATCCAACTGAGCTACATGCCCTTGCGGAAGCAGCCCCTCACGGGCCTTACCTTAACCGTCAGAGCGCCCCAGACCCATTCGGCTGCATCGCCTGGAGCTGCGCCAGTTCCGCAACTACAGCGGCCTGAATTTCGTCCTCGAGGCGCCGCGGCTGCTGGTGATCGGCCGTAACGGCGAGGGCAAATCCAACCTGCTGGAGGCGGTGGAGCTGCTGGGCAGCCTGCGCTCCCACCGTTGCAGCAGCGATCGCGATCTGATTCGCCAGGGGGAGCGCCAGGCGTTGATCGCCGCCGAGTGTGAGGGGGGTGATCGGCTCGAGCTCGAGCTGCGTCGCCAGGGCGGGCGGCAGGCCCGGCGCAACGGCAAGGTGTTGGAGCGGCAGCACGAGCTGATCGGTCCGCTGCGTTGTGTGGGTTTCAGCGCCCTGGATCTGGATCTGGTGCGGGGTGAGCCGGCGCTGCGGCGCCAATGGCTGGATCGGGTGGTGCTGCAGCTGGAGCCGGTGTATGCCGAGCTGCTCAGCCGCTATGGACGCCTGCTGCGCCAGCGCTCCCAGCTGCTGCGGCGCGGCCTGGGGGCCGGCATGCAACCGGAGCTGCTGGAGGCCTTTGATCAGCAGATGGCCCTGATCGGCACGCGCCTGCACCGGCGCCGTCTGCGGGCGTTGCGGCGGCTTGAGCCGTTGGCGGCGGCCTGGCAGGAGCGCCTCAGCGGCGGGCGCGAGCAGCTGCAGCTGCGCTACCAGCCCGGCAGCCTGCTGGAGGGAGAGGAGGCCGAGGGCCCCTGGCGTGATGGCCTGCTGGAGCAGTTGCGCCAGCAGCGGCCGGAGGAGTTGCGCCTGGGGCAGTGCAGCGTTGGCCCCCATCGCGACGAGGTGGCCCTGGTGTTGGGGGATCAGCCCGCCCGCCGTTATGGCTCAGCCGGCCAGCAGCGCACCCTGGTGCTGGCCCTCAAATTGGCGGAGCTGGAGCTGGTGCAGCAGCTCTGGGGCGAACCGCCGCTGCTGCTGCTCGACGACGTGTTGGCCGAGCTGGATCCGGGCCGGCAGCAGCTGCTGCTCGAGGCCGTGGGCGAGGGGCACCAGTGTTTGGTGAGTGCCACGCATCTGGGGGCCTTCAGCGGTGGCTGGCATCAGCGCTCGCAGGTGGTGACGGTGGAGGACGGCACCCTGCTCGCTGGCCAGTAAGGTAACGGGCTGTTTTGCCTGGATCTGATGACCCAAGCGGCCTGCCTCCACCCCAACCCGGGATGGACCGGAGCTGAGACGTTCTCCGCGAGCCCCCAAGCACCCAGTGCCACCGAGATGGTGGGTAAACACTGCATTCTCGAGCTTTACAACTGCGATTCCGCCAAGCTCGACGACGAGGCTTTCCTCAGGAACGCCATCACCACCGCTGCGAAGCGTGCTGGCGCCACTCTCCTGAATCTGATCACCCACCGGTTTGACCCCCAGGGTGTGACGGGGCTGGCTCTCCTGGCCGAATCCCATATCTCCATCCACACCTGGCCTGAATCGGGCTATGCCGCTGTGGACGTGTTCACCTGCGGTGATCACACCATGCCCGAACGGGCCTGCATCGTGCTCAGCGAAGAGCTGGACGCCGGCAACTACAAGCTCAAGAGCTTCCGCCGCGAAACCCCCGGTTCTGTGGCTGGCGCCGAGCGCGAACCGGCACTCATCGCCGCCTGATCGGCGCTCAGCTGTTGGCTTGATCAACCCCTCCGACCCCGGAGGGGTTTTTTCATGGTTGAACGGCCCCTGGCCCGGGCTCCGTTGCTCACTGGGGCAGCGCGCGGTTGAGCTTGCCGCTCACCAGGCCCTCGAGATCAAGGCTCACCGCCGTGAAGCCCAGCTTCAGGAAGGCGGCCACCAACGCTTCCCGTAATTCGGGCTGCAGCAGCGCCGCCAGCTGATCAGGGGGCAGTTCGATCCGCGCCGCGTCCCCTTGGCTGCGCACCCGCAGCTCCTGGAAGCCCCGCTGGCGTAGCCAGGCCTCCGCTGCCCCCACTCGCTGCAGCCGTGCGGCATTGATCGCTTCGCCGTAGGGGAAGCGGGACGCCAGGCAGGGCTGGGCCGGTTTGTCCCACCAGGGGAAGCCCAGGGCCCGGGAGATGGTGCGCACGCCGGCTTTGCTGATGCCGAGCTCCGCCAGGGGGGAGATCACCTGGTGTTCCTGGGCGGCGCGGATGCCGGGGCGGTGATCGCCGAGGTCGTCGTGGTTCACCCCATCCAGCACCACCGCTGCAGCTGTGTCGCTCTGCAGCAGCAGCTCGGCCAGCAGCGTGTGCAGCTCCCGTTTGCAGGCGTAGCAGCGATCGGCTGGATTGCTGCTGTAGGCGGGATCCTCGAGCTCCGCGGTGGCGATCTCCCGGTGCTGGATGCCCATCCAGGCCGCCTGCTGCTGGGCCTCCTGGCGCAGATGGGGTGCCAGGGCCGCAGAAATGCCCGTGATCGCCTGGGCCCGCTCCCCCAGCTGCTCGGCGGCGATGGCCGCCACCAGGGCGCTGTCCACGCCGCCCGAGTAGGCCACCAATACCGCCGGGTGGGCGGCGATGCGTTGGCGCAGGGCGGCGAGGGCCTCGCGCAGCTCGGGCTCGAGCGGCTCCAGTGTGGGGTGGAGTGGGCGGCTGGGCTGTGCCGGCATCTGCGCTGCAAACCGGGGTGGGTGGCCTTCCGGACGCCCTCGTTAGAGTCCGACGGTAAGTGGCTTGGCCATGGCCCCGCAGGCAACCTCCGCCACCACAACCAGCCGCGGCACGGGCCGGGGCATCGGCATTCGCACCGCCGCCGGTGCCAGCGAGCGCAGCCACGGCCAGCTGCATGTGTACGACGGCGAGGGCAAGGGCAAAAGCCAGGCGGCGCTTGGGGTGGTGCTGCGCACCATCGGCCTGGGCATCTGCGAGCAGAAGCAAACGCGGGTGCTGCTGCTGCGCTTTTTGAAGGGGCCCGGCCGCGCCTACGACGAAGACGGCGCCATCGAGGCGCTGCAGCAGGGCTTCCCCCACCTGATTGATCAGGTGCGCACCGGCCGCGGCGAGTTTTTCGGGGCGGGAGAGGTGACCCGCATCGACATCCAGGAGGCCCAGCGCGGCTGGACCATCGCCAAAGGCGCGATCGCCAGCGAGCTCTATTCGGTTGTGGTGCTCGATGAGCTCAATCCGGTGCTCGATCTGGGGCTGCTCGACACCGAGGAGGTGGTGCGCACCCTGGCAGCCAAGCCCCCGGGCATGGAGGTGATCGTCACCGGTCGTGGTGCGCCGCGCTCGCTGGTGCAGATCGCCGATCTGCACTCGGAGATGCGCGCCCACCGCCGCCAGGACACCCCGCTCGCCGATGCAGACGGCCATGAATTACCGCCGGCGGGCCTCGATGGCATTGAGGTTTACACGGGCGAAGGCAAGGGCAAATCCACCAGCGCCCTGGGCAAGGCCCTGCAGGCCATCGGCCGCGGCATCTCGCAAGACAAAAGCCACCGCGTGCTGATCCTGCAGTGGCTCAAGGGCGGCAGCGGCTATACCGAAGACGCAGCGATCGCAGCCCTGCGCGAGAGCTATCCCCACCTGGTGGATCACCTGCGTTCGGGCCGCGACGCGATTGTGTGGCGCGGCCAGCAGCAGCCGATCGACTACGTGGAAGCCGAGCGCGCCTGGGAGATCGCCCGCGCCGCCATTTCCAGTGGCCTCTACAAAACGGTGATCCTCGATGAGATCAACCCCACCGTGGATCTGGAGCTGCTGCCGGTGGAGCCGATCGTGCAAACGCTGCTGCGCAAGCCATCAGAAACGGAGGTGATCCTCACGGGCCGCTGCAAGCACCCCCCGGCCTACTTCGATCTGGCTTCCGTGCACTCCGAGATGGTGTGCCACAAGCACTACGCCGAGCGCGGCGTGGATCTCAAGCGGGGCGTGGATTACTGAAGGCCGAAGCCCTCAGTAGCGCGGCACGCTCGCATCCACCTCCTGGCTCCAGGCGTCGATGCCGCCGGACACGTTGATCCCCTCGATACCGTGGCGCTTGAGGGCAATCAGGGCCTTGGCGCTGCGGCCGCCCAGCTTGCAGTGGGCGTAGAGCGTTTTGCCGGCGGCCAGCTGCTTGATTCGCTCAACAGCCGTGCCGTTCTCGATCTGATCGAGGGGAATCAGCTCAGCGCCAGGGATCACGGCGATCTCCGCTTCGGGCGGATTGCGCACGTCGATCAGCACCAGGCCTGAAGTGTCGCCATCGAGCAACACCTTCAGCTCGCTCACGCTGATGCTCTCCACGGCACCGGCTTCTTCCTGGCCGGGGGCGCTGCCACCCACGCCGCAGAACTCCTGGTAGTCGATCAGCTTGTCGATCACCGGGCGCTCGGGGTTGGGCCGCAGCTTGAGCTCGCGGAACTTCATGCCCAGGGCATCGAACAGCAGCAGGCGGCCGCTGAGGGTGGTGCCGATGCCGGTGATGATCTTCACCGCTTCGGTGGCCTGGATCACGCCGATGATTCCCGGCAGCACGCCCACCACGCCACCTTCGGCGCAGGAGGGCACCATGCCCGGCGGCGGCGGCTCGGGGAACAGATCGCGGTAGTTGGGGCTTTCGGCATCCAGGTTGAACACCGTGGCCTGGCCTTCAAACCGGAAGATCGAGCCATACACATTGGGCTTGCCCAGCAGCACGCAGGCGTCGTTCACCAGGTAGCGGGTGGGGAAGTTGTCCGTGCCGTCGCAAACGATGTCGTAGGGCCGGATGATCTCCAGGGCGTTCTCGCTGGTGAGCGCCGTTTCGTAGAGATCCACCTGGCAGTGGGGGTTGATCTCGAGGATGCGCGCTTTGGCCGATTCGATCTTCGGCTTGCCCACCCAACTGGTGCCGTGGATCACCTGCCGCTGCAGGTTGGAGTGATCCACCACATCGAAATCCACGATGCCGATGCGGCCCACGCCGGCGGCCGCCAGATAGAGCAGCAGCGGTGAGCCGAGGCCGCCGGTGCCCACGCACAGCACCGAGGAGGCCTTGAGGCGCTTCTGCCCCTCCATGCCCACCTCCGGCAGGATGAGGTGGCGCGCAAAGCGGGCCACCTCATCGGGGCTGAGCGCGATGCCGGTGGTGTCGGGGGGAAGCATGGGGCGAGCGAAATGCTGTCCAGACCCCTACTCTCCCAAACGCCCGGTCCCGATGGGCGCACCACGCCACGCGATCGCCAACTCCGTGGGTGCCTCGAGCGGCGAAGCCACCCCATCGCTCTCCGGCATCCACCAGGCCCGCAGGGCCTCCTGGCCCTGCAGTAGTCCGCTGCGAATCAGCATCAGCGTGGGGCCGATGCACAACTCCCGGTCGGTGGCCGAAGGCACGGCCTCGCTGCTGGGATGGCTGTGGGCAGCTCCCAGCACGCTCAGGCCCCGGGCGCGGCTCCAACGCTGAGCCAGCAGCTGTTCACGCGGATCGAGGCTGAAGCGGCGCGGCCGTTCCTCTGCCGGCTGCCAGATGTTGCGGCACGGCCAGATCTGCTCCAGTTGCAGCGCCACGCCCCGTTGCCGGCCCAGCAGCAGCGCACAACCTTCATCCGGGGCAGCGGCCAGCAGCGTGCGCTCTAAAACTATCAGGCAATGCCCATCGAGCAGCAGGCGTGCTGGCGTCGGTGCAGTCACCCGGATACCTTATGGCGAACGTTTACTTCGCCTGCCGGCTGATGACCGTCGAGACCCCAGATCTCCAGGATCAGAGCAGCGCCGCACCGGAGGACACCGGCGTCAGCTTCAGCGAGCGCTACAGCGAGGTGCTCACCAAGGTGAACGAAACCCTCGACAAGGTGGATTGGGGCCAGATGGGCCGCATCGGCAAAGGTGTGGGCGTGCTGGTGGTGGTGATCGTCGCCCAGGTGTTGATCAAGGGCGTGCTCGACACCATCAACCTGCTGCCTGTTGTGCCGGGCCTGCTCGAACTGCTCGGCCTCGTGGTGGTGGGTCAGTGGAGCTGGCAGAACCTCACCACCAGCGACAAGCGCACCGCGATGATCACCAAGGTTCAGACCCTGCGCAAGGAATACCTCGGCTGAGCGCCTCCACACTGGCAGCGCTCTGCTGCCAGTAGCCCCCACCGAACAGGTTGGCGTGGTTGAGGAGGTGATAAAGGTTGTAGAGCTCGACCCGCCGCGGGTGGCCAGCTGGTAGCGGCCATTCCTGCTCATATCCAGCGAAGAAGGCGGCCGGGAACCCGCCAAACAGGTGGGCCATGGCTAGATCCACTTCCCGATCGCCGCGATAAACGGCCGGGTCGAAGAGGGCCGCGCCGCCAGCGGCCAGCAGTCCGGCGTTGCCGCCCCATAGATCGCCGTGCACCAGGCAGGGTTCGGGCTGGTGGCGGCCGAGCCAGGCCGGCAGGGCTTCAAGCAGCCTGATGGCCCCGGGCACCGGCTTCCCCTGGGCGGCTGCGATCTGCAGTTGCGGCTGGAGCCGTTGCTCAATGAAAAAGGTGGCCCACTCGCTCCGCCAGCCATTGGCTTGGGGGCCTGAGCCGATGAAGTTGTCGCGGCTCCAGCCGTACCGCTGCTCCGTGGGGCTGCTGCTGGCGCGATGCAGCCGTGCCAGCCCCCGGCCGAGTTCGGTCCAGGCGGCCTGGCTGTTGGCTGGCGCCGTTGGCCTCAGATCGAGCCACCCGAGCACCAAAACGGCCTGCGCCCCAACGGGTTCGCAGGCCAAGGGCTCCGGGATCTGCGGCACCGCTCCGCTGTTGGCCGCTCGGCTGGCAACGGTCCTGAGGGCGGTGAGGCCATCGGCTTCGGCTTCCAGCACCGGCAGCAGCTCGGCGCGATTGGTTTTGGCGAACAGGCGGCTGCCATCGGCCAGCTCCAGTTGCCAGGCGTTGTGGATGCAGCCGCCCCCCACGGGTGTGAGGCGGAGCAGGGTGAGCCCCAAACGCTGCTGCAGCCAAGGGCCCAGGGCTTGCTGCTGCATCGCAGAGGGAGGCTTGCGCCCTGCCAGCATGCCGCGATGCTCAGCCGATGTGATGTGGCGGTGGTGGGGGGCGGCATCGCCGGCCTCACCGCTGCAGCCCTGCTGGCCGGCGAGGGCCTGGATGTGGAGCTGCTGGAGGCCCACAGCCAGAGCGGCGGCTGCGCGGGCACCTTCCGCCGTGGTGCCTACACCTTTGATGTGGGCGCCACCCAGGTGGCGGGTTTCGAGCCGGGTGGCATCCATCAGCGCCTGTTCCGGCATTTCGGTGTGCGGTTGCCGCAGGCCGCCCCGCTCGATCCCGGTTGCAGCGTGCTGCTGCAGGGCGCGAGCGAACCGATCCGGCTCTGGCGCGATCCGGAGCGCTGGCGCCAGGAGCGCCAGCGGCACTTTCCCGGCAGCGAACGCTTCTGGCAGCTCTGCGCCTGGCTGCATGCCAGCAACTGGGCCTTCGCCAGCCGCGACCCGGTGTTGCCGCCCCGCAACCTCTGGGATCTACGCCAGCTGCTGGGGGCGGTGGGGCCCGCCACCCTGGCCAGCGGCGCCCTGGTGGGGGCCACGGTGGCCGATCTGCTGGTGCTCAGCGGTTGCGGGGGCGACCAGCGCCTGCGCCGCTTTCTGGATCTGCAGCTGCGCCTCTATTCCCAGGAACCGGCCGATCGCACGGCCGTGCTCTATGGCGCCACGGTGTTGGCGATGGCCCAGGAGCCGCTGGGGCTCTGGCATCTGCAGGGATCGATGCAGCAGCTCTCGTTGGCGCTTGAGCAAGCCCTGGCCCAGGCCGGTGGCCGGCTGCGGCTGCGCCACCGGGTCACGGGCCTGGCTCCTGAGGCCGGTGGTTGGCGGCTTCAGGGGGAGGGCCCCGGCCGACGCCCCTTTGCGCTGACGGCCGGGCAGGTGGTGAATACCGTGCCACCCCAAGCGCTCGAGCCTCTGCTGGGGGAGGCCCTGCCGCCGGCCTATCGGCGCCGCATCCACGCCTTCCCGGATCCGTCCGGCGCTCTGGTGCTTTATGCCGCCGTGCCGCGCCAGCGGCTGCCCCAGCACCTGGGCCTGCATGGCCAGCTGGAGTGGAGCGACCCCGGCAATCTGTTCGTGTCGATCAGCGCTGAGGGCGATGGCCGCGCGCCTGCGGGGCAAGCCACCCTGATCGCCAGTGTGTTCACGCCGGCGCGGCCGTGGTTTGAGCTGTCTGAGCCTGCGTATCAGCAGCGCAAACAGCAGGCCATGGCGGGCATCCAGGCCGGTTTGCAAACGCTGCTGGGCCTGGAGCCTGCCGACTATCTCCACAGCGAACTGGCGACGCCGCGTGGGTTTGCGGGCTGGACCGGTCGCCCCTTCGGCTTTGTGGGTGGACTGGGTCAGCACCCCAGCCGCTTCGGACCGTTCGGCCTGGCCAGCCGCACCCCCCTGCCGGGGCTGTGGCTCTGCGGTGATGCCATCTATCCGGGGGAAGGCACGGCCGGCGTGAGCCTGTCGGCCTGGATGGCCTGTCGGCAGTTGTTGGCGGCGGCTGGCCGCGAGCTGCATCTGCCGGCCTGAAGGCCGTTCGTCCGTTCAGAGAAAGCCCGGTCGCAGCTGCTGGCAGCCCTCCAGGCGCTGCTGCAGTGCGCCCCAGTGCTCCTGCTCCACCAGCGTTTCCAGCTGTTCGAGCTGCTGACGGTAGTGCCCCAGCGCCTGGAGCACGGCGTCGCGGTTGCAGCGGGCCATCAGGGTGCCCAGCTCGGGGTTGCCGCCACCAATGCGGCTGGTGTCGGCAAAGCCGCTGGAGGCCAGCTGCCGCACCAGGGTTGCGGCCGCCGCCGCCTCGCCCCCCCGATCGGCCGCCTCCAGCAGTGCCGCACTCACCAGCACCGGCATGTGGGAGATCAAAGCCACCGCCTGATCGTGGGCAGTGGCCGGGCACTGCAGCCAAGCGGCCCCCACCAGCTCCGCCAGCTGCTGCACCAGTGCCAGCGCTGCAGTGTCGGTTTGCCCGTTCGGGGTGGCCACCCACGGCCGCCCGCGGAAGAGGTTGCGCTGGCCGGCCTCCACTCCCGCCTCCGCCGTGCCGGCCATGGGATGGCTGGCCACAAAGCGCGGATGCCAGCGTTGCCAGCGCTCCAACACCGGTTGCTTCACCGAGCCCACATCGGTGATCACCGCATCCCTCGGCAGTGCCGCCAGTAGCTCCGGCGGTGGATCCAGCAATCGATCCAGGGGCAGGGCGAGCACGATCAGGTCGCAGCCCTGCAGTAGCTCGGGGTTGGTATCAACCGTTTGGGCCAGCCCGCGCTCGCGGGCGCGCTCGGCTGTGCTGTGGCGGTGCACCAGGGCACGCACCTGCACACCCGCGGCCTGCAGATCTAGCCCCAGCGAACCGCCGATCAACCCCAGGCCCACGATGCCCACCGGGCAGTCGTGGAGCCCCGCTCCGCCGGGAGAGGGCATGGTCCCGCTGGATGTCATGGCTGAACAGTGGCGTTGGGCCAGCTTCCTACGCTTTCTCGATGCTGGAAGCGCGGGCCCATCACCAACTCAAGGCCTTGTTGCAGCAGGCCGGTGAACCGCGTTGGCCCCATCACCTCACCTTGAGCCGGCTGGTGGCGCGCAGCTTGCGCCGCGGTGATCAAACACTGGTGCGGCTGGCGCCGGGTTCCGATCCCAGCTGGCTGCTCGGGCTGTTGGTGCCCCTGGCGTTGCATGAGCAGCCGGCGGCCCTGGTGCTCACCCCAGCGCTGCGTCAGCGGTTGCTGCAGGTGGAGCTGCCGCGCCTGGAGGCGGTGGGGCTGCAGCTCGCCTGCTGGGAGGGGGCGGAGCCGCCGCCGGCGCATCAGCTGTGGCTGCTGCAGCATCGCGATCTGGTGCAGGCCTGGCGCGCCGGCCGGCTGGGGGATCGCCCCTTGGTGGTGCCGGAAGGCGATCAGCTCGAGCCGCTGCTGCGTCAGGCCCTCGGGTTGGTGATTGATACCAGCCACTGGGAGCAGTTGCGCCGCAGCCTCCCCGCCGCTGCCGGCAGCCTGCTGCAGCTCCATGAACGGCTGAGCCGCCGCTTGCTGGCCCGGCCCTGCGGACCGTTGCAACGCCTGCCGATTGCCCCGGAGGAGGAGGCCCCCCTGCGGCAGCTGCTGGCGGTGTTGGGCCCGTTGCCCGAGCCCTGGCCGCAGCTGTTGGCCACGGGCGGCGCTGGCTGGACCAGCTGGGCTCAGATCAACGCCACCCTGTTGCAGTGGCAGTGGCATCGCCAACCGCTGCAGCCCCTGCTGGAGTTGGCGGGATTGCTCGATCAGCGCGGCTGGGTGCTGGTGGGTCCCTGGCCCGAGGCCAGCGGGCCGGTATTTGGCCTCAAGCCCCAGGTGCAGCTCACCCTTGCCGATCCGCCGCTGCTGGATCCTCTCCCCCTGTTTGCCCCCCAGGGTCAGGCCCTGCCCAACGCCCCCCACTACCCGCAGCATCTGCTGGATCAGTGCCGGCGGCTGGTGCTCGGCCAGGCTGGGCTCACGGTGGTGCTGCTTGACGACGAAGGGCTGCGGTTGGGGCTCACCAGTGCCCTGGCGGCGGAATTCGGCAGCCGGGTGGGTCACCACGTCACGGCGCCCGAGAGCAACGGGGTGATCTGCTGCAGCTGGGGGTGGTGGCTGGAGCAGCAGTCGCGCCTGCCGCTGCCGGCGCAGCTGGTGGCGGCCACCCTGCCGATTGCCACCCTGGAGGATCCGCTCACGGCGGCCCGGGTGGCGGCCTTGCGGCTGCAGGGCCGCGATTGGTTTCGAGAGTTGCTGCTGCCGGAAGCTCTGGAGCGCCTGCAGCTGGCGGTGGCTGGCCTGCGGCGCAACGGCGGCCGTTTGGCAGTGCTGGATGGCCGGCTGCGCCGCCGCGGCTGGGGGCGGCAAGTGCTGCAGGCGCTCGAGCCCTGGGTGGCCTTAACGCGATTGCGCCCCGGTTGAGCCCACTAGCCTGGGGCGCTGCTACACATCGGCACGATGGGAGAGGCCAAGCGCCGCGTTGAACAGGGTCTGCCGCCCCGCCCCAAACCGGCCAAGCCCCGGGCTGCGGACAACACCCCCCGCATCGCCTCCTGGTTGCCGCTCACCCAACGCCAGGGCGAGCAGTTTGTGCAGGTGACCACCCGCGGCGCCTGGATCGGGATCGGCGCCCTGGTGCTTTTCTGGGTGATTGTGCGTTTCATCGGCCCCGCCGCTGGCTGGTGGACCCTGGCCGACGGCTGAGCGAGCCAGGTATTTCTACCCACGCAAAGCTGAAGAAAAGCTTAGAATTCCCGCATCCATTGCTCCTGCGCCCATGTTTGCGCGTCTCGCTGAGCATTACCGGTCGGTTGTTGAAGACTTGGTGATGAGCCTGCGGGCTCTCGCCGACGGCCTCCAGCAACAAGGATTTGCCGCCACCTGCTACGTGTGTGGCGATGGCCTTGATGGTCACGGCGCCTCGTTTGTGGCCGATCTCGGCGACGGCCACATGGTGCGTTTCCTGGTGTCCGACTACGGCATCAGCTGGGTGGAATCGCGCAACGGCCATGAACTGGTGAAGTTCGAAGGGGCCGAAGCGATTCAGGAGCTGCAGCGCGTGGCTGCTGTGCTCCAAGGCCAAGCCGTTGCGAACGCTGCTGCGGTGTCAGCCGCTTGAGCGCCGTGCTTGGTTGTTCCTCAGGCCCCGGTCGAAAGACCGGGGCTTTGTTGTATCTGAGGCGCAGCTGGCTGATCAGCTGGCGGCGGGAACGGCCTCATCAACCGCAGCGGCAGCCGTGCCGCTGGCGGCCAGGCGTGCCGCGGCAGCGGCCACGGGCTTGAGCGAGTCGCTGGTTTCGTTCAGCTTCTGGCGCACCTGAACTTCGATCCGATCCTTCGGCTCGGGGTTCTGCTCCAGCCAGGTGATCGTGTTGTCCCGGCCCTGGCCGATGTTGTCGCCCTCGTAGCTATACCAAGCGCCTTTGCGCACCACCACGCCGTTCTCTTCGGCCAGATCCAGCAGGCAGCCAACGCTGCTGATGCCACGGCCAAACAGGATGTCGAATTCGGCGATGCGGAAGGGCGGCGCCACTTTGTTTTTGGCCACCTTCACCTTGGCGCGGATGCCGTATTCCTCCGTGCCGCGCTTGAGGGTTTGGATGCGGCGGATGTCGAGGCGCACCGAGGCGTAGAACTTCAGCGCGTTACCGCCGGTGGTGGTTTCGGGGTTGCCGTAGGTCACGCCGATCTTCTGGCGCAGCTGGTTGAGGAAGATCACGGTGCAGCCGGATTTGCCGATGTTGCCGGTGATCTTGCGCATCGCCTGGCTCATCAGGCGCGCCTGGCTACCCACCGCCAGATCGCCCATTTCGCCTTCAATTTCGGCGCGGGGGGTGAGGGCCGCCACCGAGTCGACCACCACGATGTCCACGGCGGCGGAGCGCACCAGCTGGTCCACGATCTCCAGCGCCATCTCGCCGGTGTCCGGCTGGGACACGAGCAGGTTTTCGATGTCCACGCCCAGGGCGGCGGCATACACCGGATCGAGGGCGTGTTCCGCGTCGACAAAGGCGGCCACGCCGCCGCGGCGCTGCACCTCGGCGATGGCGTGCAGGGTGAGGGTGGTTTTACCGGAGCTCTCCGGGCCGTAGATCTCCACCACGCGGCCCTTGGGGTAGCCGCCGCCCAGGGCCAGGTCGAGGGTGAGGGCGCCGGTGGGGCTGGTTTCGATGCGCATCCGCGACGCATCGCCCAGGCGCATGATCGAGCCCTTGCCGAAGTTGCGCTCGATCTGATTCAGCACCAGGCCAAGGGCCTTATCGCGCTCGGGGTTGGTGTTGGCTGCGGCCGTGGCGGCGGCGCTGGTTTTGGTGTCGGCTGGCATGTCTGCGTCTCTGTGATGGGGCAGGCCGCGGTGCAGGGAAGCCGGCGGAACCGGATTCATCTTGGGCGACCTCACTGAGAGAAGTGCCACCGCTGGCGCCAGATGTTTCACCGCCGCCGGCGGCATCTGGCTGTAGTACAGGCGTACGCTAGCGGGTCATGGCCAGTGCGCCAGGGGTTCGGCGAAGCGCTCGGGCTCCAGCAGGCTGATGCCGCTGGGCAGGTGCTCGCGGTCGCCCGGAGCCAGGTAGCCCCAACTCACCAGGAAGCAGCGCACCGCCTCCAGGCCGGCGGTGCGGCGCACGGTTTCGAGCGTGGGGCGGCGATCCTCCACAAACCAGAGCGCCCGCTCCTGGCGGCGGCTGAGCTGCAGCAGCACTTCCGGTTTGCTGCCCTGTTCATGGCCGTAGAGCGCTGCGGGCTGCAGGCCATAGGCCTTGAGCAGCTCATGGGCGAAGGCGCCGCCTTTGGTGGTGAGCACCATCCAGGGGCTGGCTTCAGCGCTCAGCTGTTGCAGGCGGTGGATCACGCCGGGGTAGGGACGGTGCAGCTCAAGCCAGGCCCGCGGGTTGTCGCGGATGGCCTCGTTGCGCAGCTCTTCCAGGCTGCTCTGCAGGCTCTGTGGAGACAGATGCCAGCGGGCCAGCGCCTGCTTGAGCTTCTGGTCGTAGCTCGCCAGGTAGGCGGTGAGGTTGAGATCGGCGCGGGAGAGTTCCAGGGCGGCCAGCACCATCTCCCAGCCCTTGTGGATCAGCGGCCGCAGCTGGGCGAAGCCGGGCGGAGCCTGCTCGGGCAGCTGGCAGCTGGGGCAGAGGGCGAGAGCAGCCCGGCGGGCGCTCCACCAATACTCCGCCATGCCATCCACGAGCACGCCGTCGAAATCGAACACCAGCAGCGGGGCTTCAGCCATGGCTGGTGGTGGTCTGGGGAGGGTTCAAAACTGGGCCGCTAGGATTCGAACCTAGGAATGGCGGGACCAAAACCCGCTGCCTTACCACTTGGCGACGGCCCAACGCGCTACTCAGATCAGGCGCCGAGGCGCTGCTCCGCGAGCACTCAGATAGTTACCCACAGCGGGTCGACCTTCGTCAATCTCAGCGCGGAAAGATGCGCAGCCGCTGCTGGCGGCCACTGCCGAAGTCTGCTGAGGCCAGCTGATAGCGGCCCGCCAGTTCCGCCTGCAGGCGCCGCACCCGATCGCTGCGGGGCAGCAGCTCCACCGGCTCCCCCTTGGCCAGCACGAGTTGCTCCACCGCCAGCCGGCATTCCTCCAGAGCGGCCAGATCGTCGTCGGCGCCGTTGCCGGTTGCGCCACTGGCCGGAGCCTCCTCAAGGCCATCGTGGCGTTGCAGCAGCCGTTCCAAGCCGCGCTGCACCTGAGAGAGGCTGTCACTTTTGATCACCAGGATCGGCACGCCGGTCCGTTGGGCCTGGCGGCGCAGCTCCGGCTGCTGCCCTAGTTGCTGCCGCAGGGCCAGCACCACGTCGGCATCCTCCACGGCATCCACGCACTGCACGGGCAGCCGCCGGCTGCGGATCGCCTGTTCCAGCAACAGGGCGCTCACCCCCACGCCGCACACCAGCAGCGGCGGTTGCAGGAGCGGCTGGGCGGTGGGGCTTGGTTCGCTCGGATCCGGTAGTGGCACCGGGCTGAGCTCGGCCGGTCGCCGAGGGGCTGGCCTGGGTTGTGGCGGCAGCGGTCGCTGGGGCACCGGCCACTGGGGCGGCTGCACCGGCAGTTGCGGTTCGTCCTGCAGGTGCAGCCGCCCATCGCCATCCAGTTCGCGCACCTGCGGCCGGGGTTGCTGACCGCGCAGCAGCAGATCCACGGTGCGGGCCACGTCGCGATGCACCAGCCAGCGGTGGCGGCTGTGCATCTCCACCGCCAGCGGGAAGGTGGGCTCTGCCGCCCTCTCCAGCACCGTTTTCTGGGTGCGGCGCCGGCGCGCTTCCTCATCCCCCAGCGTCACCGATTCGATGCCCCCCACCAGATCGCTGAGGGTGGGGTTCTTCACCAGGTTGGCGAGTTCGTTGCCGTGGGCCGTGGCCACGAGCATCACGCCCCGCTCGGCGATGGTGCGGGCCGCCTGGGCCTCGAGCTCGGTGCCGATTTCATCGATCACGATGACCTCGGGCATGTGGTTTTCCACCGCCTCGATCATCACCTGGTGCTGCAGCTCGGGCTTGGCCACCTGCATGCGCCGGGCCCGGCCGATGGCCGGATGGGGGATGTCGCCGTCGCCGGCGATTTCGTTGCTGGTGTCGATCACCACCACCCGCTTGCCCAGCTCATCGGCCAGCACCCGGGCGATTTCGCGCAGGGCGGTGGTTTTGCCCACGCCGGGGCGGCCCATCAGCAGCAGCGACTGGCCGGAATCCATCAGGTCGCGCACCATCGCCACGGTGCCGAACACGGCGCGGCCCACCCGGCAGGTGAGCCCCACGATCGTGCCGGTGCGGTTGCGGATGGCGCTGATGCGGTGCAGGGTGCGCTCGATGCCGGCCCGGTTGTCGCCGCCGAAGCTGCCCAGCCGCTCCACCACGGCCGCCAGGTCGCTGCGTTCCACCACGGCGTCGCCCAGGCTCACGGCCCGACCCGGGTAGCGGGCCTCGGGCACCCGGCCCAGATCAAGCACCACCTCCAGCAGCTGCTCGCGCGCTTCAGCCGGCTCCAGCGCTGCGCGCACCGCTGCCGGCAGCACCGCCAGCAGCCGATCGAGGTCGTCGGTGATGCGCTGGGGGGTGATCGGAGCGGAAGCCATCACGGGGGCAGGAGCCGGCGCTCGGGGGAAACTCCTGAACACGCGTTCTAGCCATCAGCGGGCCAACCAGGGCGCGAGCAGCCCCCGGGCCAGCGTCAACGCCTGATCCAGCAGCGGCTGATGCTGTCGCAATGAGCAGCCTGTGGCCTCGGCCTCCAGCAGCAGCGGCTGCAGCAGGCTGCGGGCCATGCCGCCGAAGGCCACGCCAGCGGCTCCATCCCCAGGGCCCAGCAGCGCGGCGGTGCTGGCATTGGTGCCGCCGGCCAGCTGCAGGGGGCCCGGCGGTGCCCAGGGGCGGATCGCCCGCAGCAGCTGCACCGCGGCGCGGGCGGTTCCAGCCCCCACGTCACCGCTCATCGGCCGGCCATCGAGCTGCCAGAGCGGTGCGAGCCCCGCCTGCCGCACCACGGCAAAGCGTTGCCAGAGCTCGGCGGCCAGTTCGCGGGCGCTCAGGGGGTCGCTGCTGTTGCCGGTGCCTGTGTCGCAGTTTGTGCTGCTGCGCCCCTGGGCGCCCCGTTCCAGCCCGCAGCTCACCGCCAACCGCTTCAGGTTCACCCCGCTGGCCTGCACCTGGGTGAGCCGCGCCGCGAAGGCCTGCTGGCGGCCCGCCTGGGTGTGCAGCTCCACCGCATCGGGCTGCACGGCCGCCAGCAGGGCTGGCACGGCCTCGGCGCTGAGCAACACCTGCTGCTCCTCGATCAGCCCCAGCGGACAGGCCGGCAAACAGCGGCCGCAGCCGTAGCAACGTTCGGCCAACACCCCACCGCTCTTGCCGATCGCCAGGGCCGGGCAGACCCGTTGGCAGGGGCGCGGGCAATCGCTGGGGCAGCGCAGCGGATCGAAGTGGGCCTTGCGGAAGTGGGGGTCGGCGCCATCGCTCAGGCTGAGCATCAGCCAGGGGGTCGCGGCACCTTGCGCCTCCGCCCACGCCATGCCGCGCCGGGCCGCGGCTGCCACGGCGGCATCGGCGGCCACATCAATGCAGTGCACTCCCGCCAGGCTGTAGATGGCGCAGAGGTCTTCGATGGCGGCGAGGTCGTTATTACCGGCGCCGCAGATCAATTTCACCCAGCGCCCTGATGCGAGGGCCGCTTCAGGCCGGCCGCCGCCGCTCAAGCCGTCTGGGCGAGCACGGAGGCCAGCGGCTGCCAGCGCAGGGCACGGGCGCCGCCCAGCTCCACCACGATCTTCAAGCGCGGTTCACGGCGGGTGATCTCCAGCAACGAGGCCAGCTCGGCCTGGGAGAGCACCTGGCCTTCGAGCAACCACAGCACCACCGGTGCCGTTCCCTCAAGGAGGTGGCCGAGCTGGGGCGCCGCCATCTGCACCTCGCCCACGGCAGCACCCCGGCCGACGCTCTGGTGGCCCAGGTGGGGTGGCCGCACGCCGTGCTGCTGGAACAGAAAGGCTTCGGGATCGCCGAGCCCCCGCGCTGATGTGATCTGAGCCCGATAGCCTGCAGCCCGCAGCCTGCGCAGCAGCCGCGTCTCAGCGCCGCCTTCCAGCGGGGCGTAGAGGGCAAGGACGCCGGCCCGCTCAAGCTCCTGGCGGAAACCACGGCCGGTGAGCAGCAGAGGCATGGGGCGCTTCAAGGCTGGGCCGAGTCTGGCAGGACGCCCCCGCAACCTGGGGGGTAAGGCCGTGGGATACAATGGCTGCTTGTGCAATTGCAACTGTGCCCGTCCGCTAGCCGGGCCTCCAGCGCACTGCACAAGGTCGCCAGTGGTGGCGGCCTTCCCGGGCCCGTGTGGCTCTTCAGAGTCACCGGGAAACTGCTGATCCAGGTTTTAAGGCTTGTCCTCGATGCCTCAGCAAGTCCCAGCCCACGCTGTTTCGACGCCGCTAGCCCAACCGAATCTCAGCCGCCGCCCGGTTTGCACCGGTTAACGCAGCTTCGATCCGGCCCAACTGCGCCATTCGATTCAGCCGCGCCACTCCAGCGGAGTGGTGGTCCTGCTGGCGTTTCTCCCTACTTATGTCCATCGGCATTCTTGGGAAGAAACTGGGCATGTCCCAGTTCTTCGACGACGAAGGCAGATCCATCCCGGTCACCGTGATCGAGGCGGG
>VGPW01000022.1 GCA_016882545.1 Cyanobacteria bacterium M_surface_10_m2_179 | reverse complement strand
GCCAAATGAACCTACAACACCGATCTCTCGGGGGTCTTTCGGTTCCTGCTCCTTCCACCTCTCGGGGACGGCGCAGTCCAAAACCATAACACCGGTCACCGCGCCTTTGTCAACCAGGCGACACCAGCGCGTCAGCCCAGGGCTTGAAGGTGGCCAGCGTTTCAGAGTCACGCGCTGCCAGCACTGGGAAATTGGCCTGGGAAAGATCTTCACCGGCCAGCAACGCCGCAGGATCACGCACCAACCAGCGCATCGGACAGTCGAGCTCCTGCAGCACCAGCCAGGCCGCCGCCAGGTCCCAGATCTTGGGCGTGGCTTCCAGAGCTGAGATGGTTTGCCCCATGGCCACACTCACCAGATTGAGGCTGGCCACCCCCAGCAGGCGGATCTTGCCGGGGAAGCGCTGGTTGGGAAGCTTCTGCAGCACGCCGATCGAGCGACTGCACAGCGAGGCGCAGCCCGCTACCTGATTGCGCGCCGAGGGGGGCTGCAGTTTGTTGTGCTTCCGCCAGGCCCCACCACCACGAATCGCAACGATCCGCTGCCGCAACGGCGGCACATCCAACACACCCAACACCGGCACACCCCCCTCAAACCGCGCCATCGAGATGGCCCAATAAGGAATGCCCGCGGCGAAGTTGGTGGTGCCATCGAGGGGATCCACCACCCAGAACGCATCGGTGCCCGGCACCTGCTGGCTGCCTTCTTCGCTGAGCACACCTTCACCGGGATAGAGCTGCGCCAGGCCCTCCACCAGCGTGGCGTCACTCCAGCGATCACAGGCGGTGATCAGGCTGCCGTCGGCCTTGGCTTCGGAATCCAGCTGGCCGAAGTCCTGGCGCTGACGCTCAGCCACCCGATCGAGGAGGGATCCCAGGGCATCCAACCCCTCCGGCATGCGAATCGGAACAGTGGTCATCCCAGCTCCACGGCAAGAACACGATCGAGGCTCCGGGCGGTATCGTCTCTGAACTGACGCAGGTTGACGCCAGTCAGCAGCACCAGCGCCAGAACAGCAATGGCCGCCTCCAGCAGAAACACGGCGGCATAGGGCGGGAACGCCTCACTGCCCGGGGTGAGGGAGCGAGCCAGATCCAGGAGGCCGCCACCCAACACCTTGCCCGCAGCCCTGGAATAGGCCTGCGCCAGGCCCCAAACACCCACGAAGGTGCCAGCCACTTGCGGCAGGGTGAGATCCAACATCAACACCAGGGTGGCATTGGTGCCGATCCCTGTGGCAAGGCCAAAACCAGCCAGCACGAGCTTGAGGGCCTCGGGCTGGCCGGTGAAGCCCACCAGCGCCAGCAGCACCAGGGAGGCCAGAATCAGCTGGCAACCCAGGCGGGCACAAGCAAATTTGCCCAGCTTCGGCACCAACCAGAAGCCCGCCAGCAGCAAACCCGCCAGAGTGCCCATCCCCCAAATAGCGCTGAGGGAGGCGGTGGCCGCGATCGGCAGCCCAAACACCTCACCGCCGTAGCTCTCCAGGATTGGATCCTGCAGGAACACCGCCAGGGTGAACGCCATCAAAAAGCAGAAGAACACCAGCACCTGGCGGCTAGAGGTGATCAGCCGCCAGGCAGCTGAAAGGGTGATCGCATCCTCACGATCGGCTGCACGGCTGAGAGGCGCTTGAGCCTGAGCCGGTTCGATGCCCCAGGTGGCGATCACGGTGAGCACCACCACCACAAGGGCCAGTCGCGCCATGAAGCTGGTGAGCGCAGGCGCAAGCACTGCCGGATCGCTTACCCCGTCGAGGCTTTTCAGGCAGATCGAACTGGCGATCGCGCCCGCCACGATGCCCACGGTGAGCAAACACCAGATCAACCCCACGGCCCTCGGGCGTTCAGCCTCGCTGGTGCTGTCGATCACCAAGGCGAGGTAGGGGGTGGTGGCCAGGGAAACCGCCAGGCCATAGCAAGCTGAGAGGCCGCAGAGCGCCGCGGCCCCAAGCACGATCTCCCAGAGAGAGCCGGCTTGCAGGGCCCGGTGCAAATGGAAGATCAACGGCACCACCAGCACCGCCAGGCTGCAGAACAGGGCGGTGCCGATCCAGATGTAGGGCGTGCGATGGCGCCCCGCCAGGGGATAGGCATCCGACAGCTGGCCAAAGAGGATGCGGGCCGGTGCCACCAACTGCTCAAAAGCAAGGGCACCACCCACGAGCAGGCCCGGAAATCCGAGCTCCGTGAGCATCACCCGATTGAGCAGGCCCACAAAGATCACGGCCAAGCAGCCCACGCAACCTTGAAACAGGCCGAGCCGCAACAAACGAGGAAGAGGAAGAGACAGCTGGAAGCCTTCAGCTGACCACTGACGTTAGATCGATCGGGCGGCTCCGGGTGCGGCCGCCTGGCAAGCGGGCTGCAGGGGCTCGGGCGGAACCGGCACGTTGTCCATCCCTTCAGCCACAGGTTTTGCGGAGGGGAGGTTGGCGCTCTGGCAGACGGCAACCTGATCGAGGCCGGTGCGGCGACGCAGAAGCGCCAGGTTGTTGTTGTATTGCGCGAGGGCCGTGGCGTAACGCACCTCGGCCTGGGTGAGATCACGCTGGTTGTCCACCACTTCCCGCTGGGTGCTCACACCGGCCTGGAAGCGCAACCGAGCCAGCCGCAGCGATTCACGGGAGGAGATCACCTCGCGAGAGGTGGTCTGAATGTTGCGGTTGGCCTGGCGCAGTTGATAGAAGCTCTCCTCCACCTCGAAGCGCAGCTTGTCGCGGGTGCTGGCGAAGTTGAAGGTGTTTTCCTGGGCGCGCTGCTTGGCCTGGCGGTATTGAGCGCGGGCGGCGCCACCATCAAAGATGTTCCAGCGGGCCTGCAGGCCGATGGAGTTTTCCACCGCCCAGCCACTGGCGCCCGGCAGATCCACCACCACCTGCTCGTTGCCTTGATAGCGGAAGCCGGTGAGGTTGTTGAAGATGCTGAGGAACGGCTGAACAGCACCGATCGCACTGTTGGCCTGGCTATTGGCCGCAGAGATATCCAGCAGGGCGTTATCGAGCTCTTCGCGGAAGGCGAAGGCCGCAATCACACTCTCCTGCAGGGAGGGTGTCCAGACGCCGAGGGGACGGAGCGGTTCCTTGGCGGTGGGGCTGATGTTTTGGGGCAGATCGAGCAGGCGAGCCAGACTGCGCCGCGCGATCGACTGGTCGGCCAACGAATTGGTGAGCAGTTGCTGGTCGCGCGCCAGCTGGGTTTCCGCCTCCAGCACCTCGAGTTTGGTGGCCACACCGGCCTGGAAGCGGGCGCGGGCATCGCGCAGGCTCACCAACGAGGCCCGCACCGATTCCTGACCGATGCGCACGGTGTCGTCGCTCAGCTGCAGCTGGAAGTAGGCCTGGGAGGCCTGCAGCCGCAACTCGCGCAGGGAGATCAAATATTGGTTCTTCGCCTGCTCAAACTGATCGCGGGCCGCTGAAATCTGAGGCACGCGCTGCGGGTTGATCAGATCCCACTGGGCCGAGAGGGTGCCTGCCATCGCCCAGCGACTGGTGGAGGTGTAGTTCTCCTGGGTAGTGGCTGGCAGACCCGGGACTGGGCTGGGCACCTTGCGGGTGGTGGCCTGATTGCCGCCGGTGTAGCCGGGAAAGTTGTTGGCGCTGATGCTGAGGGTTGGATACCAAGCCGCGATCTGGGAACGCAGGTTGCTTTGCGCCTGATCCACCTGAGAAGCGATGGCCTTCAGGTTGGGATTGTTAACTTCCGCGAGATTTTCAACATCTTTGAGCGAGAGCGGTCGCAACTCCACGATGCGCACCTGCTCCGGCTTGTTGGGCAGCCCCAACGCAGCGGGAGCGGCCAAACGCTGCAGCGCTGGATCGAGCTTGATCGCAGCTGGAGCGAGCACGCTGGGATCAGTTCTGGGCCGTGCTCCCTTCTCGGCCGGCGCCAGAGGCAGAGGCGTCGGTAGCGGATCGAGCAGCTGCTCCTGGGCCAGAGCGGCGGTGCTGGTGGCCAGCAGGCCAGCGCCGGCACCCGCAAGCCAGGCCTTATAGGAACGTGCCACCGAAAAACTCTGCCCAGCGAAAAGGTTGCTGCGCGAGCTTAGACAGCTCAGCCGGCACTGCCCAGACAGGCAGCCACGATCTCAGCTGCACCTCCCACCAGCCGCAACGGCACAGGCAGTTGGGCCGCAACGGTTTCCAGGCGCTGATCATCGAGGAACAGCGGTTCACCCTGCCGCAGCATCACCGCAGGCAGCAGCAGTTCGTCGCCCAGGTCGCGCTCGGCCAGACCCTCCAGCAGATCCGATCCGGTGAGCAGGCCCGTCACCACCTGATCCTGCCCCCAGTAGGGGCTGGGCAAACCGTGGAGCAGCAGTTCGAGCCCCTCCACCGCATTGAGCCGATCCACGGCCGGCTGCAGCGCCTCTGCCACCAACAGCCCCACCACCCAGCTGACGCGACGCGGCTGCGGCAAGCCAGACGGCAGGGCAGCAGTGGCCTCATCCATCGCCTCAAGGAAGGCGCGGATGCTGCCCACCCCGTTGCCTTCTTGGGGCAGATCTTCGTAGTCGTCCCGCGGGGGCAGCGGGTATCCCGCCATCAGATACCACTCATCCGAAAGCCAGGCGAAGCGGCTGCCCAGTTCGGCCATGAAACCCTGCTGCAGGGTCTCCACCTGAGCGATCACCCGTTGGGCGCAGGGCCGGTCCACAGGAACAAGCCCATCTCCCTCAGGCCGGTAGCGGGTGAGACCCACCGGCACCACCGCAGCCGACAGCACCGCTGGCCAGTCACCACCGGCAAAACCGGCCAGATCGCGGAGGGTGCGCTCCAACGCCGGCCCATCGTTCAAGCCAGGACACACCACCACCTGGGCATGGATCTGCAGCTCCCTCTGCTGAAACCAGGCCAGCTGCTCGAGCAGCAATCCGGCCCGGGGGTTCACCAGCAGGCGCGAGCGCAACTCCGGATCGGTGGCGTGCACCGACACAAACAACGGCGACAACCGCTGCTCCTCGATGCGCTGCCAGTCGGCCGTCGTGAGGTTGGTGAGGGTGAGATAGGAGCCGTAGAGAAAGCTGAGGCGGTAGTCGTCGTCCTTCAGATACAGGCTGCGGCGATGGCCGGGCGGCTGCTGATCGATGAAGCAAAAGGGGCAGTGGTTATTGCACTGCTTGAGGCCGTCAAACAGGGCCTCGCTGAAGGCCAGCCCCAGCCCTTCATCGGCATCCTTCTCCAGCTCCACCACATGGATCGAGCCATCGGGATCCTGCACCTCCAGCGTGAGCTCCTCCGTGCTCACCAGAAACTGCAGATCGATCAGATCACGGGGCCGCACGCCATTGATGCTCAGCAAGCGGTCGCCGGGCTGAATCCCCAGTTCATCGCCGATCGACTCGGGCTCCACCGCATCCACCAGAGCCGGCTGCGGCAAGCGCTGCTCCCCGGCCTCCACCAACGGCACGCCGGCCGACGGTTCCTTCCACACAGCTCCAGCCCGATCAGCGTGTCACCCAGTCTGACCGCGGCCTAACCAGAGCAGCAGCCCGAAGCCGAAAAAGAGGCGGTAGCCCACAAACCACCAGGTGCTGTGGTTCTGCAGGAAGCGCAACAGCCAGGCGATCGCCAACCACGACACCACCGTCGCCGACACGATCCCCACCAGCAGCGGCAGAACACCGCCGGCCACCGGCTGACTGAAGGCCTCCTTCAGCTCCACCAAGCCAGCCAGGGTGATGGCCGGAATACCGAGCAGAAAGGAAAAACGGGCAGCATTAGCGCGATTCCAGCCATCCAATAGAGAGGCGGTGAGCGTGCTGCCGGAGCGGGAGACGCCGGGGATCACCGCCAGGGCCTGGGCCAACCCCACCAGCAGGCCATCGCGCACCTGCACCTGCTGGAGCAGGCGGCGGCGGCTGCCGAGCTGTTCAGCGAGTGCCAGCAGCAGAGCCATCACGATCGACACCACCGCAATCGAGCTGAGACTGCGCAAGGGCGACTGGTCAAAGTCGGCCACCAGCAGCTTGATCGCCAGCCCGGCGAGCACGATCGGCACCGTGCCGAGGGCAATGGCCAGGCCGAGCCTGGCTTCAGGCTCCTGCCAGCGGCGCTGGCGCACGCCTGCAACCACGCCGGCCCACACCTGGCGCAGGTCCTGCCGGAAATAGGTGATCACCGCCAGGATGCTGCCCAGCTGGATCACCGCGGTGACCGCCACACCCGGATCACCCCAGCCCAGCAACACCGGCACCACCTTCAGATGCGCCGTGCTGCTGATCGGCAGGAACTCCGTGAGCCCCTGCACCACGCCCAGCACCAGATAGTGCCAACAGGTTTCCAGCCAGCCCAGCGGTTGGGCGGGCGAGGCGGCAGCGATCACCGCAACGGGGGTTTGCATCGCCAGACCCTATGCCGAGCGGCGCTGCCTGACCAGCCGCTGCGAGACAAGGCAAGTCCTCTAAGGTTGCACAACTTTCTTCACACGCGGGTGATCGGGGTTCAGCCCAGCCTCACAGCGACGCCCCTGAGCACCACCGCGCTGCGGGTTCCGCAGCGCCTCGGCGTGCCGGTGCAGCCAGCAGCGTTGCCGCTGACCCTGGCGGGCGCCCTGCTGGTGGCCCTGCCCGTGTTCCTGCAGGCCCCCTGGGTGCGACTGGCGCCGTTCAGCGCTGCGCTGTTCACCGCTCCCCTGCTGCTCTGCGGCGTGCTGCTGGCGCAGCACAACGATCGGCGCCTCAGCGATGCGGGCACCCTGCTCGTGGGGTTCAGCGGCAGCTGGCTGGGGGGCTGCCTGTTCTGGGGATGGCTGCGGCTGCACCCGCTCTGGCACCTGCCGATTGAGGCCTTCGCCCTGCCCCTGGCCCTGGGTGGCCTGCGCGGCCGCTGGCGCCTGGCTGCCAGTTTTTATCTCGCCTCGCTGCTGGGCACGGCCTGCACGGATGGTGTGATGGCCCTCACCGGCGTGATGCAGCGCTGGACCGAGGTGCTCAACGCCCCCCTCGATCAGGCCGCCGGGCTGTTGCACGAGGCCGCCCTGCAGGTGCTGCAACCACTCCCCCTGGGGATCACTCTGCTAGCCGCAGCCCTGCTGATCCGCCTGTGCCAGCGCACCTGGCAACATCCCGACCCGGCCTGGCGCCTGGCTGGATCAGCGGTGGCCACCACCCTGGCGGTGGATGGTTTGTTTCTGGCGGCCGCCCTTTGGGCCCCTCAGCTCAGTGGCCTGATCTGAAGAACTGCAAAAGCCTGCCCAGCGGAGTTGGGGCTCACGGCAACTCACCTGTAGGTTTGCAAGGCTGCTTGGCAGCCCCTGTGATTCCCGTTCAGACGGAGTGTTCGATGAAACGGCTGGTTTCGTGGCTCATGAGTGGCGTGCTGCTGGCCGGCCTGCTCTTCAGCCTGGTGATCGCCCCGGCAGCCCAGGCGGCCGATCTGCGCAACGTGGCTGACGAGAAGATCGCCGAGCGCGGCGACAAGATCGACCTCAACAACTGCTCGGTTCGCCGTTTCCAGGCGTTCCCCGGCATGTATCCCACCCTGGCCGGCAAGATCGTGCTCGGTGGCCCCTACAACAGTGTTGACGACCTCTTCCAGCTGGATCTGACCGATCGCCAGAAGGAGCTGGTGGAGAAATACAAGGCCAACTTCACCGTAACCCCCCCCTCGATTGCCCTGAACGAAGGCTTCGATCGCATCAACGACGGTCAATACCGCTGATCGTCAGAGCGGCCGCCAGAATCCGCTCCTTCCATAGTTTTCACCGGTTCCAGCCGTCGGGCCCTCCCGGCGGCTTTTTTATTGCCCTGCCCCCTCGGGCTCGATGCTGCAACTGCCCTCCAACTGGGACGTGATCGTGGTCGGCGGCGGCGCCGCTGGTCTGATGGCAGCGTTGGAGCTGCCCGCTGGCCTGCGGGTGCTGCTGCTCAGCAAGGACCATGCGCCCCGCTCGTCGAGTCGTTGGGCCCAGGGCGGGGTTGCAGCGGTGACCCGCCCGGAGGACAGCTTTGAGAGTCATCGTGATGACACGCTCAGGGCAGGCGCTGGCCTCTGTGATCCGCCGGCCGTGGAGCTGCTGGTGCGGGAGGCACCGGCCTGCGTAGAGCGCCTACTCGACCTGGGGATGGACTTCGATCGGCAGGGGGATGTGCTGAGCACCACCCTGGAGGCCGCCCACAGCCACCGCCGGGTACTGCACGCCCAAGACCGCACCGGCGGTGCCCTGGTGGATGCCCTGGAGCGGCGCACCCTGCAGCGCCCTGACCTGCTACGGCTGCAGGGTGCGCTGGCCCTACAGCTCTGGGTTGAGGAGGGCCGCTGCTGCGGACTACAGATGCTGCACGCCGGCAGCCTGCGCTGGTTGCGGGCCCGAGCTGTGGTGCTGGCCACCGGCGGAGGCGGGCACCTCTACGCCAACACCACCAACCCCTGTCAGGCGAGCGGCGATGGAATCGCCATGGCCTGGCAGGCGGGAGCCCTGATCCGCGACCTGGAATTTGTGCAGTTTCATCCCACGGCGCTGATGCTGCCGGGGGCGCCGCATTTCCTGATCTCAGAGGCGGTGCGGGGCGAAGGTGCCCGCCTGCTCGATGCCCATGGCAACAGCCCCGTGAGCCACTTGCCCCAGGGGGATCTGGCACCGCGCGATGCGGTGAGCCGGGCCCTTGTGCAATGCATGCGCGCCCAACAGACCCAACACGTGTGGCTGGATCTGCGGCCGGTGGGGCGGCAGCGGCTGGAGCAACAGTTCCCCACAATCCTGGGGCGCTGCCGTGAACTGGGGCTCGAACCCACCACCACACCGATTCCAGTGGCGCCCGCGGCCCACTACTGGATGGGCGGCATCCGCACCGATCACAACGCCGCCACCACGGTCCCCGGGCTCTACGCCATTGGCGAAACCGCCAGCAGCGGCGTGCATGGGGCCAACCGCCTGGCCAGCAATTCGCTGATGGAATGCCTGGTGTTCGCCAGGCAGCTGCTGCAGCTGGAGCTGCCGGCGGCCACCACGTCAGCGCCCTCGCAGCCCCTGCAGACCGCAGCTCCCGGCGAGATCCCCACGGGGCCGCAGTTCAGGCAGCTGGAGCGCTCGATCCAATCCCTGCGCAGCCTCTGCTGGCAGGCGGCGGGAGTGGAACGCAAGCCGGCTGCTCTTCAGGCGGCTCTGGCCAGCAGCACCTGCTTCGCAGACACCCTGGCGGGTGATGGCTGGCTGCAGCAGGCCAGCGCGCTGACCCACGCTCATCACTGGGAACTGGAACCAACCGCAGCCGCCTGGATCAGCCGCAGCCACGACCTGCAGCAGCGGCTGGTGGTGACCCAGCTGCTGCTGCAGGCGGCTTTGTTCCGGCAGGAGAGCCGCGGCGGGCACTTCCGGGTGGATGCACCAGCCGCACAGCCGTTTTGGCAGCGCCACACCATTCAGCAGCGGGGCCGGGCGATCAGCACCGAAGCAGTGGCTGGAGGCGGTAGCTGGAGCGCTCAGTTGAGCGCCGGCCCTTTGTAGCCGATCAGCTGCGCCAGCTTGGCCAGGGGCTTCATGCCGGAATCGAGCTGGCCATTGATTTCCCAGGTGGGGTAGCCCTCGATCTTCTTGGCATCGCACAGTTCCTTCTGGCTGTTGCGGCCGTCGGGGGCACATTCGATCACCGTGAGCTTGGTGGTGGCTTCCCGCCCGAACAGCTCCTTCTGCTCATGGCAGTGGGGGCACCAGTAGGCCGTGTACATCTTTGCCCCCTTGGCGGTGAGCTGTTCGGCCAAGGCGAGGGCGGCCGGCGTGCTCTCCGAGCGCACGGGCATCGGCACACCCTTGCCAGTTTCCGCCACGGGCTGCCCCACCGACGCCGCCCAGCCCACACCGATGACGCCCACCAACAGAGCTGTGATCACCCCGCGAAACACCAGCTGACCACGATCCGGCCAATCGCCGCCCACCAGGCTGAGCACCAACAGGCTGGTGCTCAGCACCGCCGAGAGAATGCAGAAGGGGCAGCAGTCGCGGATGGCGAAGGCCATCACCCCCAGCAGCACAGCGCTGAACACGGTCATGCCCGTGCTGAGCAGCGCCATCCCCCACCAGCTGCGCTCGGCAAGGTTCTGGCGGGCTTCGCCCTGCAGCACCGGCGGCAGCACCGCCATGAGCAGCATCGCGGCGTAGGCCAGGAAGCCAAACAGCGACAGCGGCTGACCCAACAAGCTCCCCCAGGCACTGGAGAGCACCTTTTCGCAGCCGTTGCAACCGAAGAAGCTCTGGCTGCTGCAGCTCAGGGCCCCGAGCAACCCCCACTTCTTCAAGGTGATCGAACCGGTGTCGATCACGCCGATGGTGGCCAGCACGGCCATGGCCACCCGGATCCACTTGCTGCCGGAATCACCGCGGCGCCGCTGGCCTGCCAGGCGCTCGCTGAGGCGGGAGGAGGTCACAGAACCGTGCGCACTGCTGGGCCGATTGTGGCAGGCATGGGCCAAGGCAGGCAGCACCTCTCGGTAGGGTGAAGGATTGGCCTGCGCGCGGCCGCCATCCAGCCATCGAATGAGCCAAACCGCCTCGCCATCCGCTGCCCCTGTGCCCACCAACTCACCCACCAAACCCACCGTGGCCTTCGCCCACCTGGGCTGCGAGAAAAACCGGGTGGACACCGAGCACATGCTCGGCCTGCTGGCCCAGGCCGGCTATGGCGTCAGCGCCGATGAGGCAGACGCCAACGTGGTGGTGGTGAACACCTGCAGCTTCATCCAGGACGCCCGCGAGGAATCGGTGCGCACCCTGGTGGAACTGGCAGAGCAGGGCAAGGAATTGATCATTGCCGGCTGCCTAGCCCAGCACTTCCAGGAGGAACTGCTCGAGAGCCTGCCTGAGGCCCGGGCGATTGTCGGCACCGGCGACTACCAGCACATCGTGAGCGTGCTGGAGCGGGTGGAAGCGGGCGAACGGGTGAAGCAGGTGAGTGCCAACCCCACCTTCGTGGCCGACGAGCATCTGCCCCGCTACCGCACCACCAGCGAAGCCATCGCCTACCTGAAGGTGGCCGAAGGCTGCGACTACCGCTGCGCCTTCTGCATCATTCCCCACCTGCGCGGCGATCAGCGCTCACGCCCGATCGCGAGCATCGTGGCCGAAGCCGAGCAGCTGGCCGCCCAGGGGGTGAAGGAGTTGGTGCTGATCAGCCAGATCACCACCAATTACGGCCTCGATCTGGCGGGCAAGCCGCAGCTGGCGGAGCTGCTGCGGGCCCTGGGCGAGGTGGAGATCCCCTGGATCCGCGTGCACTACGCCTATCCCACCGGCCTCACCGAAGCGGTGCTGGCGGCCTACCGGGAGGTGCCCAACGTGCTGCCCTACCTGGATCTACCGCTGCAACACAGCCACCCGGAGGTGCTGCGGGCGATGAATCGTCCCTGGCAGGCCGACGTGACCGGTGGTGTGCTGCGGCGCATCCGTGAGCAGCTGCCTGACGCCGTGCTGCGCACCACCTTCATCGTGGGCTTCCCCGGAGAAACCGAGGAGCAGTTCCAACACCTGCTCGATTTTGTGGCCGAGCAGCGCTTCGATCACGTGGGCGTGTTCACCTTCTCCCCCGAAGACGGCACCCCGGCGGCCGACCTGCCCAACCAGGTGCCGGCCGAGATCGCGCAGGAGCGCAAAAACCGCTTGATGGCCCTGCAACAACCGATCGCCGCCGAGCGCAATGCCGCCTGGGTGGGCCGGATTGTGGATGTGCTGATCGAGCAGGAAAACCCCAGCACCGGCGAGATGATCGGCCGCTGCGCCCGCTTCGCCCCTGAAGTGGATGGCGAGGTGCGGGTGCTGCCCGGTGAGGGGGGCCTCTGCGCCGCCCCGGGCACGATGGTGCCGGTGCGGATCACCGCAGCCGACACCTACGACCTGATCGGTGAAGTGGTGGGAGCCCGGGCGATGGTGAGTGATGCACTCGCAGCCCGCCAGGCGGCCTCTTGATCGCATCCTTCACGCGGCTGCGGCGCCGGCTCACCCGACACCAACGCACCACCTTTCTGCTGGCTTCGGGCCTGAGCACAGCCGGCTCCTTTGCCGGCCTCACCGCCAAGGGCTGGTTGCTGATGGAGGGAGCGGGCAATCCCTTGCTGCTGGGGCTGCACTTCGCCCTGCTCACCCTGCCCACCCTGGTGGTGAGCGGCCCGGCCGGTGTGCTCACCGACCGCCTGGGCAGTGAGCGCGTCTTGATCCGGGCCCAATGGGCCTTGCTGGCGGCGGCGGTGCTCGGTGCCATCGCCATCCCGATCAGCAGCGGCGGCCAACAGGATGTGTTGCTGCTGCTCAGCACCCTGGGCATCGGTGTGGCCAGCGCCTATGAGCTCACGGCCCGCAACAAATATGTGGCCCTGCTGGTGGATACACCGGAGCAGCTCGGCCCCTATCTGGCCAGCTTTTCGGTGATCTTCAACGTGGGCAAGCTGGTGGGTCCGCCGTTGGGCGGACTGCTGCTGGCCGCCACCGGCCCCACCCTGGCCCTGGGGCTCGATGCAGCCACCTACCTGCTGCCGATCAGCACCCTGATCTGGCTGATGGCGCCACACCGCGAGCGCGAGCGGCGCAGCGAACGTGGCAGCGGCGCCAGCCTCCGCACCGCCTGGCGCGACTGCGGACCAGGCCTGCGCCATGTGCTGCTGTTCACCGGTGTGGCCTGCCTGGTGGGGTTCTTCCATCCAGGCCTGGCCCCATTGATGGCCTTGAAGCTGTTGGGGCCGAGCCCCATGGCCCTCGGCCTGTTCACCAGCGTGATTGCCTGCGGCAGCATCAGCGCCGGCGTGGTGTTGCAGCGGAATGCACAGCCGCTCGGTCGCAGGCCTGGCTTGCTGCTCGGAGGCAGCGCGCTGCTGAGTGGCCTCGGTCAGCTGGGGCTGGCAGCACCGGCACCGCAGGCCTGGGGGCTGGCGATGGCCTTCGTGATCGGGGCAGGAACGGCCCTACTACTCGCCGGAACCAACCTGATCATCCAGGTGCATGCACCCCAGGTGCTGCGGGGCCGGATGGCCGGGCTCGGGCAGATCGCCTTCCTGGGGGGAGGGGGCATCAGCGGTCTGGTGGCCGCATGCCTCACGCAAACACTCCCCGGAGGGCTGTGGAGCTGTTTCGCCCTGCTCGGTGTGCTGGGAGCAGGGCTGGGAGTGGCCGAGCTACTGCTTCAGGGGCGCACGCGCCTGGCCTGATCGTCAGATCAGCTTGATGCCGCGCAGCACGAAGGAAATGGCCGCTGCAGCCACCAGGCCACCACCCACCATGGCGAGGTAAATCACTGGACCCATGGCTGCGTGTGTCGGCGAATGCCGTCCCATTACAGCAGAACCCACCACAGCCCACGGGTCCACTTAGGGTTGATCAACCACAACCGGTTGTCCCACTCGGGGCGAGCCGTTGCTCCTGATCCTGAGGATCGATCGATCACGGCATGCGCACTCTGCTGATCTATCCGGAGTTCCCCAAAACCTTCTGGAGCTACGAAAAGATCCTGGAGCTGGTGAACCGCAAGGTTCTCCTTCCCCCGTTGGGGATGGTCACCGTTGCCGCCCTGCTGCCCCAGCACTGGGAGATGAAGCTGGTGGATCGCAACGTGCGCGAAGTCACCGAAGCCGAGTGGGCTTGGGCTGAGCTGGTGGTGATCTCAGGAATGATCGTGCAGAAGGCCGACATGGCCGTGCAGATCGCCCGCGCCAAGCAACGGGGCCTGCCCGTGGCCGTGGGTGGCCCGTTCGCCAGCTCCACACCGGATGCACCGGAGCTGGATCTGGCCGATTTCAAGGTGCTCGACGAGGGTGAGATCACCCTGCCGCTGTTCATCGAAGCGATCGAACGCGGCGAACAGGGCGGTCGCTTTTCCGCCAATGGCGACAAACCGGACGTCACCGGCACGCCCATTCCGCGCTTCGACCTGCTCGAGCTCGATGCCTACGACTCAATGAGCGTGCAGTTCTCGCGCGGCTGCCCGTTCCAGTGCGAGTTCTGCGACATCATCGTGCTCTACGGGCGCAAACCCCGCACCAAAACCCCCGAGCAGCTGGTTGCCGAGCTGCAACGCCTCTACGACCTGGGCTGGCGGCGCGCCATCTTCCTGGTGGATGACAACTTCATCGGCAACAAGCGCAACGCCAAGCTGCTGCTCCCCGCCATCAAGGAATGGCAGATCGAACGGGGCTATCCGTTCAGCTTCACCACCGAAGCCTCCGTGGATCTGGCCTCCGACGAGGAAATGATGCGGATGATGGCCGAAGCCCGTTTTGAGGCGGTGTTTCTGGGCATCGAAACACCGGATGAAGCCAGCCTCTCAGTGGCCGGGAAACACCAGAACACCCGCAGCTCCCTGGAGGAGTCGGTGGATCGGATCACCAGCTATGGCATCCGTGTGATGGCTGGATTCATCATTGGCTTCGACGGCGAACAAACCGGCGCCGGCGATCGCATCGTGCGCTTCGTGAGCCGCACCGGCATCCCCGCCGCGATGATGGGCATGCTGCAGGCCCTCCCCAACACCGGCCTCTGGCATCGCCTGGAGAAAGAAGGCCGGCTGATTCAGGAGAAAGCCGACGCCAAGGGCGTGAATCAGACCAACCTGCTCAACTTCATCCCCACCCGGCCGATCCGCGACATCGCCAACGAATACGTGGATGCCTTCTGCCGGCTCTACGAACCCAACGCCTACATCGATCGCGTTACCCACTACTACGGAAAAGTTGGCGTGCCGCGCTGGAAGGCGTTCTTCAAGCCCGAAAACTCTGACAAATCAGCACTGCCCGAAGCCAGAGACATCAAAGCCCTGGCCACGGTGATCTGGCGCCAAGGCTTCAAGCGCAACACCCGCTTCCGCTTCTGGCGCTCCCTGGCACGAGTCGCACGCCGGAACCCAGCTAACTTCGAGCAGTTTGTGGTGACCCTCGCCCACAACGAGCACTTCCAGGAATACCGCGCTGTGGTGACACGGGAGATCGAGGAACAGCTGGCCTGCCTGCCGCCCGAGCCGCCGTCAACACCGGCGGAGCCGTCGCGCGAACTGCAACCGGTTTAAGCCTGCGACGAGCGCCTGCAGCTCTGATCAGTCCTGGATGTAGGGGCTGCCGCTCTCTAGGCAGTGCTCGGCTTTCTGCAGCTCACGGCCCAGGTAGAGGGCGTGATCGAGGCAGCTGATCGGCAGCGGCCCCTCGGCTTCGGTGAGGGCCATGCCGAGCTCCTTGGCGGAACGGGCTCGATAAATCATGAGCGGCTCGCGGGGGCCGCTGCCCTTGCAGCTGATCACCTCACCGGTGTTGGGATCCGTGGCCAGGCCTCGCTCATCGATGCCATTGCCGTAGTGCTCAGCGATCAGTTCACCCGCATCGCGATCGAGCTTGATCAGGAAGTAGCCCGCCGGATCGAGGGCAATGAAGCGCTGCGACAGCCGCTCATCCAGGGCCCGGCGCTGGTCTGCTGAAAAGCTCGTCATCGGCGGATGTTACGCCGCAGTTTCGAGCAGGGCCGGCGGCTTGGCTGTGAACGGCAACTCGGCATTGATCGCCTCGATCTCCTGCAACTGTTCGGCGTTGGCCTCCGGCAACCAGCCGCGCACGATCGCATCGAAGCGAGGGTGATACCAACGATGCAGCGAGGCATGGGGCCGGGCCAGAAAACCACGGCGGCGTTTGTGGCTGCCGCCCGCACCGGGATCGAACTGCTGAATGCCGCGGCTGATCGCCCAGTCGATCGGGGCGTAGTAGCAAACCTCGAAATGGAGGTTGTCGATCTCCTCATCGCTGCCCCAGTAGCGTCCCCAGAGCATCTGCTCGCTGTGCACGCACAGCGACATCGCCAGCGGCTGCTCGGGATCGCCGCGGTGGGCGCTGAACAGCACCAGATGGCGGCGGAGCTGCGCGGCGGCGTGATCAAAGAACGCTTGCGTGAGGTATTTGCTGCCCCAAGGCCCCCAGCGGGCGCAATGCTGCTCGTAGAACCCATGCATGCGGCCGAGCAGGGCGGGGCTGATCGCCTCCCCCACCACCGGCGTGACCTGCAGCCCAGCCGCCTGCACCGCCCGGCGTTCGCGCTTGATATTGCGCCGCTGGTTGGCGTTGAAACTGCTGAGGTAGGCGTTGAAATCGCCATAGCTCTGGTTGCTCCAGAGACTCTGCTGATTCAGCCAGGTGGCGCAACCGGCGGCTTCCGCGAGCGGCTGCCACTGGGGATCCACATAGAGAAAGTTGCAGCTGAAGATCTGGTGATCGCGGCAAAACCCATCGATCAGCTCCAGCATCAGCAGGGTGAGATTGGCGGCGTCCTCCCCCGGTGCCGTGAAGAAGCGGTAGCCCACCACCGGGCTCACCGGGCTCATGCCCAGCAGCTTGGGGTAGTAGCGCTGGCCGAGCTGGGCCGCCAACTGCGCAAACGACTGATCGAAGACGAATTCGCCGTAGCTGTGCCCCTTCAGATACAGAGGCGCCACCGCGATCAGCTGCTCCCCTCGCCACACCCCCAGATGGCAGGGCTGCCACCCCTGCCGGGGCACAACACTGCCGCTGCGCTCCAATCCAACTAACCACGACCAGGAGTAGAAGGGGAGGGATTCAGCCGAAACCAGGGCATGCCACTGCGCTTCGGGGATGTCCGCCAGGGAGTGATGCCAGCGTGCAGTGAGCTCGGCCATCAGCGCTGCCAGGGGCTGGTCAAGCTAGGCAGGGCATGGCGACGGTGGCCGCTGCTGCCGACTCTGCTGCTCGGGCTGGTTGCAACGCCGCCGGCCCAGGCGGGCCTGCTGGCGCCGCTGCTCACCCTGATGCGTCCCCAGCTGGAGGCGCGCATCACCTCGGCCTGCCAGCAGTGGGCCAGCGGTGGCGAACCCGCCCTCGAGGAGCGCATGGCGCCCCCCTGCCGCGCCCTGGCCGGGCCCACCAGCCGCTGCCTGATCGAGGAAACCGAGCGCAGCGGACGCAGCCTCGGTGTGATCTCCGAGCTGCTGGCCGGCCGCTTCGGCGACGACAGCGAAGTGGTGGTGAAACGCTGCGCGGGCCGGCTGCTGGGGCTGCCGGCGGAGAGCTTCATGGATGTGCCCATCCGCGAGCTGGCCAAGCGCTTCAAGGCTGCAGCGGCACCAGCGCTCACGCCCTGATCCGCCCATAGCGCAGCATCAGCTCATCACCCTCCAGGGAGCGCTGCTCCAGCAACCGCCATTGCTGGGGTTCGAGCGCCACGACAGGCGGCAGCCACGTGTGCGCTCCGCCCAGCAACACCGGGCAGAGCGTGAGCTGCAGCTGATCCACCAGCTCGGCGGCCAGAAGGGCGCCGGCCAGCTCAGCGCCACCCAGCAGCACCAGCTTCTGCAGCCCCGAGGCCGCCAGTGCCTCCAGGCCCGCTGGCCAGTTCGGCAGCGGCAACGCGGCATCAAAACCCGGGGGCGGCTCCGCGAGGCCTGGAGCCAGGCACCAGCGCTGCAGGGGCTGCTGGAAGAAGCGCAACTGCGGATCCAGCTGGCCGCTGCGGCTCACCACCACCGCCGTGGGTTGGGCTGCGCGCGCCTCGCGCGCCCGCTGCTCGAGCAGATCGGAGGCATGAATCAGGCAGGTGGTGCCATGCAGGCGCAGGGTGGCCGCCCCGATCAAACAGCCATCGGCCCAGGCGAGGGCCTCTTCGAGCACGCGCCGATCGCCACGGCCACCGATCTGGGCCGCACCGCCAGCCGGCGGTGCCAGGCGGCCATCCAGGCTGACCGCCAGCACCAAACGGAGCTCAGGCCGTGGCAAGCGCTGCGAGGGCCTGGGGCTTCAGGCCCAGAGCGGGCACCTCAGCGAACACCTCAGCGGCGTTGTTGGGGCTTTCCTGCAGGCGCACCTTGTGGAGTGAGGCGCCCAGGGCAGCCACCGGCGCAGAGAGCAGATCGGCGATGTGCAGGGCGATGTTCTCCGCCGTGGGCACGGTGGTGGCGAAATGGGCCACGTCCTTGTTCAGGAAGGTGTGGTCGAAGGGCTCCACCACCAACTCCTCCACCAGCTGCTGCAGGGCCGCCAGGTCGCAGACCATGCCGGTGCGCGGATCGATCTGGCCGCGCACACTCACCTCCAGCAGGTAGTTGTGGCCGTGGCCGTGGGGCCGGGCGCACTTGCCATAGATGGCGTCGTTGTCTTCAGGGCTCAGCTCCGGCCGGGCCAGGCGATGGGCGGCGGCGAAGTGGGTCTGGATGGTGAGGAAGGCTTCCATGGAATCGCCGAGCAGATCGGTCCAGAGCTTGTTGGTTTCGTAGAGGCGCAGGCCCATTAGGGGCAGATGCGGGGCCAGGCGACGCCAGATCGCCAGGGTGAGGGCCTCGGTGGTGGGCAGCATGCCGCCGGGCTGGCTGAGATCGAACTCGGGCCAGGCGTCGTTGAGAAAGCGGAAGTCGAGCTGGTCGGTGACCTGCGCGCGGATGGCGTGCTTCACATCGGAGAGGTTGAGCACCATGCCATCGGCATCGAGCGGGCCACCCATCGCCACGATCAGCTCGTAGTTGTGGCCATGGCCGGGAGCCAGGCTGCAGGCACCGAACCGGGCCTGGTTGTCGTCGGGGCTGAGCTCGGGCAGCCAGTAGCGGTGGCTGGCGCTGAAACAGGCGCGGCGCGTGATCACGCAGGGCCTGCCGCGGCCATGGGCCAACGCGGGTGCAGGTTCGGCGGGCACCGGGCTCGCCGGAGGCGCCGCCACGAGGGGCGGAGTCATAGCTGCATCGTGCAAGGCACCATATTAAGAAGATGACCCGCTGCGTTGCCTGCGCGCCGATGGCCAACCCCCACGCTCAGCTGCGCCAGCGCCTTGAGGGCCTGAACCTCTATCTGGTGGGGATGATGGGCAGCGGCAAGAGCACCGCCGGCCGCCATCTGGCCGAGCGGCTGGGCTATCGCTTCCTCGATGCCGACACCAGCCTCGAGCAGGTGGCCGGCTGCAGCATCCCGGAGCTGTTCGCCCGTGAAGGGGAAGCGGGCTTCCGCCAGCTGGAAGCCGCCGTGCTCAATCAGATCGCCAGCTGGCATTCCCTGGTGGTGGCCACCGGCGGCGGCGTGGTGACCCAGCCGCAGAATTGGGGACACCTGCAGCAGGGGGTGGTGATCTGGCTCGATGCCCCCGAGGCGTTGCTGCTGGAGCGCCTCCGCACCGACCCCACACCGCGGCCACTGCTGGCCACCCCAGATCCGGCCCAGCGGCTGAGCGAGCTGCTCAACCAGCGGCGCCCCCTCTACGCCCAGGCCGATCTGCACATCGTGCAAAACGGCGCGCCCCCTGCGCAGGTGGCCGATCAGATCCTGGAGGCCCTGCCGGGCGTGATCAAGGAACGCAGCACCGCGCCGGAGCACACGCTGCGGGTGGTGAATGAAGCCGGCGAGGTGGGGCGTTCGATCAACTGAGCGAGGCGGGCGGCTCCAGGCGAACCGCAAACCACTGCACCACCACCCCCGGCTCCAGCTCCAGTTCGCAGGCGGTGTCGAGCAGGCGCTGGGCCCGGCTCGGCGCATCGGCCAGGCCTTCGAGATCGGCAGGCAGCACAGGCAGACGCTGCAGCTGCTGCACCAGCCAAGCGAGGGTGTCGGCGGCGCTCAGCAGCTCCTGGGGCCTGCCGGGCTCCAGCACCACGTAGTGATCCAGCTCGCGGATGAGTGGATCAGACACGCCGCCGCACGGGAGAGGATTGGCGCAGCCTGCCACGCCTGCCCGCTGTGACGTTGATTTCGCTGCTGCGGCTCCTGGCGGGAAGCCTGCTCTGCCTGCTGCTGGCCTGGCAGCCCGAAGCCGCCCAGGCCAGTGATGGGCTGCTGGAGCAGCGGCTCAGCAACTGGCCCGCCTGGAGCCTGCCCGCACCGCTGCCGCGGCCGGCGAACCGCGATCTGATCTATCCGGATTGGTTTGCCGGCACTTGGCAGGCCACCAGCCACGATCCCAGCGGCCAGGAGGCTGATCTGCACTACACGGTGCGATTCAGCCGCGATGCCCGCGGCCGCGTGGTGGGGGAGCGGGCCTTCAATGCCACCGCCATCGGCCGGGCCCTGCTGGGAGATCAGCTGCTGCAGGTGCGCAACGACCCGCGCAACCCCAACCGCCAGCTGGCGGAGCTGCAAGGCGATCAGGAGCTGGAATCCACGGTGGTGGGCCGGCGCAGCGAGCAGCCGGCGGCCAAGCAGTTTCTGGCCGATGAGCTGGCGCTGCAAGTGCTCCACGGCCCCGGCGATCCGCGCATCAGCCGCGTGGAAACCCTGAGCCGCTACCGCCAGGTGGCGCCGCAGCGCATCGAAGCCGAGCAGTGGCAAGCCAGCTACGGCTCACCGGCCCAGGGGTTGGCGGCGCAGCCGCTGCGCACTTGGCGCGGCAGCCTGGTGCTGGAGCGCCTGGATCAGGCGCGCCCCACCTGAGCGCCGATGCGATCGCGCCAGGCCCAGAGGGGTTCGAGCTGCGGATCGTCGGCAAGGCCTGGCACGCCGCGGCCCGCCAGGGGAGCACCGGCGCTGGCGGGGAACAGCAACAGCGACAGCTGAGCGGCCACCGCCAGATCCGCCAGGCTGAGTTGATCGCCCACCAGATAGGGCTGGGCCTGCACAAGGGCGCAGAGCTGATCGAGGTTGGCGCGCAGCTGCTCCAGACCGCCATGGTCGATCACTTGCCCCAAACCGCTGAGCACACCCGAGGGCAGGGCACCCACCAGGGAGCGCAAGGGCGCTGGGGTGGCCTCCGGCAGCAAGCCGCCCCGCAACACCGGATCGGCAGCCGCGGCCTGCACCAACGCCAGCCGCGCCCCGGCGGCCAGGGCGGTGTCGGCCCAATCCTCCAGCAGCAACACCTGGGCGCGCAGGGCCGGATCGGCCGGCAGCAGCGCCGGAGCGGGGGCGAGAGCTTCCAGGTGCCGGGCGATGGCACTGGAATCAGCGATCACCGCCGCGCCATCCACCAGCACCGGCACCTGGCGCTGGCCGGAGAGGCGGTAGAGCTCGAGCTGACCCACGCCTGGGGTGACCTCCACCACGGTGTAGGCCAACTGCTTGGCCGCCAACACCAGGCGCACCTTCTCGCAGAAGGCGGAGTGGCGGAACTGATGGAGCTCCAGCATCAATGCGGTTCAGCAGGGGGGTCAGCGCAGTGTTGTCAGCGCAGTGGGATCGAGCGCCGAAACGGATCCCCTTGGCGGCAGAGTAGCCAGCACTCAACGGCGATCGCCCCTGCCCCGATGCGGGATTTCTTCCTGAACGTGACGCGGTATCCCCGCTATCTGATCGCCTTCGGCCTGGGCGTGGCCAACTCCGTACTGGAACCGCTGGCCCAGCGCCGCAGCAATCCGGTGACAGCCGTGGCCCTGATCGGTGCCCTGGTGAGTGGCCTGCTGAGCCTGGGACTGATCCTGCGTGCCATGGTGAGCACAGATGTGATCGCCTAGCAATGGCGCAGGGCAGGCGTGTGGAACGGGTGGCGGCCCTGATCCGTCGTGAGGTGAGCGAGCTGCTGGTGAACGGGATCAAGGACGATCGCGTCAGCCTCGGCATGGTCAGCGTGACCAACGTGGAAGTGGCTGGCGATCTGCAGCACTGCAAGATCTATGTGAGCGTGTTCGGCAGCGCGGACCTGCAGCAGCAAGCCCTGGCTGGGCTGCGCTCCGCCGCCAGCTATGTGAAGGGCGAACTGGGCCGGCGGCTCAACATGCGGCGCACCCCTGAGGTGATCTTCCATCTCGATCGCGGCATCGAGAAAGGCACCTCGGTGCTGGGGCTGCTCAACCAACTGGAGGAGCGGCGGCAGGAGCGGGGCGAGATCCCCGAGGGCACCGGCCAGCTCGACGATGACGGCCTCTGAACGGCGCCGCCAACTGGCCAGCCTCCTGGTGGTGCGCGGCAGCGGCCACAGCCGTGATGGCCAACGCCGTTATCCCCGCTGGGAACTCACCAACCAGCAGCTGAGGCACCTGCTCGAGCAGGGCGTGGGCGGCGTGATTCTGCTGGGGGGCAGCGCCGAGGAACTGCGCCTGCGCTGCGCCCAGCTGCAGGCCTGGGCAAGGCAGCCCCTGCTGCTCTGCGCCGATGTGGAAGAGGGGGTGGGGCAGCGCTTTGAGGGGGCCAGCTGGCTGGTGCCGCCCCTGGCCCTGGGGCGCCTGCATCGCCACCACCCCGAGCGCGCGGTGGAACTGGCGCAGCGCTACGGGCGCTGCTGCGGGCGGCAGGCGCGGCTGCTTGGCCTCAACTGGGTGCTGGGGCCCGTCTGCGATGTGAACAACAACCCCGCCAACCCGGTGATCAACGTGCGGGCCTGGGGGGAGACGGCCGGCACTGCGGGCGCGCTGGTCGCGGCCTTCGTGCGGGGCTGCCAGAGCGAAGGTGTGCTCGCCTGCGCCAAGCATTTCCCGGGCCATGGCGACACCAGCAGCGATTCCCATCTGGAGCTGCCGCTGATTCCCCACAACCGCGAGCGCCTGGAGGCCGTGGAGCTGCCGCCCTTCCGTGCCGCGATCGCAGCCGATGTGGCAGCGGTGATGACCGCCCATCTGCAGCTGCCGGCCCTCGATCGCCAGCGGCCCGCCACCCTTTCCCCGGCGGTGCTCACCCAGCTGCTGCGGGGGGATCTGGGGTTCAACGGCCTGGTGGTCACTGATGCCCTGGTGATGGAGGCGATCAGCGCCCACTACGGCCCTGGCGAGGCGGCGGTGCTGGCCTTTGCAGCGGGAGCGGATCTGATCCTGATGCCAGCGGATGCCGAAGCCGCCCTCGATGGCCTGGAGGCCGCCCTCGCCAGCGGCCGGATCAGCGACGAACGCTTAACCGCCAGCCTGGAGCGGCGTGAGCAGGCTCTGGGCCGCTGCCGCCCGCTCCCCCCAGCAGGGCCTGATGCGTTGCTGGAGCAGCTGGCCAGCCTGGTGAGCCCTGAGGAGCAAGCGCTCGCCGCCGAGCTGCTGGATCTCAGCCTCGAGCATCAGGGCAACACCCCACTGGCGGGCGGCCCCGGCCTCAACCTGATCCGCCTCGACAATCAACTGGCCGCGCCCCAGCTGCCCGCCATGGCGCCGGCCCTGCTGCGCCCCGCCGCCCAGGGCTACCGGCCGGTGCTGCTCGATGGCCGCAGCCCCAGCCCCTGGAGCGGAGACGCCGAAGCGCCCCTGGCCCTCGAGCGGCTGGGTGATGGCCCCGTGTTGCTGCAGCTGCTGGTGCGCGGCAACCCGTTCCGCGGCAGCGCCGGCGGCGATGAGCCCTGGCCGCAGGTGGTGCGGCAACTGCTGGCTGCCAAGCGGCTGGCAGGCCTGGCGGTGTATGGCAGCCCCTATCTCTGGGAGCAGCTGCGGGTGCTGCTGCCGGCTGAGCTGCCGGCGGCCTACAGCCCCGGCCAGATGCCCCAGGCCCAGGCGGTGATGCTCAACGCCCTGGGCCTGCAGGCCGCCGCCCTGGAGGGTGGCTTCACCGACTGAACCAACCGGAACCGAGCGAAGCCAGGCCTGCCGCACCGGTGGCCACTAGCCTCAGGCCGCCTGCACGCCCGCCATGCTCAGCCTCTCGATGATCGTGCGCGACGAAGCCGCGCAGATCGAAGACTGCCTGCGCTCCGTGCAGGGATTCGTGGACGAGATGGTGGTGGTGGACACCGGCTCCACCGACAACACCGTGGCCCTGGCAGAAGCGATGGGGGCGCGGGTGGAGCGCATCGCCTGGCCGGGGGATTTCGCGCCGGCCCGCAACCAGGCCCTGCAGTGGGTGCAAGGCGACTGGGTGCTGGTGCTCGACGCCGATGAGCGGCTGCGGCCGGAGGCGGTGGCACCGCTGCGGGCCTTGATGGCCCAGCCGGATGTGCTGCTGATCAACCTGCTGCGCCATGAACGGGGGGCGGTGCAGTCGCCTTACTCGAATGTGAGCCGGCTATTCCGCCGCCACCCAGCGATCCGCTGGAGCCGGGCCTACCACTCGATGGTGGACGACAGCGTGGCGGAGCTGCTCAACCAGGAGAGCCACTGGCGCGTCGCCGATTGCCCAGAACCGGCACTGCTGCACGACGGCTACAGGCCGGAGCTCCTGGCCAAAGGCAACAAGGCCCAACGGCTGCGGCAGGCGATGGAAGCCGAGCTGCAGGAGCACCCCGGCGACCCCTACGCCTGCGCCAAGCTCGGCTCTCTCGAGGTGGCGGAAGGCAACCTGGAGCGCGGCCTGGCTCTGCTGCGCGAGGGGTTGGCGCAGTGCCCGAGCGAGGCCCACCCCGAGCGCTACGAGCTGCTGCTGCATCTGGCCCTGGCGGAAGCCCTGCGCGATCCGCACACAGGGGCCGCGTTGTATCGCCAGGCCCTGGCGCTGCCCCTGGCGCCGCGGCTGAGCCTGGCGGCGCGGCTCAACCTGGCGGCCCTGCTCCTGCAGCAGGGGGAGGTGGAGGAGGCGGCGCAGCACTGCCAGCGGGCCACAGCTGCCGCACCGGAGATCGGCCTGGGCTGGTACAACCTCGGCCTGATCCGCCGGCGCCAGGGAGACCTCGCCGGAGCGCTGGAGGCCTACCGCGAAGCGAAGCGGCTCAGCCCGGAGCATGCCGAAACCCACCAAAACCTGGCCGTGGCTCTGCTGCTGGGTGGCGACATCGAGGGCGCGCGCCGTGGCTTTCGCGACGCCATCGCCCTGCTCAGCCAACAGGGCCGCAACGCAGAAGCCAGCCAGCTGCGCCAGCAGGCCGGCGCCATGGTGAAGCTGGAAGGCTGATGGACACCGCTGCGACCCCAACGCCGCTGCTCGGCCGCACCATCGCCGTGACCCGCGCCGAACAGCAGCTGGGGGAAGCGCGGCGATTGTTTGAGCAGGCGGGTGCAACGGTGCTCGATCTGCCAGCGCTGGTGATCGGCCCGCCGGATGAATGGGGCCCCCTCGATGACGCCCTGGCGGAACTGGAGGAGTTCCATTGGCTGGTGCTCTCCAGCAGCAACGGCGTGGAGGCGGTGGAGCAACGAATGCGGCGGCAGGGCAGCAGCCTCGCAGGCCGCCCCCGCACCCTCAAGATTGCGGCGGTGGGCCGCAAAACGGCCGCCCGCCTGGAGGCCCTGGGGGCACCGGCGGATTTCGTGCCGCCCCAGTTTGTGGCCGACAGCCTGATCGATCACTTCCCGGTGTCGGGCTGGGGGCTGCGGCTGCTGCTGCCGCGGGTGCAGAGCGGCGGCCGCACCCTGCTGGCTGAAGCGTTCGGGGAAGCCGGCGCGCGGGTGGTGGAGGTGGCGGCCTACGAATCCCGCTGCCCCGACGCCCTCCCCCCAGCCACGGCTGCAGCCCTGGCCAACGCTGCCGTGGACGCCATCACCTTCAGCAGTGGCAAAACCGTGCACCACACGGCCCGGCTGCTGGAGCAGCAGTTCGGCCCCAGCTGGCGGCAGCCCCTGGAGGCTGTGGCGCTGGTCTCGATCGGTCCGCAAACCAGCCACAGCTGCCGCGAGCAGTTGGGCCGGGTGGATGCGGAAGCCGATCCGCACGACCTCGACGGCCTGGTGGCCGCCTGCGCTCAGGCGCTGGCTGACCGGCCGCTCAGAGGTTGAACACCCGCTTCTGCCCCGCCTGATTGAGCACCATGCGGCCGCTGGCCACATCAATGCTCGTGACAGCCCAGTCCGGGGGCAGCAAAGCCGGGAGTCCGGAGCCGGGGCAGAGCCCGCGGCGCCCCACACACACGGCACCGCTCTGATCACCCACTTGCACCAGGGCCTGAGCCCGGCCAGCGCTGCGGATCACACCGGTGAAGCGCAGATCTCCGGTGGATGCCGTCGCAGCGGCAGCCCTGGGCTGCGCCAGAGGGGCAAAGGGATCGATGCGGCCTGTGGGCAGCGCCGCCACCACCTGCTGCGGTGTGGGCAGCGGTGTGAAGCCCGTGGCCGGCTGAGGAGCAGCGGCAGCACTGGGAGCGGCGGCGGGTTTGGGAGATGCTGGCGGCAGGCTGATGGTTTCAGGGCCAGAACCGGAGGAGCAGGCAGCGAGGATCGGCACCAAGGCCAGCAGGGTGACGGGCGCGCTCAGGGCGCGGTTGCGTTGGGCTGAATCAACCTGGCTGCTGGCCATACCCGCTCTGCACAAGATCGCGGAAGCGATCCAGGTTGGCCTGGAGCTCCTTGGTCACGATCCCCCCCAGGATGGAAGGTTCCATCAGCGGTGCCAACACCCCCGGCAGCTCGTAGCTCACCGTGAGCTTCACGGCGGTGAGCTCACGGCCCTGGGGATAGAAGCGCACGGCACCTTTCGTGGGCAGGCCGCCCACCGATTCCCAGTGGAGCTGCTGCGCCTCCACCCGCTGGGTGATGCGAGCCTTCCAGTGGAAGCGAAAGCCCTGGGCAGCAAGGGTCCAATCGGTGAGATCGGGATCTCCGGGCTCGGTCACCACTGATTCGATCCAGTTCATCCAGCGGGGCATGGCCTCAAGATCACTCCACACCGCCCACACCCGCTCAGCCGAGGCCTTCACCTCCGTGGTGACGCTGTGTTCAAGCCAACGGCCCATGGGAATCAAGCGAGGGGGTGATCAGGCTGGTGTGATCAGGCAACAGCCGCGTT
>VGPW01000021.1 GCA_016882545.1 Cyanobacteria bacterium M_surface_10_m2_179 | reverse complement strand
AAGGAGGCCGCGCGATCCAGGCCGATATCGATCTGATCCGCACCGGTGCGCTGTATCACGACGTGGGCAAACTGCACGGCCCGCAGTGGTTCATCGAAAACCAGGAGGGCGGCGACAACCCCCACGCCAAGCTCGACGACCCGCTGCTCAGCGCCGGCATCCTCCAGGCCCATGTGGATGAGGGCTTGAAACTGGCCCGCCGCTACCGCCTGCCGCGCCCCCTGGCCGACTTCATCCCCGAACACCAGGGCACCTTGAAGATGGGCTACTTCCTACATGAAGCCCGCCGCCACGATCCCCTGATCCGCGAGGCCGATTTCCGCTACCGCGGCCCCATTCCCCGCAGCCGCGAAACCGCCGTGTTGATGCTGGCCGATGGCTGCGAGGCGGCGCTGCGCTCCCTCCCGCCAGACACCAGTGAAGAGGAAGCGCGGGTGATGGTGCGCCGCATCGTGGAAGCCCGCTGGCGCGATGGCCAGCTGCTCGATAGCGGCTTGAGCCTGGCGGAACTGGAGCTGCTGGTGCGGGCCTTCGTGCGGGTGTGGCGGCGGATGCGCCATCGTCGGATTCCCTATCCGATCCCTGCCCGCAAGGGCTACAGCGCCTGATGGAGGTGAGCTCAATCCAGAGGCCGAATCGCTGGCAGCACGCCTGGTATGCGGTGGCCTTCCTCCGGGATCTCGACCCGCAGCGACCAACGCCCTTCACGCTGCTGGGCAACGACCTCGTGCTCTGGTTCGAGCGCAGCAGCGGCCAGTGGCAGGCCTTCGCCGATGTCTGCCCGCATCGGCTGGTGCCCCTCTCCGATGGGCGGCTCAATGCCGCGGGCGAACTCGAATGCCCGTATCACGGTTGGACCTTCAACGGTGAAGGCCGCTGCACCGCCATCCCCCAGGCGAGCGCCGGCAGCAGCATCGGCCAGCGCAGCCATTGCCGCCGCTATGCCACCGCCACCGGCCAGGGGCTGCTGTTTGTGTTCAGCGGTGATCCAGCCGAGGCCGCCAGCCAGCCGCTGCCCCTGGTGCCGGTGATCGACGAGCCCGGCTGGGTGGTGCAGGACACGTTCCGCGACCTGCCGATGGATGCGCTCACCCTGCTGGAGAACGTGCTCGATGTAAGCCATGTGCCCTTCACCCACCACGCCACGGTGGGGCGCCGCGAGAACGCCGGGCCCGTGGAGCTGGAGCTCAGCAGCTTCGGGCCGGAAGGGTTCACCGGCCTCTGGGAGGAGGGCCCGAGGCGGGGAAAGCTCGGCCGGCAGTTCACCACCTACGCCGCCCCATCCCTGATGTGGCACGACCTCACCGCCAAGGGATTCGCCCGCATCCTCACGGTGGTGTATGCCACCCCGATCCGCCGCGGCGAATGCCGCCTGTTCGCCCGCTTCCCCTTCCAGTTCAGCTCCCCCTGGCCGGGCCGCCTGCTGGGGTTGCGGCCGCAGTGGCTGCAACACCTGGGCAACCACGTGGTGCTCGAAGACGACCAGCTGTTTCTGCATTGGCAAGAGCGGGTGCTCGAGCAGCGCGGCGGCAGCCAGGAGGCCGTGCGGAGCTTTCACCTGCCCACCAGCGCCGATCTCTACGTGCGTGCCCTGCACGACTGGGTGCATCGCTACGGTTCCGAGCCATTCCCCGGAGAACGCCTACCGCCTCGGCTGTCGCGGCAGGCGCTGATGGAGCGCTACGCAGCACACACCGCCCACTGCCGGAGCTGTTCCGGCGCTGATCGGCGCCTGCGCCAACTGCAACCGCTCAGCTGGGCTGTAGCCGCCATCGCCGCTGTGGCCAGCGCCTGGCTGGGGACAGGGCTCTGGAGGGTGCTGGCGCTGCTGCTCGCCGTTGCCGCCGCCGCCGGGGCGCTGCGCATCGGCGGCTGGCTGAAGCTGCTGCGTTATGGCAGCGGTCTGCCACCCCGCAACCGCTGAGCCTGCTGGCGCTCTCCCCACCAGGCCCGCCATTTGCGATCCAGGATCAACCCTGCCGCCACCAGGGTGATCGCATTGGCCACGATCAGCGGTCCGTCGCCGGTGAGCCAGCCATAGACACCCCACAAGGCAATGCCGGCTGTGAACAAGGCATACATGCGCAGCGAGATGCCACGGGTGTCGCCGGTGCGCAGGGTTTTGATCGCCTGCGGGATGAAGCTCAAGGTGGTGAGGCTGGCGGCCACGTAGCCCAGGGCGGCGATCGCGGGCGGATGGGGGCTCATGGGCTGGGCAGCGCGAAGGGAACGGGAGCCTCGAAGCCGAGCGGCTCTCCACTGAAAGGCTGCACCCAGTTCAGCGCTGTGGCATGCAGGTGCAGGCGTGCAACCGGCTGAAGCTGATGGGGCAGGCCATAGAGCAGGTCGCCCAGGATCGGATGACCGATGGCCTGCAGGTGCACCCGCAGCTGATGGGAGCGGCCGCTGAGCGGTTGCAACTCCAACCGCGCGCAGTGGCTGGTCTGTGCGATGCAACGCCAGCGGGTGGAGCAGGCTTTGCCGGCGGCATCAGTGCCATAGAGCGGCGGTCGATGTTGGCGTTTGGCGATGGGAAGCTCGATCAACCCCTCACGCTCCTGCGGCAAGCCATGCACATCGGCGATGTAGCGCTTCTCAACCTGCCGCTGCGCGAATAACTGGCTCAAGGCGCGATGCAGCTCGGGCGTCAGCGCCACCAGGATCAAGCCGGAAGTGTCGCGATCGAGACGATGCACCAACTGCGCCTGGGGCCACTGCAGCTGCACGCGGCTGATCAGCGAATCGGCCAGGTGGGGCCCGAGGCCGGGTTGGCAGAGCAAGCCACTGGGCTTGTTGAGTACCAGCAGATCGTGGCCGTGATGCACGATCCAGGCAGGCTCGAGCCCCGGCTTGATCACAGCTGGCCGTTGCCGAAGGCTGTGGCCACACTGGCAGCAGCCGCGCAGGCCCGATGGCCCTCGATCGCTTCAAACAGGCCCTGGCCGCCCTGCTGGAGCAGGCCCCCAGTGATCCGCTGGAGCGCGACGAGTTCTTTGAGTTGAACACCCTGCCAGCCAGCGGCGGCACTGGCTTTGAGGTGGTGATCTGCGATGAGGAGCACGAGATCTTCGCGGCGATCTACACCGAACGCCTGTTTGACGAAGGCGAACCCGGCGGTGAGGCGGTGGAGGCGCTGGTGCCGGCCTTTCTGGAGCAGGCCTTTGGGCTGAGTGCCGAGGAATGGGAGGCCACCGAACCCTTTGATCTGGGCTGGCGCAGCCGCGAATACCTCTGGTTCCTGGAGTTCACGGTGCCTGGGCTGAAGCCGGATTGCCGCTTCGATTAGCGGGCTTGGAGCTGCAGGAGCTGCAACTCCAAGCGCTTACTGCTGAGCAAGAGCAGCAGGCCGGGCCCCTCGAGCAGGGGTAAGCCACTGGCACGGCGCAACTGCTGGCGCTCCAGCAGAGCCACCCCACAGGTTTCCACCAGCAACACCGGCAGGGTGCTGGCGGTGCCGCGCATGGCTTGCAGATCCAGCGCTTGCTGCGCTGCCCGGCCGCTGCGCTCCAGCCCCAGCTGCTCCACCAACTCAGGCCAGAGATGGTTCACCGGCGCACAACTCGCCAGGTCGAGATCGCTCACATCCACGGTGTGTCTGGCAGCTGCTCACAGCATGCCCGTTCAGGCCCGATTGAGCTGCACGAAGTGGGGCGCAAACAGCAGCACCCGTTCACCGAGACGTTCCTGCTGGGCATCGAGCGCAAACGCACCGCCAGCCATGAAATCAGCGGCCCGCTGCATCTGATCCGCAGGCAGGCTGCTGAGATTCAGCAACACCGTGGCGTGATCGCGCAGGGCGAGCACAGCCTCCTGAACACCCTCCAACGTGGTGGGCTGCAGCACCATCACCTCCGCACCCCAGGCCTGCGGGTTGAGAGCAAAACCGGGCGGCAGCTGTTCCATCCAGATCGCTACAGCGCGCCCTCAGCAAAACGCTCGAGCATCTCCTGGCTGGGATGGATGGTTTCCAACTCATCCTCGTTATCGAGAAACGCATCAAAGGAGCGATAGCGGCGAATGCAAGGGGCCATAGCAGGATCGGCAAACACCTCCTGCCAGCTCAGCTCCTTGGGTTTGATCTCCTGAAAGTTGAGCAGGGCCTCCTCGAGATCAGCGGCATCGCCGCAGCCCTCCCCCTTCCAGATCAATTCAAAGAAGCTCATCGAACCGAGGCCGCTTTCCCCAGCACAGCACGACCCACCGCCGCTGGCCACAACAAAGGGGCGACCGCCGCTGGCAGCCGCCCCGAAAGGTGCCCAACCTCAGGCTGGAGTCACTCCTCTTCAGCGCCAGCGGGAATCAGCTTGATCTGCTTACGACCCAGTTTGATTTCAAACTCGTCGCCTGGCTGCAAACCGAGCAGGGCCGTGTAGGCCTTGCCCACCAGCAGGTTGCCGTTGCCCTGCACAGTGGCCACATAGCTGAGCTTGCGGCCGCCCTTGCCGGTGCCACCGCCGCCACCGCCCAAGCTCAGACCCTTGGCCTCGAGCAGGGCCTCATAAAACGCCGTGAAATTAAGGCGCTCAGTGCCATCCTTCTTGGAACTCACGTAGCCACAGGAGCGCACAAGATCAGACTTGCTGACATCGCCCAGCTCCTTCACCTTGGCGAGGAGATCAGAACCGAGGAGCATTGAATGAAAGTAGAACTGCGCGCACCATAACGCGCTTCTGCAGAGCGCAACAAGTGGCCAGGATCGATGTTCAGATCAGTTCGGGATGTTCAGGATCACCCTTGAATGGCCCGAGCACGCCGGAGGTGATCCAACCCCCATAAAATCCGCCGGCCTGGGGCTGCACCAACTCACCATCCACCCAGCAACCATCCATCCGGCCCGGATACAACGCCAGCCATCCCGCCAAGGCAGCAAATGCAGGCGTCGGGTTGGCATAACTCCAGGCCACACGCTCCAGTCGCCGCTCACCCACCACCACGGTGTAGTAGCTGGCGACACCCTTCCATTCGCAGAAACTGCGGCCCGGGGCCGGCTCCAACAACTCCCAGCGCACGGCCTCGGGCGGCAGGTAATAGGTGGGCGGATGAAAGGTTTCCAGCACTCGCAAGCTGCGGTGGCATGCCACCAGCTGTTCACCGAGGGCACGCACTTCGATGTGCTGCGCACTCTCCACAAGCACAGGCGGGCGTGGGTAGTCGGCCACCCGCTCCGGTTGCGGCCCCATCCGCTTAACCGGGGATGAAATGACGCAGCCGCCGCGCTTCTTCGCCGGCGCGGCGCTGCAGATCCTGATCGCTGAGCGTGTCCTCTTCGCGCACTTGAGCCGCGATCACATCCGCTTCCTGCACCGCGAATCCCTCAGAGGCGGCCAGGGCCAGCAGGTCTTCCAAGTCGAGCGGTTGCTGCAGCCGTTCCGCCAGCTGGGGCTGGGAGCGGGCGTGCGCCAGGAAGGCGTCGAGCTGTTCGAGCGACACAGGTGAGCTTCTGCTCCAGCTGTCCTAGCGGCTCAGGGAGCACACCGGATGCTCGCCAAGGGGCCGGACGCATTCCAGACTTGCCGCAACCGAAGCAATGCCATGGGCCGCACCCCCAGCAGCAGCGATCCAACACTGCCCCTACCGCGTTGGATGCGCATCAGCGGCGCCGCAGCCACCGCCTGCGTGGCGGTGCTGTTTGTGGTGGTGGCGGTGCAGGTGCGCCAGCAGGGCGAACGGCTGCAGGCCCTGCAGGACAAAGTGCAGACCCTGGAGAACGAGAAAGATCTCGATCGCACCAACGCCCTCGAAGAGCAGGTGCGCTCCACCGCCCAGCGCCTCCAGGGCCTGGAGGATCTCGAGCAAAGCGTGCAGCGCCTCAGCGGTGAGCAGGCCAGCCTGCGGGCAGAGCTCCGCAGCCAGGTGCGCGAACCGTTGCCCTACCCCGACGCGAACCTGGAACCAGGCGGCCGCAGCCCCGCCAAACCGAAGCTCCCACTGCCTCCCCTGCCCAGCAGCCAGCCGTGAGAGCCGCTGCAGCCGCCCAGCGGCTGAACCAGGTGCAGGCACCGGTGATTCCGGTGATGGCGGAGCTGATCCGCCAGACCCCAGGCACCCTGTCGCTAGGGCAGGGCATGGCGAGCTGGGGGCCTCCTGCCGAGGCCCTGCAGGCAGCCAGCGCCGCCCTACTCAGCGACCCAAACCTGCATGTTTACGGGCCGATGGCCGGCGAGCCGGGGCTGCGCGCGGCGGTGAGCCACTGGCTGCAGAGCGAACATCAGCTCGATCTGAGCAGCAGCGCCGTGCTGATCGCGGCCGGCAGCAACATGGCCTTCAACGCGCTGGCGCAGGTGCTCTGCGACCCCGGCGATGAAGTGATCCTGCCGGTTCCCTACTACTTCAATCACGAAATGGCGATCCGCCTGGCCGGCGGCATCCCGGTGGCGGTGCAGGCCGGGGTGGTGCCCGACCCCGATCGTTTGGCGGCCGCGATCACACCGCGTTGCCGCGCCATCGTGACGATCTCGCCCAACAACCCCAGCGGGGCGGTGTTTCCGCCAGAGGTGCTGCAGGCGATCAATCAACTCTGCGCAGATCGGGGCTTGCTGCACATCAGCGATGAGGCCTACGCCCTGTTTCACTACGACAACAACCGCGGCTGGAGCCCCGGCAGCGCGCCGGGCAGCGGCGCTCACACGGTGACCCTGGGCTCGCTCTCCAAAAGCCATGGGATGGCAGGCTGGCGGATCGGCTGGGCGGTGGTGCCCGAGGCGCTGCTGCCCGAGCTGGCCAAGGTGCAGGACACGATCGCGATCCACACCCCCCGCCTCAATCAACGGGTGGCCCAGGGCGCCCTGGCCGCCGGCGGCGCCTGGTGCCGGCAGCAGATCGCCGCCCTGGCCAGCCGGCGGCAGCAGGTGCTGGCTGCTCTGGGCCAGACCGATGCGCCGTGGCGACTGCTGGCCCAACCCGATGGCGCCTTCTACGCCCTGCTGCAGCTCAACAGCCCCCTCAGCAGCGATGCGGCGATGGAGCGATTGATCCGCGATCACCGGGTGGCGCTGGTGAGCGGCAGCAGCTTCGGGCTCGATGGCTGCTGCCTGCGGCTCAGCTACGGCATGCTCGGCGAGGCCGATCTGGCGGAAGCACTGCAGCGGCTGGTGGGTGGCCTGCAGCAGCTGGCCAACTGAATCAGCCCTTCACGGCATCGCCACTGGCGCTGGGGAGGATGTAGCGCTGCAGGCCGATGAACAACGCCAGCACCGGCAGGATCGACACCACGGCGCCGGCGGCCACCAGGCGCCAGTCGAGCGAAAAGCTGCTGGCCAGCTGCTGCAGGCCCAGCGGCAGGGTGTAGAGATTCGGGTCGTCGAGGATCACCAGCGGCCAGAGGAAATCACTCCAGGTGCCGATGAACACAAACATCGCCAGGGTGATCAGATCGGCGCGGGCGGCGGGAATCATCACGTTCCACCATTCGCCCACGGGCGTGCAGCCATCGATGCGGGCCGCTTCCTCCAGCTCCACCGGCACACCGGCAAAGCTCTGGCGCAACAGAAAAATGCCGAAGGCCGTGGCGGCCTGGGGAATGATCAGCGCCCAGAGGGTGTTGCGCAGACCCAACTGCACCATCAGCAGATACAGCGGGATCATCACCACCTGAAAGGGGATCAGGATCGTGGCCACCACCAGGGCCAGCACCAGCCCCCGCCCGGCAAAGCGCATGCGCGCCAGGGGATAGGCCGCCAAAGAACAGAACAGAAGATTGGCCAACACGGCCAAGCCGCTCACAATCGCGCTGTTGCGGATGTAGCCCAGCATCGGGTTGTCGTTGAACAACCGCTGGTAGGCCTCGAGGCTGGGTTGGCTCGGCAGCAGCGATGGCGGCGTGGTGAAGATGTTCTCGGCTGGCCCCTTGAGCGAGGTGCTCACCAGCCAGAACAGCGGCACCAGCATCGCCAGGGCGATCAGCAACAGCAGGGCCAACTGCAAGCCATTGGCGAGCAGGCTGCGGGGCCGGCCGCTTGCGGGTTGCGCCATCAGAGGCGGGGCCGCTCCGCCGGGGCGAGATCACCCACGGGCAGCGGAGCCTTCTGGGGGTGCAACGGCGAGCGTTGGCTGCCGGCCACCAGCCGGTTGAGGGCATTCACAAAGGCCTGGGCCGCCGCCACCACGATGTCGGTGTCGGCGGCGTGCCCGGAATAGAGCACGCCATCGGCCCGCAGGCGGATCGTCACTTCACCCATGGCATCAATGCCCTCAGTGACCGACTTCACCGAAAACTCCACAAGCTCGTTGGGCACGCGCGCCAGGTGATTGAGGGCCTGACACACCGCATCCACGGGGCCGGTGCCGATCGCCGCTTCGGTGAGCTCAGCGCCATCGCTGTTCACCAGGGTGACGGTGGCGGTGGGCTGCAGGTTCGTGCCGGTGCTCACCTGCACCAGCTTGAGGCTGTAGCGAGCCTCGTCCTGCTGTTGCACCTGCTCGCTCACGATCGCCTCAAGGTCGCGATCGGAGATCTCGCGTTTGCGATCGGCCAGCTCCTTGAAGCGGGCAAAGGCGTCGTCGAGATCGTCGCGCTCGAGGCTGTAGCCGAGCTCCTCGAGGCGGGCGCGGAAGGCGCTGCGGCCGCTCAGTTTGCCCAGGGAGATGCGGTTGTCGGCGAGGCCGATCGTGCGGGCATCGATGATTTCGTAGGTGAGGCGGTTCTTGAGCACGCCGTCCTGGTGGATGCCGCTCTCATGGGCGAAGGCATTGGCGCCCACGATCGCCTTGTTGGGCTGCACCGCCATGCCGGTGAGGTTGCTCACCAGTCGAGAGGTTTTGTAGATCTCCTCGGTGCGCACACCCGTGAGCGGCTCGGTGCTGTCGGCAGCGCGGCCCAAGAAGGGGTTGTAGTAGCTGCGGCGCACGTGCAGCGCCATCACCAGCTCCTCGAGCGAGGCATTGCCGGCCCGTTCGCCGATGCCGTTGATCGTGCACTCCAGCTGGCGGGCGCCGTTCTTCACCGCCTCCAGAAAATTGGCCACCGCCAGGCCCAGATCGTTATGGCCGTGCACCGAGATCACGGCCTGATCGATGTTGGGCACATGGCGATTGATGCCATCGATCAACGCCCCGAATTCAGACGGCGTGGCGTATCCCACCGTGTCGGGGATGTTGATGGTGGTGGCGCCGGCAGCGATCGCCGCTTCGATCACCTCATACATGAACTCCGGATCGGAGCGGCCGGCGTCCTCGCAGGAGAACTCCACGTCGTCGACGAGGGAGCGGGCGTAGGCCACCATCTCGTCGGCGATCTGCAACACCTCGGCGCGGCTCTTGCGCAGTTTGTGCTCGAGGTGGATGTCGCTGGTGGCGATGAAGGTGTGGATCCGCTTGTTCACGGCCGGAGCCACCGCTTCGGCGCAGGCCTTGATGTCGCCTTTGGCGGCCCGGGCCAAGCCGCAGATCACCGGCCCATCGGCCGTGCCCACGGTGGCGGCGATCCGCTGCACGGCGTTGAAATCGCCGGGGCTGGCGAAGGGAAAGCCGGCCTCGATGATGTCAACGCCCAGACGAGCCAGCTGCTGCGCGATCGCCAGCTTCTCCTCAAGATTGAGGCTGGCGCCCGGGGACTGCTCCCCATCGCGCAGGGTGGTATCGAAAATCAATACCCGGCCGGGATCGCGGGCCATGACGGCTACAAGTCGGAATGGTTATGAGTTAGCCCCATCCTAGGGGTGTGGCCTCAGTTGCGACCCAGGCTGGCCAGCGCTGCCTCGTTTTTCTCGAGCTGCGGCCGCAGCTCAGCCAGATCCACAAACCGATCGGCGGCATTGCGCAGTTCCCGCGGCACCATGCCGTCGGTGCTGATCAGCACCACCCGCACACCCTTGATCCGCAGCACCTCCACCAGCCGCTCCAGATCACGGCTGCCGCTCAGCAACCAGAGCTCGTCGATGCGATGGGCCACGGCCAGCAGGTCGATGGCGATCTCCACATCGAGGTTGGCCCGGGCGAACTGCCGCTGATCCGCATCGCCACCAAACTCCCGCAGGGGCTTGGCCCGCACCGTGAACCCCAGGCTGGTGAGGGCATCGCGGAAGGGGCGCTGGTCGGTGGGGTCCTTAAGGCCCGTGTACCAAAAGGCCGCACCGACCTCCGCACCCGCGCTGGCGGTGGCATGGGCCAGCAGGCGGCGGGGGTCGAAGAACCAGCCCAACTTCTGCTGCACGTAGAACATGCTGTGGCCGTCGACCGCCAGAGCCAGCTGCATCGCTGCCAAATCGCTGGCTCGAGCCTAAAAGCAGCGCGTAAAGTCGCCCCATCTTGAGCTGGGACCTTGGCCACCGGCGCACTGGCCACGGACACCACCACCCACGGCGAACTCGCCCTGGTGTTGCACGCTCACCTGCCCTACGTGCACTCCAGCGAGCCGGGTTCGTTGGAGGAAGACTGGTATTTCCAGGCGCTGCTGGAGTGTTACCTGCCGCTGCTGGACGTGCTGGAGGCCGCCGCCGCCGATCCAGCTCAGCGCCCGCGGCTGAGCATGGGCCTCTCGCCCACGCTGTTGTCGCTGCTCAGCAACCGTGACCTGAGCGAGCGCTTCGGGCCCTGGCTGGCGGTGCGCCAGGAGCTGCTGCTGCAGGCTCCCGCCGGTTTCGAAGCGGCCGCGGCCGATCTAGCTCTGCAGCTGAGCGGCGCCGCCGCCGCCTGGCAGCGCTGCGGCGGCAACCTGCTGCCCCGCTTCCAGCGGCTGCAACACGCCGGCGTGCTCGATCTGCTCACCTGTGCCGCCACCCACGGCTACCTGCCGCTGCTGCGGGATTGCCCCGAAGCGGTGCGGGCCCAATTGCTCACGGCCGTGCGCGAGCACCAGCGACTGCTGGGGGTGCGCCCCCAGGGGATCTGGTTGCCGGAATGCGCCTACTACGAAGGCCTCGATCGCCTGCTGGTGAGCTGCGGGCTGCGCTACGCGATCCTCGATGCCCACGGCCTGCTGCACGGCCTGCCGCGGCCCCGCTACGGCGTGTATGCCCCCATCTGCACGCCGGCGGGGATGGCCTTCTTCGGGCGCGACAGCGAATCCACGCTGCCGGTGTGGAGCGCCCGCGATGGCTATCCCGGCGACGCCAGCTACCGCGAATTCCACCGTGATCTCGGCTGGGATCTGCCCGATGGCGAACTCGAGCAGCGGGGCATCGGCTGCCGGCGCCCCCTCGGCCTCAAGCTGCACCGAGTGAGCAGCCGCGACTGCGGCCTCGATAGCAAGCAGCCCTACGAACCCCCCGCCGCCCAGGCTCGCGTGCGCCGCGATGCCGCCCACTACCTGCAAGGCCGGGCCCAACACCTGCAGCAACTGCAGAACGCCATGGAGCGGCCGCCGCTGCTGGTGGCCCCCTTTGATGCGGAGCTGTTCGGCCATTGGTGGTTTGAAGGCCCACGCTTTCTGGCGGAGCTGTTCCGCCAGGCACCGGCCAGCGGCCTGGCGCTCGCCACCCTGCGCGACACCCTCAGCCGCGGCGCCAGCCTGCAGCTGTGTCAGCCATCTCCCTCCAGCTGGGGCCAGGGGGGCTATCACAACTATTGGCTCAACGACAGCAATGCCTGGGTGATTCCGGAGTGGAACCGGGCCTCGCGGGCGATGGTGCAACGGGTGAGCCGCGGCGTGGGCAGCGAGCAGGCCCGTGAGCTGCTCAACCAGGCGGGCCGCGAGCTGCTACTGGCCCAGAGCTCCGATTGGAGCTTCATCCTGCGGGCCGGCACCACCACCGAACTGGCGCGCGAGCGGATCGAACGCCACCTGGGCCGCTTCTGGCAGTTGCTGGCCGCCATCGACGGCGAGCTGGAGCTGCCTGAGGGCTGGCTCGAGGCGGTGCGCGCCGAAGACGCCCTTTTCCCGCTGATCAACGCCGCAGACTGGGCCCAGATCCCGGCTGCAGCACCCTGACCACCACCGCCGCGCTCGCCCCCCAGCAGCAGCTGCAGCTGCTCGATCAGGCCCTGCCCGCTGCACAGCACTTCGAGGCGAGCCTGCAACAACGCCAGCTCGCCGCTCCCCGCCGCACAGCGCTGCGGGTGCTGCAGCTCAACCTGGGCAAGCTCTGCAACATGCGTTGCAGCCACTGCCATGTGGAGGCCGGCCCCCATCAGGGTCACACCCTCATGCCTGATGCCGTGGTGGAGCAGTGCATCGCGGCGATGGCGCGGCTGCGGCCGGCGGTGGTGGACCTCACCGGTGGGGCCCCGGAGCTGCATCCGCGCTTCAAGGAGCTGGTGCTGGCGGCCCGGGCCCAGGGCTGCCATGTGATCGACCGCTGCAACCTCACGGTGCTGCTGCTGCCAGCACTGCGCGATCTGGCGGTCTTCCTGGCAGAGCAGCAGGTGGAAATCGTGGCGAGCCTGCCCCAGCCGGATGCCGACAGCACCGATGCCCAGCGGGGCGAGGGCACCTGGGAGGCCTCGATCGAGGCGCTGCGGCGGCTCAACCAACTCGGCTACGGCCAGGGTGATCCCAGGCGGCAGCTCACCTTGATGAGCAATCCGGCCGGCACACGCCTGCAGCATCTCACCCCCTGCGACACGCTGCAGTGGAAACAGCGTCTGCAGGAGCTGGCGGAGGTGCAGTTCGATCAGCTGATCGGCCTCAACAACATGCCGATCGCCCGCTTCCTGGAGCAGCTGCAGCGCGATGGGCACGTGAACTGCTACTTGAAGCTGCTCCATAACGGCTTCAACCCCGAAGCCCTCAACGGCCTGATGTGCCGCGACACGCTGTCGGTGGGGGCCGATGGCCGACTGTTCGACTGCGACTTCAACCAGATGCTCGAGCTACCGCTCGGCAGCACCGCAACCACGATCGAGACGATTAGGCTGGAACAACTCCTGCAGCAAGGGATTCACTGGGGCAACCACTGCTTCGGCTGCACCGCCGGCCAGGGCAGCTCCTGTGCCGGGGCTACGGCTTAACCATCCGCAGTGCCAGCTGCAACTCACGGCCCTGCATCAGCATCAGCCCCGCCTTCACGCTCCAGGGCGCCACCACAAACAAGCGCACCATCGCAGCGATCAGCTGGGGCAGGCTGAGGGTGTTGGTGAGGAAGCCAAACCACTGCTCGCGCGGCAACGAAAAGAAGGTGGTGAAGTGGGCGCGCAACTGCGGCTCGGAGAACCGCATCAACTTCTCCAAACCGAAGCGATAGAGCGCGTGCCGGCGCTGCAGTTCCAGGGGCCAGAGGGCCTGCCAGGCCTGGGCAGCCAGCTGCTGGCCATCGGCCAGGGGATTGCGCAGGCCGGCGGCGATCGCATCGGCCAGGGCCGGCGCGCGCCGCAGCAGCGATCCCACCATGTAGCCCGAGGCGGGATGCACCAGCGAGGCGGAACCGCCGAAACCCACCACCCGCTGCTGCAGATCCGGCAGGGGCAGGTTCATCGGGAACAAGCAGAACTCCTCGTGTTGCACCTGCTCCACGCTGATGCCGCGCAACGCCAACCGCCGCAGGAGCCGATCCTTGAGCACGTCGTAGGGAATAGCCGGCGCCAAGGCCAGGGAGGTTTCTTCCACAAAGAACACGCCCTCGCCGAAATCCATGGCATAGAGGAAGGTGGGTGGTGCGCAGCGGCGCTCCGCCTCGCTGAGGTGATCACAGCGGTAATCCATCAGCACGAACTGACCGGGTTCCACCGGCGGCGCTGAAAAACGCCCCACGATGCCGTAAGCGGCCTGCCCAGCCACCGGCCCCTCATCGGGGCGCTGCACAAAGGAAGAGTGATGGCCGCTGGCATCGATCACCAGCCGTGCAGGCAAGCGCTCACCCGCCTCGGTGATCACCACAGAGCCATGGGCGTCGTGCTCAATCGCTGCTGCGCGTCCACGTAGCCAACGCAGGCCGGCACCCTGGCAGGGCTTCCACCAGTGCTGCTGCAGCGCGGTTTTGTCGAACAGGCCGTAGTCGATGCCATGGGCTACGGCGGGCGTGCTGAGCCGATCGCCGAAATAGCTGCGGGTGTCGTGCCAGCGATGGCCCAACAACGACTGCAGGCCGAGTTCATCCACCTCAGGCCCCCAGATCCCGTAGGTGTTGGGCCAGGGAGTTTCAGGATCCTCCGGCGCCAGGCCCTGCACCGCCACGCCGCGCTCGCACAGGGCTGCTGCCATGCACAGCGCCGCTGGGCCGGCACCGAGCACCAGCACGTCGATCGCGGAAGGCTGCACCATCAGAGCTGCACCTCCAGCACCGATCGGTTGTTGGCCTGTAGCGCCTCGGTATCCAGGATCTGATGCTCGGGATCGGCGATCACCTCGATGCGATGGTCACCAGCCGACAGATCCAGGGGCACGCTGAACTGCTCGCTCGCTCCTGCCGCCAGCCACGGCAAGCGCAGATAGCGATGGCCGGCATAGCGATCGTTCACCACTACGGCGACACCTACATCACTCACATCCATCGCACCAAGGTTCACGACGCTGAAGCAGGCGGCACCCGCCTCAAAGCGCAGCTGCTCCACAGCCAGATCACTCACCAGCGCGTGCAGCTGCTGCAGCGGATAGAGAGCCAGACGCCGCACTGCCCGCAGCGCCGTACCAGGATGCTCGTGATGCAGATGACCGCCATGGCGCAGATCCGCGCTGCAGCCATGCAAATGCAGGTGAGCGCCCTCCGCCGGAATGGTCACGCGGCCGGTGGTGGGATCGGTGTCAAAAAAGCCGCAGCACTCCCATTGGAGTGAACGGCCGAGGTAGCGAATGGGATCGGATGGATCCCCAGGGTCGTGCTCGGCCAGGCGGTAGTGCTGCAGCAGTTGATAGATGCTGCGGCTGGCGGTGCCCTCACTGGCGGCACTGCTGGCAATGGCCGTGTTGCGGCGCTGCTGGCCCATGCAGAGCTTGGAGGCCACGGTGATCACCAGGGAACGCCACTCGAGCTCGGCCCTCAGCCCATAGATCGGAGCCTCCGCCAGGCGGCCTTGACGTTGCATGTGCGCAATCGCCTGCCCCACCAGCTCCTGCAGCGGCATGCCGTCCACATCCCCCAGCTCAGCGGGATCCACCAACACCTTCAGGGCTGTGGCATCGCCGCTGAAGCACACATATGGGAAGTGAGCGCTGCCATCGCCGCTCTGCAGGGCGCGGATGCCGCCATCACTGGCCTGACACTTCCAGATGGTGGTGGTGCCGGCGGCGTTAGGCAGAAAGGTGAGCTCGCCGTTATCGAGGCTGGTGGTGGTACCCAAACCGAGCAGATCGCCATCGAGCGGAATGGCCTCGAGGGGGAGGTGTTCGTGCACATCCCCCTGGATCAGATCGCTCACCGTGTTGGCGATCCAGAGATCGCCGCGGTGATCAGGCATCAGCAGCCGCGTCCGCCGGTGCCGCCTCATCCACCGCTGGATCGGCCGTTTCCTCTTCAGCCGCAGGCGGCACCAGCACCACCTCCGAGAGGCGATCACCGCTATCGAGGCGCTGCAGCCGCACACCGGTGGCAGCGCGCGACTGTTGCGGCACCGCATCGGCCTGCATGCGCACGATCACACCGCGCTCGCTCACCAGCAGCAGTTCCTCACCGGCGCCCAACACCTTGAGTCCCACCAGCACATCGCCATCGCGCCTGAACTTCATGCAGCGCAGGCCCATGCCGGCTCGCTTCTGGATGCGGAACTGATCCACCGGCACCCGCTTGCCCAGACCGCTGGCCGAGGCCACCAGCACCCAGGGGCCTTCGCTGGGGGCCACCTCCTCGGTGTCCTCATCGTCGGCAGCGGCACTGCTGCTCTCCACACGATCCGCCAGCTCGACCGGCAGCACATCCATGCTCACCAGCTGATCGCCGGCGCGCAGGTTCATGGCGCGCACACCACGGGCGGTGCGGCCAAGGGGCCGCAGCTCCTCATCACTGAGCCGGAAGTGGATCGTCATCCCGTTGCGGGAGCCGATCAGCAGGCTGTCGCCGGGCTGAGCGAGACGCACCCAGGTGAGCGCATCACCCTCCTCCAGGGAGATGGCGATCAGGCCGTTGGAGCGGATGTTGGCGAACGCCGACAGGCGGGTGCGCTTGATGTAGCCGCCGCTGGTGAGCATCACCAACACGGCGTCTTCGGCGAACTCACTCACCGCCAACAACGAGGTGATCTGCTCCTCCCGCGGAATCGGCAACAACTGCACGATCGGCGTGCCTTTGGCCGTGCGGCTGCACTGCGGCACCCGATAAGCCGGCACGGTGTACACCACACCGCGATCGGAGAACAGCAGCAGCGAGTCGTGGTCGTTGCAGCTGATGAACAACCGCACGGCCTCCTCCCCCTGGCTGCGGGTGCCGGCCTTGCCGCGGGTGCCACGGCTGGTGGCTTCGAATTCGCTCACCGGCATCCGCTTCAGGTAGCCGTTTTCGGTGAGCAGCACCACCGAGCGCTCGTTGGCGATCAGATCGATGTCTTCGAGGCCGCCCTCCACATCGAGGATTTCGGTGCGGCGCGGGGAGTCGTAGCGGGAGCGCAGCACCCCCAGCTCCTCGGTGATCAGCGCCAGCACCCGCTCCTTGCGAGCCAGGATGTCCTTGTAGTCGGTGATCTTGGCGAGCAGGTCTTCGTGCTCAAGCCGGATCTTGTCGGCTTCAAGCGCCGTGAGCCGGCGCAGCTGCATCTGCAGGATGGCGTCAGCCTGGATGTCGCTGAGGCCGAAGCGATCCATCAACTCCGCACGAGCCGTGGCCGTGTCGGCGGCGGCGCGGATCAGGGCAATGATCGCGTCGAGGTTGTCGAGGGCGATCAGCAGACCGAGCAGGATGTGATCGCGCTCTTCGGCTTTGCGCAGCAGGTAGCGGGTGCGCCGCTCGATTGTCTCGACGCGGAAGTCGAGGAACACTTCGAGCATCTTGCGCAGGGTGAGCAACACCGGCTCCCCCTTCACCAGCGCCAGCATGTAGGCGCTGAAATTGCTCTGCAGGGGTGTGAGCTTGAACAGGTTGTTCAACACCACCTGCGGGTAGGCATCGCGCCGCAGCTCGATCACGATGCGCATGCCGTCGCGATCGGATTCATCGCGGATGTCGGCGATGCCCTCGAGCTTTTTGTCGTTCACCAGTTCGGCGATGCGCTCGATCAGCGCGGCCTTGTTGGTTTGATACGGCAGCTCGGTGATGATCACCGCGTCGCGATCGGGGCGGCCCTTCGCTTCAATCGTTTCAATCGAGGCCACGCCACGCATCGTGACCGAACCGCGCCCGGTGGCATACATCTCGCGGATGCCGCTGCGCCCCAGGATCTGACCACCGGTGGGGAAGTCGGGACCGGGGATCAGTCGCACCAGCTCCCGATCGTCGATCTCCGGGTTGTTGATCAGGGCCAGCAGGCCATCGATCAGCTCGGTGAGGTTGTGGGGCGGGATGTTGGTTGCCATCCCCACGGCGATGCCGGTGGAGCCGTTGAGCAGCAGCTGCGGGATGCGCGACGGCATCACCGTGGGCTCCTGCTGCGAGCCATCGAAGTTGTCAATGAAATCGACGGTTTCGCACTCGATGTCCTCGAGCAGGCTGTCGGTGGTAAGGGCCTGCAGCCGCGATTCGGTGTATCGCATGGCGGCGGGCGGATCGTTATCCACCGAACCGAAGTTGCCGTGACCGTCGATCAACGGCATGCGCATGGAGAAGTCCTGCGCCATGCGCACCAGGGCGTCGTAGACCGCCGTATCGCCATGGGGGTGGTACTTACCCAGCACCTCACCCACCACACGGGCGCACTTTCGGTAGGGGCGGTCGCTGGTGAGGCCCAGCTCGTACATCGCGTAGAGGATGCGGCGATGCACCGGCTTGAGGCCGTCGCGGGCATCGGGCAGGGCCCGGCCCACGATCACGCTCATCGCGTACTCCAGATAGGAGCGCGACATCTCATTGCGCAGATCGGCCTGGATAATCCGTCCGTCGGAATCGCCTGGGCCGCCTGGCCCGGTTGGGTCCTGCCCGTCCCCGGGTGTCATCGCGCCGGGTTCGGTTGGATCCGCCATTCGACAGGACTTTGATTAGAACGCATTTTATCGGTTGTTGCGCCTGTGTCTGCCACCCGCACGAGCGCGCCCATGGCACCCCTGCGCACCGAACAACAACTGCAGGATCTGCAGCGCCAGGGCAACTTGCAGGTGTGCAGCGCCGCGGCCTTCCGCCAACGGGTGGCCGAGCTGGGGCTCGAGCAGGCCTTCGGGCAAACACACGTGGTGGTGGCCAGCGAAGCCACCTTCACCGCCCAGGCTTCGCTGGTGCTGCATCTGGGGCCAAGCGACCCGCCGATGCGGATCGAGCGCTGCCGGCTGGGGCCCGTTGAGGCCAGCGGCGGCCACGGCAGCACCGATGTGGTGTTGCCGATCCAGCGGGGCGGAGCCCAGGCCCTCGAACGCCTGCTGCAGGGGGAGCAGCTCCCTTTCAGCGCCAGTGGCCTGCCTGGCCTGCAACAGCCGCGCCAGGAGCTGGAAACCAGGCTCGGCCTTGAGCAGATCGGTGCCGGTCGCCTGCTGCTGCACCGCGGCATCAGCGAAAACGGAGTGGTGGCCGTGAGCAGCCGCGAGGGGCTCACGGCTACCCCCTGGGGACCGGTGTTGGGCCCCCAGGCGAGCGCCCTGTTCAGCTGTGGCGGGGCGGGCAGCATCGGGCTCACCATGCCGGGGCTGGCCCTGCTGGGCCCGGGCTCGCCGGTGCTAGTGGCTGGCGGCATCGGCTGGGTGAGCGGAGCTGGAGCCGGCCACAACCCCCAGGTGCGGCGCCAGGGCAGCGGCCATGCCCTCAACCCAGGCGCCAACTGTGCCCTGGAGGTGGATCTGCACAGCCTCAACCCCCGCTGGATCCGAGCCTGCGACCACCAGGAGCTGGGCAGCGCCCTGCTGGTGGCCGTGGCAGCGCCGGTGCCGCTGCTCAACCTGCTCAGCGCCGAACAGGCAGCGGCCGACCACGATCAACTCGAGGCGCCGGTGCTCGATTACGGCATTCCCCGCCGGGTGAAACCAAGCCTGGGGCGCGCCCGCTACAGCGAGCTGCTCAGCGGAACGCTGCGGCTCGGCTCGCAACGGCTGCGCTGCGCACCGGCCCACAGCCCGCGGCTGGCGGCGGAACTGGCCGCTGAGCTCGTCGAGCAGCTGCAAAGCGGCCGCTTCCCGCTGCGGCTGCCGCTGCAACCGTTACCCCAACGGCCAGCGTTGCTGCCCCTGGAATAGATCGTCCAGGAAATCGGCTCTAAAGTCGCCGCCTGAAGACGCCGCCCGATCCCATGGCTGAGGTCCCTGCTCCCACACCGGACCACGAGCAGCAGCCCGATGCCGTGGCGCTCACCACCGAAGACGTGGCGGCTGAAGCCACAAACGAGCCCGCAGCAGCAGCGCCCGAAGCAACCGTCGCCGAAGCAGACGTAGCAGCCGTCGCTCAAGCAATAGCCCCCGAACCTGCAGCACCCGAGCCGGTTGCTGCTCCGGTGCCCGCCCCTGAACCGGCCCCGGCCGCCGGCGTCCCCACCGTGGCCAGCACCGTGGAGGTGCCAGCCAATCCAGCCGCCGCCGCACCCAGCCCCGATCAGGAGGGCGGCGAATGGGATCTGCTGGTGCAGAAGCTGCGCCATTGGATCGCCAGCGGTCAGCTGCAGCAGCAGTGGCAGGCGGCGCGCACACCCCTGAGCCTGCTGGCGGGCCTGATCGCCCTGCTGCTGGTGCTGCGGGTGTACAGCGCCGTGCTCAATGTGCTCGAGAGCATTCCCCTGCTGCCCGGGCTGCTGGAGCTGGCCGGGCTTGTGGCGTTGGTGCAGTTCAGCATCACCCGCCTGGTGCGCAGCGATGACCGCCGCCAGGTGATCGGCGGCGTGAAGCAGCGCTGGCAGAGCTTCCGCGGCCGCAGCTGAGGGCAACAGGCCGGTTGATAGCTTGGCTCGATTGCGTCAAGGTCCCTGGTGGAGATTCAGCTCGGTCGTTCCCGCACTGTTCGCCGCGCCTACGGCATCGATGAGATCGCTCTCGTGCCAGGCGGTCGCACCGTGGATCCTGCGGTCACCGACAGCAGCTGGACCCTGGGCGGTGTGACCCGAGAGATCCCGATCATCGCCAGCGCCATGGATGGCGTGGTGGATGTGGGTATGTGCGTGGAGCTCACCAAGCAGGGCGCCCTTGGAGTGCTCAACCTCGAAGGCGTGCAGTGCCGCTACGACGACCCCAATCCGGCGCTCGACCGCATCGCTGCGGTGGGCAAAGAGGAGTTCGTGCCGCTGATGCAGGAGCTCTACAGCCAGCCGGTGCGCGAAGACCTGATCCGCAAGCGCATCGCTGAAATCAAAGAGCGCGGCGGCATTGCTGCGGTGAGCGCCACCCCCGTGGCGGCCCTGAAGTTCGGCAAGGCGATCGCCGACGCCGGCGCCGATCTGTTCTTCGTGCAGGCCACCGTGGTGAGCACGGAGCACGTGGGTCCGGAAGGCCAGGAGAGCCTGGATCTCGAGGCCCTCTGCCGCGATTTCGGTGTGCCGGTGATCATCGGCAACTGCGTCACCTATGAGGTGGCCCTCAAGCTGATGCGTGCCGGTGCCGCCGGCGTGATGGTGGGCATCGGCCCCGGCGCCGCCTGCACCAGCCGCGGCGTGCTCGGCATCGGCATCCCGCAAGCCACCTCCGTGGCCGACTGCGCCGCCGCCCGCGACGACTACTTCAACGAAAGCGGCCGCTACGTGCCGATCGTCGCCGACGGCGGCATCGTCACCGGCGGTGACATCTGCAAGTGCCTGGCCTGCGGCGCCGACGCCGTGATGATCGGCTCGCCGATTGCCCGCGCCGCCGAGGCCCCCGGCCGCGGCTTCCACTGGGGCATGGCCACCCCGAGCCCTGTGCTGCCCCGCGGCACCCGCATCAAGGTGGGCACCACCGGCAGCCTCGAGAAGATCCTGCGCGGCCCCGCCTCCCTCGACGACGGCACCCAGAACCTGCTGGGCTGCATCCGCACGTCCATGGGCACCCTCGGCGCCCGCACCCTCAAGGAGATGCAGCAGGTGGAAGTGGTGGTGGCCCCGTCGCTGCTCACCGAAGGCAAGGTTTACCAAAAAGCCCAGCAACTGGGCATGGGCAAGTAAGGCCTGGACAGAAGCCCCGCAGACAGCGGCGTTACCCTCATGGTGTGCGGGCTTCGGCCCTCACACTCCTCACACCCCCCAGCCCGGCGCGACCGGGCTTTCTGTCTTGTTTACGAGTTCCGGCAGGCGTTCGGCCAGGCCGGAAACCATTGCTAGATTCCCAAAACACTGACCCAAACTCGGATGTCCAGCGCCGCAGCCGTCACCGACGCTTCCTTCGAGCAGGACGTGCTCAAGAGCGATGTGCCCGTGCTGGTGGATTTCTGGGCCCCCTGGTGCGGCCCCTGCCGCATGGTGGCCCCGATCGTTGACGAAATCGCCAAGGAATTCGAGGGCAAGATCAAGGTCTTCAAGCTGAACACCGACGAAAACCCCAACGTCGCCAGTCAGTACGGCATCCGCAGCATCCCCACCCTGATGGTGTTCAAGGACGGGCAAAAGGTGGACACCGTGGTCGGCGCCGTGCCCAAGACCACCCTCTCCGGCACCATCTCCAAATATCTCTGACGCACTCGGCCTACGCCGGCTCGTCCCCTAGCCCGGCCGTGCGCCGGGCTTTTTGATGGCGACTACCCCCTGATTGGCCCCTGAATGATGGAGCAGAGCCCCCTTCAGGCCCTCGCACAGGAGCTGCAGGCCCATCCGCAGCGCCGGGCGATCGAGCGCAGCATCGTGAGCCTGCTGGAAATTGCACGCGGCAGCAGCGATGCCGATGAATGGCGCCTGATCAACGGGGCCCTGGCCGACATCCGCGACGGCCTGAGCGTGTTTGCGCCCCATCGTCAGACCCGCAAGGTCACGGTGTTCGGCTCCGCCCGCACCCACCCCGATACACCCGCCTACCGGCTGGCCCAGGAGCTGGCGGTGGAGGCCGTGGCGCGGGGCTTTGAGGTGATGACCGGCGCCGGCGGCGGGATCATGGAGGCCGCCAACAGTGGGGCCGGCTGCGAGAACAGCATCGGCCTGAATGTGGATCTGCCGTTTGAGCAGCACGCCAACCGCTTTGTGAATGCCTGCGACGGGCGGCTGTTGCACTTCCGCTATTTCTTCACCCGCAAACTGTTTTTCCTGCGCGAGAGCGATGCCCTGGTGGTGATGCCAGGGGGCTTCGGCACCTTCGATGAGCTGTTCGAGTCGCTCACGCTGATCCAAACCGGCCGCACTCCACCCATCCCGCTGGTGATGCTGGCCCCGAGCGGCGATCACTTCTGGCCCGACTGGCTGCAAGACATCCAGCACGACCTAGCGAGCCGCGGCCTGATCTCCCCGGAGGACACCAGCCTGCTCAAGCAGGCCAGCAGCGCCGCCGAAGCCATGCAGCACATCTGCCACTTCTACCGGGTGTTTCACACCGCTCAGTTCGCCGAAGACCGGATGGAGCTGCTGCTGCACACTGAGCTCCGTGGCGACACCTTGGCCACCCTCAACCGCGATTTCGATGCGCTGGTGGATGAAGGCAGCATCAGCCAGGGGGAGAGCTGCGACAGCAACGGCATCCTGCGGCCCTGCTTACGCTTCCACCTCGATCGCCGCCGGGTGGGCCTGCTCTACCAACTGATCGATCGCCTCAACGCCCTGCCGCTGGAGGTCACGACGGCGATCGAGCAACCTGGGCAAAGGATCCGCCCCGCCCCCGCTCAACCATGACGCGCATCGGCCTGATCGATTACGGCATGGGCAACCTGCACTCGGTGCAACGGGCCTTTGAGCGACTGGGCTGCAGCATCGCTGTGGTGAGCGGCAGCGCCGCCATGGAGAGCTGCAAGGCCCTGGTGCTGCCCGGGGTGGGGGCCTTTGATCCAGCCATGGAACGGCTGGAGAGCAGCGGGCTGGCCGGCGCCATCCGCCAGTGGTGCAGCGCCGATCAACCGTTGCTGGGCATCTGCCTGGGGCTGCAACTGCTGTTCGAGGGCAGCGATGAAGGTCAGCGGCCCGGGCTTGGACTGCTGCAGGGGCACGTGGCCGCCCTGCCGCGCCAGATCGGCCATCCGATTCCCCACATGGGCTGGGAGCGCCTGCTGCCCGTGACCCCCAGCCCGCTGCTGCCTGCAGGCAGCGATGAGGCCTGGATGTATTTCGTGCACTCCTACGCCGCCGTTCCGGCCGAGGCCGCCTGCAGCACCGCAGCCGTGCAGTTCGGCGACTACGCCATCACGGCGGCGGTGTGGCAGGGCCTGATCGGCGCCTGTCAGTTCCACCCGGAAAAATCCAGCCGCAGCGGCGAAGCGATGCTACGGCGCTGGCTGGCATGGGTTGAGCTGCTGCCATGAGCCTGCGTCTGAGCGGTGGCCGGCGCCTACAAAGCCCGCCAGGCCAAACGGCCAGGCCCACCCCTTCGCGGGTGCGGCTGGCGGTGATGAACATGCTCGCCGCCGAACTCCCGGGCTGCCGCTGGCTCGATTTGTTCTGCGGCAGTGGCGTGATGGGCTGCGAAGCCCTGCAACGCGGTGCCAATGCCGTGGTGGCCGTGGATCAACACCGCACGATGGCCACCACCGCCCGCGCCAATCTGGAGCTGGTTGCCGGCGACCACACACCAGCGCCCCACGTGGAGGTGATCACCGGCGAGGTGGTGCAATGGCTGCAGCAGGGACGGCCCAACTGCCTCGAACCCTTCCAGCTGATCTACGCCGATCCCCCCTACGCCGCCGGCCTCTACGCCGTGGTGGCGGAGGCGGTGGCCCAGGGGGGATGGATCAGCAGCGATGGCTTGCTGCTGTTGGAATGCAGTTCAGCTGATGCAGCCCACCTGATCGCAGAGCCGATGCCGTGCTGGCGCCTGGTGAAACACAAGCGCTACGGCAGTAGCAGCGTGCTGATGCTGGAGCCCGCCTGAGGCGATCAGCCGCCGAGGGCGCTGCCGCGGCGGTATTGGTTCCAGGCCGCCACAAACAGACCAGCGAGCGTCACGGGAATCAGACCGAGCACGATGCCGCAGAGCAGGGGTTCGATCATGGGGTGGATCACTGGCTTGGGTTGCACAATTCTTTCACGCCCAAAGCCCTTCTGTGACGGCTCCCCCCTTCATTTGTGACTGCACCGCCCCTGCCTGAGAGCGACGCCCCATCCAGCACCCGCCGCGGCCTGATCCCGGCGCTGGTGCTGCTGGCGGCTGTGTGCGTGAGCCTGTTGGTGTTGCTGGTGGTGCTGCCTGCGGCCCGCAGCGATCCCTACACCCGCAGCACCCTGCAGCTCAGTGGCTCTGGTGAGCGGGGGGAGCAGCTATTTCTGATCAATTGCGCCGGTTGTCACGGCATCGCCGCCCAGGGGCTGGTGGGCCCCAACCTGCATGGGGTGGATGGCCGCAAAAACGATCGCCAGCTGATCCAGCAGGTGGTGAGTGGGCGCACACCGCCGATGCCCCGCTTCCAGCCCGAACCGGAGGCGATGGCCGATCTGCTGGCTTATCTGCACACGCTCTCATGAGCGTGGTGGTGGTGCTGGTGGAGCCAGCCGGCCCCCTCAACGTGGGCAGCGTGGCCCGGCTCTGCGCCAACTTCGCCATCGCGCAACTGCGGCTGGTGGCCCCCCGCTGCGATCACCTTGGCCCCGAAGCGAGGCTGATGGCCGTGCACGGCGAACACATCCTGGAGGGGGCGCAACTCTTTCCCGATCTGGCGGCGGCCTTGGCGGATTGCCGCCGAGTGGTGGCCACCAGCGGCCGCCTGGAAACCGAGAGCCTGCCGCTCAGCGGGCCGGAGCCGGCGATGCGCTGGCTGGCGGAGCTGGAGGCCGAGACACCCCAGCAGCCCGCGGCGCTGGTGTTCGGCCGGGAGGATCGGGGCCTGAGCAACGCCGAGCTGCTGCAGGCCGGACGACTGGTGCGCCTCGGCAGCAGCGATGCCTATCCCTCCCTCAACCTTTCCCACGCCGTGGCGATCTGCCTGCATGCCCTGCGGAACGGGGATCCTGCCGGCACAGTGAGCGCAGCTGCCACAGCCGTTTCTCCCGCTGAACCCTGCCCGCGCAGCGCTCTGGAGGCGGCGTTGGCGGATGCAGAGGACCTGCTGCTGCAGGTGGGCTTTCTCTATCCCCACACCGCCGAGGCACGCATGGCCAAAGTGAGGGCGCTGCTGCAGCGGGCCCAGGTGAGTGATACCGAGGTGGCGCTGCTGCGCGGCATGGTGCGTCAGCTGCGTTGGGCAGCCGATCGAGAGACCCCTTAACGTCCGGTCCGTCCGCCCAGCAGGCACCACCCGTGAGCGCGAGTCGCCCCTCCCGCCCCAACAGCACACCGGGCTGGGGTGCGCCCCTGCGGCTGGTGCTGCGCCTGGCGGTGATGGGCATCGGCCTCGGCGTGATCACGGGCACCACCCTCAAGCTGCTGGCCCCGCAGCTGGCCAATGGCACAGCGGCCAACAACGCTGCAACGCCCGCCGCGCCGCTGCCCTCGCTGCAACCGCTGCCGCGGGGGCTGTCGATGGGGCGCTTTGAACCGCGCACCGAGCTCACCGCCCTCAGCCAGCGCTGGGCGCAACTGGCTGCTCAGCACAAAGACCTGCAGGCCAGCGGCTACCTGCTGGTGCTCGACGACGGCCGCTACGCCCAGCTCCAGCCCGACAAACCACTGCCGGCGGCCAGCTCGATCAAAACCCCGATCCTGCTGGCCGGCCTCGAGGAACTGGATAGCGGCAGGCTGCGCTGGAACGAACCGCTGGCGCTCACCAAGGAGGTGATCGGCGGCGGCGCCGGCTGGATGGCCAGCAAACCGCCGGGAACTCGCTTCCCCTTCTGGGAGGCCGCCACCGAAATGATCCGGGTGAGCGACAACAGCGCCACCAACCTGCTGATCAAACGGCTGGGGGGCAAAACCGCCCTCAATGCCCGCTTTCAGGCGCTGGGACTCACCAGCACGGTGATCAACAACTGGCTGCCTGATCTCAACGGCACCAACACCACCAACTCCCACGACCTGGCCAGGGCGATCGCCCTGGTGGACACCGGCGACAAGCTCAGCCCCAGGGCCCGCGACCTGTTTCGCGAGGTGATGGGCAAATCGCGCACCAACACCCTGCTGCCGCTCGGCCTGCTGATGGGCCTGGGCGGCGATTCCGCCGATCCCGACAGCGACCTGCTGGCCCATGGGATCACGGTGCTCAACAAAACCGGCGACATCGGCATCGCCTACGCCGATGGCGGCCTGATCGAACTGCCCAATGGCCAGCGCGCCGTGGCGGCCTTCATGGTGAAAGGACCGTTCAACGACCAGCGCTCCACCGATCTGATCCGGGCGATGGCCGCTGAAGTGGCGCGCACGCTGATCGGCAAACCCACCGCCACCAACGCTGCCGCCCGATGATCCTGCCCCTGCTGCTGGCCGCCGCTCCGGTCGCACCGGCTCCGGCCCCGCTCCTGCGCCCGCAAACCGTGGCACCCCTGCCCGGTGGGCTCGACGGGGTGCTGCTGGTGAACGACAACAACCCGGAACTGATCAGCGGCCCGGGGATCCTGCTCTCCACCTTTCCCGGCGCCGGCCGCCCCGAGACCAAGGCACATCTGGATGTGCCCCTGAACGGGCGCTTCGATCTGTTCAGCCACCACGTGTATGCGGGCAAGCCCGATGCGCTCGATTCCACCCTCTGGCTGGCGGTGGTGGCCCAGCCCCGCGGCAACCAATCGGTGAACCTGCAGCTGCTCAGCGGCGCCACGGCGCTCTCGCAGGCCACCGACAACCAGCAGCCCCAAGCCCCCTTCCTGCCCCTGCCGGCCCTGATGCCGCAGGACGGCCACGTGTTTTCCGGCCCCGGCAGCCGCGTGGCCACCGAACTGCTCAACCGTGAGCGCAGCCCGCTGCTGAGCGACCGCTGGACCCTCACACCGGGTGCAGCCACCACCTTGCTGGTGCTGCCGATGCCGGTGCGCGGTCTCGACCCGCTGCTGAATGGCCGCAACCTGCAGCTGCGGTTGCAGAGCAACGGCCCCGTGAGCATCGCCACCCTGGCGGCCTTCGGCGACGGTGATCAGCCCCCGCCGGCCAGCCGCTGGAATGACCTGCTCAACGGCGGCCTCAGCCCGAAGGAACATCAGCCCACCCCGCGCGGCGCCATGGGCCGGATCGTGTATTCCCGCGTCAGCGGCGTGCAGATCGGCAGCACCTGGAGCGCCACGATCACCGACGCCGGCAAGCCCTATCTCTCCGCCAGCCGCGCCCCGATCTCCTGGCCGATTGCTTCCCTGGAGCGCGGCAGCCTCGGCACCACCCAGGTGCAAACAGCCGAGCTGAAGAGCCTCTACCCCGGCACCGCCTGGGCCGCCCACGGCAATTACGGCGTGGAATACAACCTGGCGATTCCGCTACGCAACACCGGCAGCAAACCAGTGCAACTGGAGCTGGCGCTGGAATCCCCCTTAAAGAGCGATCAAGCCCAGGGCGGCCTGCGCTTCAACACCCAACCCGGCACATCGGTGATGTTCCGCGGCACGGTGGAGGCCACCGGCCTTGATGGCGATGGCGGCAGCGTGGCTGGGCGCCGCAGCTTCCACCTGGTGCAGCGGGTGGGGCAGCAGGGTCCGGCCCTGGGCACAGTGAGCCTGGCGGCAGGTGCGAGCCGCAACCTGCGGGTGCGGCTGATCTACCCGGCGGATGCCACACCCCCCCAGGTGCTCAGCCTGCTGCCTGTGAAACAATCCCCCGAACAGACCGCTTCTCCTCACTGATGCAAGCCCGCAAGCGCAGGGTCTTTCCCTTCACCGCCATCGTGGGACAGGAGGAG
>VGPW01000020.1 GCA_016882545.1 Cyanobacteria bacterium M_surface_10_m2_179 | reverse complement strand
CGTGTGCGAGGCAATGGCGCCGTTCGTCGACGGCGATCAGTGTGTTGGCCGGGAGATAACTGAGCAGTGAGGCCGGTTCACTCCAGGCCAAGCCCATCAGCCGGCGCATCCCTTCGGGGGTGCCCCCCTCCAGCAGCTGCTCCAGTGCCTCTGGGCTGAGCAGCTCATCTAGCCCATTGGGCATGTCCTCCCGCAGGGCATCAGCGATGAGGGGGCCGTAACCGCTTGGGGTGAGCCGCACCACCTCAATCGGGTCGAGGGAGCGCTGGCTGGCGGGATCAAATTCCCGCAGCTTCTCCAGTTCCTCCCCAAAAAATTCCAAACGCACCGGCAGCTCGGCGCTCACCGGGAACACATCCACGATGTCGCCGCGGCGGCTCCAGCTGCCTTCCTGCTCGATCGCTGACACGCGTTCGTAGCCCAGGCGCGTGAGGGTCTCGCCCAGCTGCTCGAGATCGATCGTGTCGCCCTTGCGCAGGCTCAGGCATTGGGCCTTCAGGGCCGGTGGCGGCGGTAGGTGGGGTTGCAACGCCCGCTCGGTGGCCACGATCGCCAGGCGCTGGCTGCCGCCATCGCCATCGCTCGGACAATCCAGCAGTTCGCTGAGCACCTGCAGCTGGCCCCAGGTGATCTCGCTAGTGGGATCAAAGGGTTCGTAGGGGCTGCCCTCACTGGTGGGATACAGCTGAGCGCTGCTCCAGCCCATCAGCTCCAGCAGCGCGGCCCAGCGGCCCGCCTCCTCCAGGGTGGGCACCACCACCAGCAACGGCGCACCGGCGGCCGCCGCCAGGGCACTGCTCACCAGGGCCCGTGCCCCGCGCCCCGCGCCACTCAGTCGCAGCCGCTCCTGGCGCTGGCTGCGCTGCAACACCTCGCTGGTGAGCGAAGCCTGCTGCAGCTGGCGCACCAGGGCGGTGAGGGGCATGGAGCTCAGTGGGCACAGCTGCCCATCCTCGCAAGTGCATCAGCGTGAGCGCTCTCGCCAGAATGCAGCCATGGCACGCAGGCCGATCACGGCGGTGATGGTGCTGGCTCTGCTGGCGGTGGGCCTGGCTGCGGTGGCGCGTCAGGGGCAGCGGGCCGCAGCGCTGGGCCCCAACGATTTTTTGCTAACCACCGCCCAGGAGCCGGGCCTGCTGGCTCAGCTCAAGGCTGCCGATGCCAGCTGGATGCCCAGGGTGGAACAGATTCCGGGGGTGGGATCCCGCTATGTCTACAAGCGCCGCTCAGGCGATCCGCCGCTGACGCTGGAGCAGGTGAAGCAGTTGCTGCAACAGCCTCCCCGGTTTGAGCAGGAGCAGCTCGCCGTGCAGGCCTTGCTGCAGGCGCTGCGCCGGGCCAGGGTGATCGTGGCCCTTGGGCCTCCGCAGCTGTTGGGTTCCGCCGGCGAATGGAATCCCCACACCCGCGTGCTGCGCATCCGGCCGGATGTGCCCGCCAAGGGAAGTCGCGAATTCGCCCAGGTGCTCAACCATGAAGCCCTGCATGTGGCGCAGAGCTGCCGCGGTCGCGGCATGTTCCACGAGCAAGCGCAGCTGCTGGGGTTGAGCCAGCAGCTCACGGCTGCAGCCAGGCGCCACCTGGCCGAGCCCCTCTATGCCAAGGCCTCTCGGGAGCAACGGGCCCTTGAGGTGGAGGCCTACGCGAACCAGCACCAGTTGAGCCTGGGGCCGCAGTTGCTGGCGACCCACTGTTTCTGGGGGCCCTAGCCCGCCTGCAGCAGCGACTCTTCCAGCAGCATGTTGAATTGCAGCAGCTGTTCGTCGCTGAGTTGCTGGCGGCTGCTGCGTTGGAACTGCTGCTCCAGCAGCTGGCGGCCCTGGTTGGCATCCCAGCGCAGCGATTGCAACAGCTGATCGCTCTGCTCCAGCAGGTCTTGGCGCCGTAGGGGCACGGCGGCCGTGGCGGCCTCAGCCCCTGCCGGCAGCGAGCGCAGGCAGCGCAGGTAACTCACCAGATCGCCATAGGCGGTGAGGCGATTGCGGCTGGGATGCCCGAAGGCCCGTTGCAGATAGGTGCCCTCCTGGTTGCGGTCCCAGCCCAGCCGTTGCAGCTGCACATCCAGCTCCGCCAGCTCATCACTCCAGTCGTCGGGATCGGCGGGCGGTTCAGCTGGCGTGGGGGGTGGGGCAGCTTCGCTGGCACTGCTGAACAGGCTGGGTTGCGGCGGCGGCTCCAGCTGGCGTTCCAGCGGCGGTGCAGCGGGCTCTTCCACGACTGGGGCGGAGGGCTGCTCCGCCAGCGGCTCTGGCTGTCGTATCACCGGGTGGCGCACCGGTGGGGATGGTTCTGGGGCAACAGGTGCACCCACACCCAACCGTTGCTGCAGCCGGCTGATGGCCCGCTCCTCGGCGGCTTCCGCGGTGTCGGCTTCGCCAAGGGCGCTGCCCAGGCAGCTGCTGCCTGCCCAAGCGCTCACCTGCACCACCCGCCGGCCTGGCTCGGCGTGCACCAGCCGTGCCCTGAGCGCCGGGGATGTTTGCATCAGAGGGCCTGGCACGAAGCGTTTCTACACTGCCTGCTCCAGGAATCCTCTGCACGGCGCGATGGAAGCGGAGTCGATTCCTTCCCTATCTCCTCTGATCCAATCGGCGGACCAGTGGGGTGAGCTGTTGCTGCTGTTGCCGCTGCTGGTGGCCTTGGAGGCCGTGCTCTCGGCCGACAACGCCATCGCCCTGGCCGCGATCTCCCGTCAGCTGCGCGATCCGAAGCAGCAGGGGCAGGCCCTCAATTTCGGCTTGGGCCTGGCGCTGGTGTTCCGCCTGGGCCTGATCGCAGCGGCCCGCTGGGTGCTCGATTTCTGGCCGTTGCAGCTGTTGGCCTCGGCCTACCTGCTCTGGCTGTGTGTCACCAACCTGCGCAGCACCGCCGTTGAGGCGGAGTCGGCGGATGGTCCCGACCATCCCCCTGAGCCCGGTTCGCCCCATCACGACCGCAGCCTTTTGGCGGTGGTGGGAACCCTGGCCCTCACCGATCTGGCCTTCTCGCTCGACAGCGTGGCGGCAGCGGTGGCGGTGAGCGACAACCTGCTGCTGGTGATGGCCGGTGGCGCCATCGGCGTGGTGGCCCTGCGGCTCACGTCAGCGCTGTTCATCCGTTGGCTGGCGGTGTTTCGCCACCTGGAAACCGCGGGCTACCTGGCGGTGGGGCTGGTGGGGGTGCGGTTGTTGCTGCGGCTTGCCATCCCCACGCTGGTGCCGCCGGAGTGGGCGCTGCTATTAATCGTGGCCCTGCTCTTTGCCTGGGGGTTCTCCAGCCGTTACCCCATCCCTGAGCCCGGTGAGCTGAACCCCTGAGCGCCATGCGTGTGGAACTGCGCCAGGCTGGCAGCGATCGATTGCTGGAGCGGCTCGACCTTGAGGAGATCCCCCATCCGGGGCGATGGCTCGTGGTGGGCGAGCGCAGTTTTCTGGTGTTGCAGCGCCATCACCGCTATCAGCTGCGCAGCGGCCGCTACGAGCTCAGCTCGGTGGCGCTGCAGGTGAAGGCCCAACAGCAGCCGGCTGATGCGCGCCTGTGGCAGGGCGGCTGGGTGATCGGTGATCCCAGCTGCCGCTTCAATGCCCGCAGCCCTCTGTTGCGTTGTGCCGTGCTGCCGGAGGGGCCGTGCGAACGCTGCGCCCATTTCTCTGTGCAGGGGGGCTGAGCGATGAGCCAGGCCGGCGAGCGCCCTTGGCGGGGTGTGCTGTTGAGGGGACACGGCGTGGCCTCGGGCCGGGCCGCTGATAGCCCCTACCCGGCCGGCACCATTGCGCTGCAGGCTCCCCTGTTTGCTGCCGGCGGACTCGACCTCAGCCCCTTCCAGCCAGCCACCCTCAACCTCGATTTCGGCCCCGGGGCGTGGCGGCTGCACCAGCCCGATCACTGCTTCGAGCGGTTGCACTGGAGCGATCGCCATCCGCCGGAAACCTTTTCCTTCTGGCAGTGCCGGTTGCGCCGCTTGCCCGCGGAGGAGCTGGTGTCTGCTCTGATCTATCACCCCCACCCCGAAACGAAGCAGGCTCACCACCAGCCCGCCGGGGTGCTCGAGTTACTCGCCCCGCCCCTGGGCCCCGTGCAGGTTGGCGATGCCTTTGAGCTCTGGGTTAACCCTCGCCGTTGCCGGTTGGTGCAGCCCGCCCGTTTGCGGGCCCGGTTGCTGGAGTTCCTGAAGTTCAGGGTGTTGGCTGCTCAGGCGTCTTTTTTCGATGTCGAGCTGCCTGAGCTGCGCCGCTGGCTGCAGCTGCATTGGCCTGAAGCCTGTGATCTCACCGACGCCGACCTGGCTCTCACCCTGGAGCAGGCCCGCAGCCTCTACACCGAACTGCCCCCTGCGGCTCGCCCGTAGGGTGATGTTCAAAGAAGCGATATCCCTATCTCCTCCTCCACCCACCCAGCTCCGGGACAGGAGCAGCGCTCCGGACGGTCGTCGCGGCAGCGCCTCATCCGCCGTTCACCAGCGTCGGATGCCGCCACCACCAGCTCAGCTGTTCCCGCCCCCTCTGAGGAGGCGTTAAGCAGCTCCCCGTTCACGGCGCTGGGGCTGGGTCGGCCGATCGTGCAGGCCGTGCTGGAAAAGGGTTACACCACGCCATCGCCGATTCAGGCCCAGTGCATTCCGGCGGTGCTGGCTGGGCGGGATGTGATGGCAGCGGCCCAGACGGGCACCGGCAAAACTGCCGGCTTCACCCTGCCGATGCTGGAGCGGCTGCGCCACGGGCCCCATGCCCGCAACAACGTGGTGCGGGCTCTTGTGCTCACCCCCACCCGGGAGCTGGCGGCCCAGGTGGCCGACAACGTGGCGGCCTATTCGCGCCACCTGGATCTGCGTTCCGATGTGGTGTTCGGTGGCGTGAAGATCAACCCGCAGATGATGCGGCTGCGGGGCGGTGCTGATGTGCTTGTGGCCACGCCCGGCCGACTGATGGATCTGGCCCAGCAGAACGCCGTGAAGCTCAACCAGGTGGAGATCCTGGTGCTGGATGAAGCCGATCGGATGCTCGACATGGGCTTCATCCGCGACATCCAGAAGATCCTGGCGCTGCTCCCCGCCAAGCGTCAGAACCTGCTGTTCTCCGCCACGTTTGAGGCGTCGATCAAGAAGCTCGCCACGGGCCTGCTGCATCAGCCGGTGCAGCTGCAGGCCACCCCGGAGAACCGCACGGCCACCACGGTGGAGCATCTGCTCCATCCCTGCGACATGGCCCGCAAGCCCGATCTGCTCTGTCACCTGATCAAGAGCAACGACTGGCAGCAGGTGCTCGTGTTCTCCCGCACCAAGCACGGAGCCAACCGCATCGCCGATCGCCTCACCCAGGAGGGCATGGCGGCTGCCGCGATCCACGGCAACAAGAGCCAGGGGGCTCGCACCCGTGCCCTGGCGGGCTTCAAGAGCGGTGAGCTGCGTGTGCTGGTGGCCACCGATATCGCGGCCCGCGGCATCGACATCCATCAGTTGCCCCATGTGGTGAACCTGGATCTGCCCAACCAGGCGGAGGACTATGTGCACCGCATTGGCCGCACAGGCCGTGCCGGCTGCAACGGTCACGCCGTGTCGCTGGTGGCGGCGGAGGAACATGAGCTGCTGCGAGCGATCGAGCGTTTGATCGGCAACCCGTTGCCCAAGCAGGAGGTGCCTGGCTTTGAGCGCACCATCCACTCCGCCCCGCCCCTCGATCTGAGCGGAGGGCGCGGCCGCAGCGGTGGTGGCGGCGGTCGCGGTGGTGGTGCTGGCAGGGTTGGCGGCGGTGGTGGTGGCAGAGGTGGTGGCGGTCGTCGCCCGTCCGGGTCGGGCCGTGCGCCATCGGGGCGCGGCCGCCAGCGCTGATTCGTCTATCGGGGATCGATGGGATTTGATCCTCGTCAAGGGCCGTTCACGGCCCGTACAGCGCGACCGATCACCGGCAATCTCGATGTGCTGCTGCAGGAGAATGCCGCCCTCAAGCAGGAGGTGTTGCGTCTCCGCCGGCTGCTGGAGCGCTACCAGCACCTGGACCGGGAGCCCCAAGCTGTAGCAAAGCCGCGCTGGGTTTCCTCGGAGCAGCTGCAGGAGTGGGCCCGGGCCCTGAGCCAGCAGCCGGGATGGTCGCACCTGCGCTCAGGCGACGCGCTCAGTGGTTTGGAGGGATTGCTGGCCCAGCTCAACCGCTCCAGCTTTCTGCCCCAGTTGAGTCTTGAGCAACGGCTGGACCGTCTGGCTCCTGGTTTGGGTCACGACCTGCAGGCGGCCCTCACCGGCCTGCGCAGCAAGCAACGCCTGGCGGTGCTGGCGGCCTTTGCGCTTTATGGCGTCAGCGCCCGCGAATGGTTGGCGGATGATCCAGCCCGGGTGGTGGCGGATCTGCGTCAGCGGGTGAAGCAGCTCGAGCAACAGCGGCCGCGGCAGCCTCAGCCTGAGGCGGGTGAGCCTCGTGATCCTCGGCGGATGGAGGCCTATCAGGTGCTCGGCCTGGCCTGGGGGGCTTCGCGGGAGGCGATCAAGAACGCTCACCGCCGCCTCGTGAAGCAGCACCACCCCGATCTCGGCGGAACGGCGGAAGCCTTCCGCCGGGTGAATGCGGCGTATCAGCTGTTGATCGGCTAAGCCTCGTCCGTTTAGGAGCTTTCCCCCAGTCGGGATCCAGGCTTGGCTTGCAACTGCTGCAGCAAGGTGGTTCCGGTGGCCGCTGTTTTCCCCTCCAGCTGCGCCTCTCTCACCAGCACCGGACAGCCGCCGGTGGCCACCACCAGGCCAAGGGCGGGCACCACCTCCAGCACGGTGCCGGGCGGAGTCGCTTCCGGTGTTGCCGATGCGCCTGCCGGTAGGCCCCATCGCTGGGCCAGCGCAGCAGCTTCCGGGCTGAGCTGATCCGCCAGGCGCTGCACCAGGGGTTCGGTGGCCAGCACTTTGAGCCGTTTGCCATTCCAGCTGCTGGTGGCGTTGGGATAGAGCCCCATCACGCGGCGATGCAAGGCCAATGCCGACTGCTGCCAGTCGATCAACAGATCGTTTTTGTGGAGCATGCGGGCATAGCTCATGCCGTCTTCGCTCTGCTGGCGCACGCCGAGCCGCTTCAGGCGCTCGGCCTCGGTGCCTGCACCGCCCGCGTCGATCTGGGGCATGGCCTCCACCAACAACTCTGCGGTAAGCGCCGCCAAACGTTCACCCAGCTGCTGGGCGTTGTCGCGCAGGCCGATCGGCATCGATCGCTCCAGCAGCACAGGGCCTGTGTCGAGGCCCTCTTCCATCGCCATCACGCCCACACCTGTTTCCGCGTCTCCCTCCAGCAGGCTCCACTGGATCGGCCCCGCACCACGCCAGCGCGGCAGCAGGGATCCATGGCCGTTCCAGCAGCCGAGGGGCGGCTGCTGCAGGATCTCGGGCGGCAGGATCTGGCCGAATGCCACCACCACGTAGACATCGGCCTTGAGCTCAGCGAGCTGCTGTTGGCATTCGGGTTCCCGTTTGATCCGCGCTGGGGTGAACACGGGAATGCCCAGCTCGAGCGCGCGGGCTTTCACCGGTGAGGGCATCAAGGTTGTGCCGCGGCCGCGCCGCCGATCCGGCTGGCTCACCACACCCACCACGCTGTGACCTGCAGCCACCAGCGCGTCCAGGCTGGGCACGGCGTAGGCCGGTGTGCCCCAGAAGAGGATCTTCACGTTTGCTTCAGGCCTCGCCGGTGATCGAGAGCCCCTCCACCCACACCATCGGGCAGAGGCCATCGGGTGTGATCTTGGCCTCGCCTTCGAAGCCCACGATCGCCTGCAGCACCTGGCGGATGTCGCCGGCCACCGTTGCTGCTTCGATGGAGCGGGGTTCGCCGTTGCGAATCAACCAGCCATCGAACGGCAATGAGAAGGAGCCTTGGCTGGCCTTCACGCCGGCATGCAGCGCCGAGAGGGAGTCGATCCACACAATCGGTTCACCGGCCTTGAAGCGATCCAGGCCGGCCTGGCCGCCGCCGCTGCCTGGTGTGGCACCGATTTCAAACCAATCTGGCCCCACCGACACCTTGGCCCCCATGCCGGCATGGCCGGTGGGGGTGGTGCCAAAGGCGCGAGCCGTGGCTTCCGAGTGCAGGAAGCTGCGCAACACGCCGCCCTCCAGCAACGCCAGGCGTTGGGTGGGAGTGCCCTCGCCATCGAAGGCGGAGGCGCCGATGTTGCCGGGATGCAAACCGTTGTCGTGAATGTCGAGGAACGGCACCGCCAGCGCTGTTCCGAGCGAGTCGCGGTTGCTGAGGCTGACGCCATCGAGCACGGCCCTGGCATTGAACAGGCTGCTGAAGGCTCCGATCAGATCGAGAAAGGCTTCCGAACTGAAGACGCAGGTGTAGCGCCCGGTTTCGATCGGGGCGTAGTTGAGGTGGCTGATGGTGCGCTCCGCCGCCTCGTTGATACAGCCGGCCACGTCGAGGTCAGCGGCGCCATAGGCCAGGCGCACGGCTCCGGCGCTGCGCGGTTTGCGACCGGTTTCCTCAGCGCGGGCATAGAGATAAACGCTGGCGGTGCTCAGCTGTTGCTGCCGGCAGGCGCCATCGCTGTTGAGATAGATGCGCTCGCTGCTGCGCTCGGCCAGGCCGTTGTAGGGAACGGTGCCGATGGCGTCGTGTCGGCTCAGCAGCTCCTGTTCAGCGGCCTTGAGGGTATCGAGCAGGCGCAGGATTCCCTGGGGCTGGTGGAGCGGTTGATCCAGGCTGGCCAGCGGTGCGGTGGCCAGGGGTGAGAATGCGGGGATGTCGTCGGCGTTGCCGAAGCTGCTCGCCTCCTTGGCTCCGGTGAGGGCTCGCTCCAACCCTGCTTCCGAGAGATCGGAGGTGCTGGTTACGCCCACCAGGCCGGCGTCGTTCCAAACGCGAACGGTGATCGAGCTGCGCTGTGCCCCTTTCATCTGTTTGGGTTCGCCGCGATCCACCTGCACCGAGATGTCGGTGGAGCAGGCGGCACCGAGATCCCAGCGGCGGATGCCGTTGGTGGCGGCGATGGCAGCCAGGCCGGAGCGCAGCTCTTCGGCGTTGAGCCCGCTGGAGTTGCTGGTGTTGCTCATGGTCAGCGGCCTCCCACGGTGATCGAATCCACCTTGATGTGGGGTTGCCCCACGGTGACGAAGATGCTGCCGCTCACCGAGCCGCAGAAGCCAGCGGCGAGCTCCAGGTCGTTGGCGCACATGGAGATGCGTGGCATCACCTCCTTGGCTTCGCCGATCAGGGTGGCGCCTTTCACCGGTTTGGTGAGCTGACCGTTTTCGATCAGGTAGGCCTCCTCCACCGCGAAGTTGAACTGACCGGTGGGGCCGACACTGCCGCCGCCCATGGATTTGCAGTAGAGGCCTTTGTCGACAGAGGCGATCAGCTGCTCCGGCGTATGGGGGCCTGCATCGATGTAGGTGTTGCGCATGCGGCTGGCCGCCGCAAAGGTGTGACCCTGGCGCCGGCCGCTGCCCGTGCGGGCGTGGCCGGTGCGCCGCTCCCCGGCCCGGTCGCTGATGAAGCGCTGCAGCACGCCGTTCTGGATCAGCACGGTGCGCTGGGCTTCCATGCCTTCATCGTCCATGGAGAGGGAGCCGAAGGCGCCGCCGGTGAGCCCTTCATCAATGGCGGTGACCGCTTCATGGGCGATCGCTTCACCCACCCGCTCCGCGAAGGGGGTGGTGCCGCGCTCTACCTGGGTGGTTTCCAGCAAGTGACCGCAGGCTTCGTGGAAGATCACCCCGCCGAAGCGGTTGGCGAGCACTGCCGGCATCTGCCCGGCCTCCACGTAGTCGGCGTAGAGCATGGTGCCGGCACTGGCGCACACCTCAGCGGCCGAGGCGCCGGCATCCCAACGACGCAGGTCATCGGGTTGGTCGGAGGTGCCGTAGCGACGGCCGACGCCGGCGCGGTGGTCGCCGTCGGCGGCGAGCACATTCAGCCCCACCGATTGGTGCAGGCGGATGTCGCGGCCGAAGGTGCCATCACTGGCGGCCACCAGCACCTCCTGCCAATCGCGGGCATAGCTGCCGCGGCGCACCTGCAGGTGATTCCCGTGCTGTTGCAGTTGATCGGTGCCCTCCAGCAGCCGGGTGGTGGCCTCCTGCAGTTGTGGGCAGCGTTGCAGCCAGTCGCCTTTCATGCTGGCGAAATCGCGCAGGGCCGGCAGGCCTTCAAACCCCGTGTTGGCGTGGGCATTGGGGGCTAGCCCCAGCATGCCCAAGGCCTGTTCCAGGGCCCGGCGCAGACCGGCGGGGCTGAGGTCGTTGGTGCTCACGAAGCCATCGCGATGGCCCAGAAACACGCGGATGCCGGCGCCCATGCCGAAGGCCGGGGTCACGCTGGTGATCGTGTCCTGCTCGGCCAGTACACCGAGGTGATCGGTGCGCTCCAGAAACACCTCCACCAGATCGGCGCCAGCGCCCCGCCCGCAGGCCAGAAGGTCCTCCAGGGCATGGCTCCAGCGCTGGTCGAGCGCTCCGGGTTCTGGGGGGGCGATGGCGATCACGCGGCTACTGGCTGGTGAGTGGGGCGCCCCGCAGGGCATGGGCCTGGAATTTCCTAGCAAAAAGCCCCAACCGCAGGGGTTGGGGCCATGGCGCGGAAGCGGGGAAAGGGGGGGATCAGCGCACGGCGGGCTGGTAGTGCTCGCTGCGGATCGGATTCATGAGGAAGAGCTTGGCCATCTCGGCAGCGTTGGCCACCCAGAAGGGCAGCTTGCGCAGCAGCTTCACCGGCGCGATCGCCTCACTCTGGTCGGCGGCGCTCAGCTGGTCGTTGTTGCGCACCAGGCGCTCCAGGCGTTCGTAGAACTTGGGATGCTCCACGTTGAGCACCACGGGGAAGACCCGCGCCGAGGTTTCGTTGGTTTTGGCGATCACGTATTTGTCGTAGTCGCGGGCATCCAGACCCAGGGCTTCGTAGAACTCCTTGCGGGCCACGTCGCGCACATACATGGTGGCGAACACGGCCAGCAGGAAGAAGCGGCACCACAGGCGTGCCCGCAAACCGGTGACGCTCTTGGGCTGCGCCTTCATCAGGGCATCGAAGAAGTCGCCGTGGCGGTTCTCGTCCTGGCACCAGTTCTCGAAGAAATTGAAGATCGGGAAGATCTTGCTGTCGGGGTTCTTTTCGAGGTGGCGGAAGATGGCGATGTAGCGCCAGTAGCCGATCTTCTCGCTCAGATAGGTGGCGTAGAAGATGTATTCAGGCTTGAAGTAGGTGTAAGCCTTGTTGGCGGTGAGGAAGCCGAGATCGAGCTGCAGCCCGAAATCGCTCATCGACTTGTTGAGGAAGCCGGCATGGCGGGCTTCATCGCGGGCCATGTGGGCGAAGCACTCAGCCAGCAGGGGATTCTTCTGCTTGATGCGGCGGCTGAGCTCCTTGTAGAGCAGGAAGCCGGAAAACTCCGAGGTGCAGCTCTGCTCCAGGAACTCCACGAACACGCGGCGGGTGTCCGGATCGAGCTTCTCGGCTGCTCCTTCGAACTCTTCGTTGCGAACGAAGTGGTGGCGGTTGTAGTCCTTGCGGAACTCTTCGCAGATGGCTTCCAGCTCAGCCTCGTTGGGGCTGAGGTCCATGGCGGCCATCGCCTCGAAATCGGTCGTGTAGAACCGCGGCGTCAGGATCGTGTCCTTCACCGGGTCCTTGATGGCCGGTGCGTCGGGTGTGCCGATGGCAGTTGCGGTCTCGGGTGTGGCAACGGCGGGAGGCACCATCGGGCTGCGTCTCTGGACGGGATTCCAATGGTAAGCGGGCCTGCGGCATCGCCGAGGCCCCCTTCACCAGCTGGAACCGATCAGCCGCGAGCCCCTAGTTGGCCCCGAGCCACTTCTGACCGTTGAGCCGCTGCACCAGGCGCGACACCAGCAGCGCCAGGGTCATTTTTTTCTCGTCGATCAGGAACGACTCGAGCAGGCTGGGCTCGGCACCCGCTTCAGCCAGCGCAATGGTTTTGGCTGAACCGATTGCATCGCTGGTGAAGCACAGCCAGAAGCGACGGCCAGCGGGGAGTTCACCGATCACCATCCAGCAGCTGCTGCCCACCACCGGCATTGCACCCTGCTCAAAACGCAGGTTGCAGGCGGGGCCGCCGTAGGCCTCGATCTCCTTGGCCAGCGCCGGGATCAGCAGGTTGGGTACGAAGTCGGCGAAGGGTTTGTCCTCCGGGGCCGGTGGCTTGGCCGCTTTCGCGGGTTCGGCCTGGACGGGCTGGGCGGAATCGGTCACCGTCGCTGGCCTTGGCAATACGCAGGCGAACTTTAGGGATCACCCGCTGCAGCTGGTTCACCAGTCGTCGCTGATCGGGGCATCCCAGTCGGCATTGCTGGTTGCCCTGGTTGCCGGGGCTGCCGCTGGAGCGGACGTGGTGGGTTTGGCTGCCGCCGCAGGTGTGCTTTTGGCGGCACCCTTACGGATCACCCGGAAGGGCACCGACACGGTGGGCGCTGGATCCTGGGGGTTGCGGCTGGGGCCAGCCCAGCTGCGCTCGTTGGGCGTGGGCCTGGCGGGTTCCGGTTCGCTCCAGCCGCTCCAGGGCGCCTCGCTGGCTTCAGCCCTGCGCTGCGGTTCGTTGGGGCGGCGGCGCACCTGGCGTTCCGGGATCACGCCGGGCGCTTGCCCCTGCAGGGCCAGCGCAGCACCGGCGGAACTGATGGCGGCCCCAAGGGCTGCGGCGGTGGCGATCCAGCCGCCCAGCGGCCAGGCCGGCGAGCTCCAGGTGAGCACCCGCACGCTCACCCACGGCCGCGGGTTCACGGCCGCCACCAGCAGCACCGCCAGCAGCGGTGAGAGCAGGGGCAATAGCAGCAGGCGTTGCAACACGAGGTGGATCGCTTGGCGTGGGGCTCAGGGTTGGATCGGGCCGCTCCAGCGCTGCAGCTCGCCCAGGTCGTAGCCGAGGCAATCGAACACCCGGATCACCAGAAAGTCCACCATCTCCTCGAGGCTGGTGGGTCGGTGATACCAGGCCGGCACCGGCGGAGCGATGCGGGCACCGGCCTCCGCCAGGGCGGTGAGGTTGCGCAGATGCACCAGGTTCCACGGCGTTTCACGGGGGCAGATCACCAGGGGACGCCCCTCCTTCAGGTGCACATCGGCGCATCGCTCCAACAGATCGGTGGCCACCCCGGAGGCGATGCGGCCAACGGCCCCCATCGAGCACGGCAGGATCACCATGCCGCGGGTGCGATGGCTGCCACTGGCGATGGCGGCGGCCTGATCATTCCAGCGGTGGCAGCGCAGAGCCCCGCCCTGGCAGCCGGTGCGCTCCCGCCAGAAGCTCTCCTGGGCCTCCGGTTCGCTGGGCACGCGGATCCCCAGCTCCGCCTGCCAAACGCCGATGGCGCCGCGGCTCACCACCAGCTCCACATGCTCATCAGCCTGAAGCAGCAGCTGCAGAGCACGCTGAGCGAGCGGTTGAGCGCTGGCGCCGGACACCGCCAGCACGATCGGTGCGCGCTGATCGGTGGGGTTCACAGGATCAATCCTCGGCGTCGTCAGCAGCTGACTCGCCACCGTCGGGGGTGTACTCCTCGTAGCCCTCGGGCAGCACCACCGCCAGATCGATCTGGTGGCGCAACACATCCACCTTCTGGATGGTTACCTCCACGGCGTCTCCGAGCATGTAGGTGCGGCGGTTTTTGCGGCCCACCAGGCGGTTCTGGCGAGAGCGGTACTCATACCAGTCGTCCTTGAGGGAGCTCACGTGCACCAGACCCTCTACCGGGGAGGGGGGGACCTCCACAAAGAAGCCGTAGCTCTGCACGCCGCTGATCACACCGGTGATGGTTTGTCCCACCAGGGGCTCGGCCTGGCGTGCCTGGGCCATGGCCAGGGCATCGCTCTGCAGCTCAGAGGCAAAGCGACAGCGGCCATTGAGGCGATGCAGCAGGGCGGTGCTGCGGGCCTCGTCGAGGGGCTGCAGCTGGCTGGGGGCCATCAGGGGCCAGTCGATCAGGCCGTGGCTGCTGTCACCGGCGATGTCCACCCGGGTTTTGTGGCGCACGGATGGACGGTCCTTGCCTTCGCTCAGCAGCAGCACGAGCACGTGCTGGTTCCAGAGGTCGGCGTAGTGGAGGCCAGGGCAACACCAGGGCGCCAGCGCCACCGCTTCGGCGGCCAGGGCATTGGCGCCCGGCTCGGTGGCCAGGATCACGGGCTTGAGGGGCTCCCGCAGCTGCTGCTGCAGCACCCGGCAGCGATCGCTGCCAGCAAAGGCCTGGGCCAGCTCCTGGGCGCTGGCATTGCCATCGGCCGAGAGTTCCAGGGGGATGTCCAGGGCCAGCGCTGCCTTGGCCACGTCGTTGAGGGCTTCGGCATCCGGCGCGGGGTTGTGGGCATAGATCGCCGGCAACTCCAGGGCTGCGAGGTGGCGCCCCAGGGCTCGATGGGCCGGCAGCACCAGCTCTCGCAGCAGCCCGGATGGCTCGGTGGCGGGATCCAGCTGCACCAGCCAGCCCTGGCGACTTTCATCTGGTTCGGGAATAGCCAGATCCCCCAGGCCATCGATGGCAGGCATGGCCAGGTCGAGGTCGATCGAACCGCCGGCCAGGCGCTGCTGGCGCAGCAGCTGGGCCAGCTCGATCAACTGCTCCAGCAGCGGCAGCTGATCCTTCAGGGCCTTCAGGGCCGGGGGGGTGGTGCGCGCCTTGGGTTTGCGCTCAGCCAGCGCCTGCAGCGCCTTCGAATCCACGGCCGCATCCACCTGGATCGTGCTGCGGCAGAAGCGGTAGTGCTGCAGTGCACCTTCGGTGCTGAACTCCAGCAGCACCGACAGGGCGGCAGCGGCGCTGCCCGCTTGGAAGCCGGCGGCTTTGCTCAGGGCTGGTGTGAGTAGCGGGATCCAGCTGCTGCCCAGGCAGAGGGCTTCGGCCTGCTCGCGCAGATGCAGATCCAGGGCGCTGCCGAACCCAACCCGCTCGGCCACGGCAGGTGCATGCACCCAGAGCCGATGGCCGTTGTCGCTGCTCTCCAGCGACACGGCCGGCAGCAGCGGAGCCTCGGAGCTGCTCCAGGGTTCGAGCAGCAGGGTGGGCAGCTTGGTGAGGTCGTCGCGATCCTTGGCTTCCGGGGTTTTGAGGCTGGCCTTGGGTGCTGCCAGCAGGTCCCGCAGGCCGTGTTTGGTGACCAGCAGATCGAGATCGGCTTCCGGGCCGGCATTCACCGCCAGGCTGCGGGCCACATGGCCCTGGGACGGCAGCTGACCCACCGGGTAGCGGTCGACTTTCACCTCCACCACCGCCTCGTCGGCAGGTTTCAGGTAGTGGAGATCGGTTGCTGGCAGCTCGATACTGGTGAGCAGACGGTCATCGAGAGGCACCGCCACCAGGCGGTCGTCCTGTTGTTCCACCTGGGCCAGGAGGCTGGTGGTGCTGCGCTCGAGGATGCACTGCACCCCACCTTCCGGCGAACGCCGGCGCCCACCCTCACGGGTGATGCGCACCAGCACCCGATCGCCGTTCCAGGCGTGGTTGAGCTGGTTGTCGCGGATGTAGATGTCTTCGCCGCCGTCCTCGCGCAGGGCAAAGCAGAAACCCTTGCTGCTGCAGCGCAGACGCGCCTCGATTAGCCCTTCGCCGTCGCTGCGTCCAACGCCCGCATCGGACTCCTCGAGCACCCCCACCCGCACCAGGGCCGTGAGGGCAATGCGCAGCTGCTCCTTATCGGTTTTGGTGCTCAGCCCAAGCGCCTTTTCGAGCTTGCTGATGCTGAGTTGCTCCTCGGCGGGGAGCTGGTCGATCAGTGCGGCGACCGTGAATTTCATGGCATTCAGGGGGCATCGGTGGTGGGTGGAGCCCCGGTGTTCTGGGTGCCTGGTTCTGGAGACGGCCAACGCCTCCGGAACTGCACGAACCCTTTCAATCTAAACAGGCAACTGCGCCCTGGCTCAGCTTTCCCCGGCCTCGCCCTCCGCGCTGCTGCCGGCCTTGAGCAGCAGGCGGGTGCCGATCACCAGAAAGCCAACGGATGCAGCCAGCTGCAGGGCATCGGGTGGAATCACGGCCGAGAGGGAGCCGCCAGCTCCAGCCCCCAGCAGGCTGGCCAGCACCAGGGCCGCCGAGCTGCCGGCGAACACCGCGCCGCTGCGGCTGGAGGTGCCGCTGATTGTGACGATCGCCAGCTGGGTTTTGTCGCCCAGTTCGGCCAGGAACACCGTGGCGAAGGTGGAGGCCAGCAGGGGCAGCTGCATCGATCTCAGGCGAAGGGGAACATGCTCATGGCGGCCTGGCGGCCCAGCCACAGGCCCAGGCCGATCATCAAGATGCCGGCCAGGCGCTCGAGCTGTTGGGGCGGCAGCACCCGCGACAGCCAGCGGCCCAGCAGCACGCCCACCAGGCTGGAGCTGATCAGGGCCAGGGAGGCCCCCACGAACACCACCACCGGCCGGCCGGATTCGGCTGAGAGCAACAGCGCTGCCAGTTGGGTTTTGTCGCCCAGTTCCGCCAGGAACACCGTGGTGAAGGTGGTGAGGAAGACAGCGCCAAAGCTGCCTGCCTTGGAGGCGTCGCTGGCGGGGCTGGTGTCCTGCGGGTCGCTCTGGCTGGGGTCGGCCATCGGCTCGGCGGGGTGAGGGAGCGTTAGGGAGCGGGTTGGCGGATCGCCTGCTCAAAACGCTTCATCACCATGCCACGACCGCCGTGTTCGCAGCGGATCTGCTGGCGGCAGCAGGCGATGGCGAAGTCGTTGGCCTCCTCGGCCGGCACCTCAAACAGGGCGGCCAGATTCTCCACGCGGCAGAAGAAGGGGCGCTCCTCATAGATGCGGCAGCTGGATGAACCGGTGTCGTAGTGGATGCACCAGCCATCGGCGCCCACCATCGCGATGTATTGCTGCTGCTGTTCGGGGCTCAGGGCGTCGAGGGCTTCATTGCGCTCGCCGGGATCGAGCCGGCAGCAGGAGCCGCAGCCGCTGATGCAGCGCCAGTGCAGGGATTCGCTCATGCCAAACGCTGTGACAACCCGTCACAGCAGCTTGCAGCAAGCCCGCTGATCGGCGCCTGCAGACCGTAGGGTGGGCAGTGAAATCCATAGCTGCCGCGCCGCTCTCCCATGGGAATCGATTTCCATCTGATCGCCAACTTCGCGGCCCTGTTCCTGATCACCATCGCCGGCCCGGCCGTGATCTTCATCCTCTTCTACCGCCGCGGCGCCCTCTGATTCCGCCGCTACGGCCGCACGGCTCATGCACCGCTTCACCCCCTCGGATCTGATCTGAGGGTTTTTTTTGTGCCTTCAGGCCGCGAGGCCCATGGCCATGGCGGCGTCCTGCAGCAGGGCTTGCACGTAGGGGTGTTCGCGGCGGACTCCCTCACCGCCTGGCTCGCCCCGCACTTCCTCGCCGGCGGCGTTACGGATCACCAGCATCGCTCCATCGCGATGCACCCAGTAGTGGCGGTTGCGGCGCTGCAGCAGCAGCGTGTCGCCGCTGCTGGCCCGCAGGGCCGCAAGCTCGAGCTGCAGGCGCTCCTCGCCGTTCCAGCGGTTGAGCCTCAGCTGAAAGGCCACATCCACCTCCGCGGGCAGGTTCTCGCCCCCTGCCCAGCGCCAGGCGATGGCCCTGGCGGTGCTGTCGCCCTGTTGCAGGGTGAGCTGCAGATGGCCTCCCCGCAGCAATCGTTGCTGGCTGATGCGGCAGCGGCTACTCCAGAGCAGCGGCGCCGGATGACCGATGCCAAACGGCTCCAGCCGCTGTAGCTGCCTCCAGAACCCGGGGGTAAGCTCATCCAGCCGCACCAGGGCCTCGGGCTCCACCAGCCGCAGCCCGCCCTGCTCCTGCAGCCAGGTTTGGGCGCGGGCATTGAGCCGTTCGTGCAGCGCGGTGAGCTGCTCAGCCCGCACCGTGAAGCCACCGGCGGCCGGATGGCCCCCGTGGCGCTCCAGCAGATCGCTGCAGGCCTGCAGGGCGGCATCTACTGCAAACCCCCGCGGCGCTCGCACGGAGGCCCGTAGGCGGCCATCCCCTTCCGACGCCAGCAGCGCCACCGGCAGGCCGAAATGATCCACCAGCCGCGCCGCCACGATGCCGATCACGCCGTGGTGCCAGTGGCTCTGGGCCAGCAGCAGAAAGGGGCTGCGCTGCTCCCCGTCTGCCTCCACCAGCGCCCGCGCTTCGGCTTCGATGGCATCGCAGAGGTCGCGGCGCTGGCGGTTGAGCTGCTCGCACTGGCGAGCCAGATCCAGGGCCAGCTCGGCGTCGTCGGTGGTGAGCAGATCCACCACCAGCTGGGGATCACCCAGCCGTCCAACGGCGTTGATGCGGGGTGCGATCTGGAAGCCCACCGCCGTGGCATCCACCGGTGCATCCTCCAGGCCCGCCACCTGTTGCAGGGCCTGCAATCCCTGCAGGCGGCTGTGTTTCAGGCAGGGCAGCCCATCGATCAGCCAGCGCCGGTTCACGCCCTGCAGCGGCGCCATGTCGGCGATGGTGCCGATGCAGAACAGATCGCGGGCCATGTGCAGCGCCGGTTCGGAGCGGCAGGTTCGCGCCAGGGCCTTGGCCAGCACGTAGGCCAGGCCCACCCCAGCCAGCCCCCGATAGGGCGAACCTTCAGGGGTGCAGGCCGGATGCAGCAGGGCCAGCAGCGGTGGCAGTTCAGCCGGCAGGGTGTGGTGGTCGGTGACCACCACATCGAGCTGCAGCTCCTGGGCACGAACCAGGGCCGCCTCGGCCGCAATGCCGTTGTCCACCGTCACCAGCAGGTGGATCCCCTCGCCGGCCAGCCGCTCCACCATGCCGGTGTTGAGCCCGTAGCCATCATCGAGCCGGCTGGGGATGGCGGCCTGGGGTTGCGCCCCTAGTTGGCTGAGCACTCCCACCAGCAAGGCGGTGCTGGTCATGCCATCGGCGTCGTAATCGCCGCAGATCGCCAGGCGTTCCTGGTTCTTGCAGGCCTGCTGCAGGCGCCGAACGGCCTTGCCCAGATCGGGAAAGTGACGGCGCGGATCCGGGGCTTCCGGCGGATCCAGCAGGGCTTCAATGGCGGCGGCGCTGCCGTAGCCCCGGCGCTGCAGCAGCGCCAACAGCGGATCGCTGAGCCCGCAGCTGCGCAGGGCTGGATCGATCTGAATCGGTGCGGGCAGTTGCCAGCGCTGCTCGGGGGTCTGAGGGAGCAACGACGGCTGTCTGCAACCGATCCATTGTGCGGGGTGCTGGCCGGGCGTCCAGTTCTTAGCCTGCAACCCGGATCGAGGAGCTGGGATGGCGGGCTGGCCGGCGGCGCTGCTCTGGGATGTCGACGGCACCCTGGCTGAAACGGAGCTCTTGGGCCATCGCCTCGCCTTCAACCGTGCCTTTGCCGAGGCGGGTCTGCCCTGGCAGTGGGATGAGGCGTTGTATGGGCAGCTTCTGCGCATCAGTGGCGGCCGCGAACGAATTCGCCAGTTCCTCACCGAGGTGGAGTCCACCCCGCCGTCCTGCGATCGGGTGGAGCAGCTGCAGGCCGCCAAGCAGCGGCATTACCGCGCTTTGGTGGCCTCCGGTGCCGTGGTGTTGCGGCCGGGGGTGAAGCGCCTGCTGCGGGCGGCGGCCGCGCAGGGGCTGCGCCAGGTGATCGTTACCACCAGTGGCCGCAGTGCTGTGGCGGCCCTGCTGGAGCAAGCCCTGCCCGACCATGCTGCGCTGATCGAGTGGTGGGTGTGCGGGGAGGATGTGCCTTGCAAAAAGCCCCACCCCGCCGCTTATCAGCAGGCGCTCCAACACTTGCAGCTGCCGCCAACCGCGGCCCTGGCTCTGGAGGATTCCGCCAATGGTGTGGCCGCTGCCGCGGCAGCGGGTGTGCCGGTGCTGGTGACCCGCAGCGGATCCAGTGTGGCGGAGCCGGCTGCCCTGTTCGCTGCTGCAGCGGCGGAGCTGGATCAGCTGGGCGAGCCTGAGGCTCCCTGTGTGGTGCGGCGCGGACCCGCTTGCCGCGAGGGCTGCGTCACGCTCTCCTATCTGCAGCAGCTGCTGCCCGCCGCATGACGCGCCTTCCGCTTCAGCGCACCCGCTTTGATGCCTTGCAGCGGCGTGGCGGCGATCTGCTGCTGGGGGGCTTCCGGGGCAGCTGGCGGCGGCGCAGCGCCGGCGTGCTGGCGTTGTTGCTGGGGTTTTACGGCGGGCAGAACATCACGGCCCTGTGGCTGGAGCGGATGGGGCAGCGCCCCCTGGTGGTGGTGGTGTTGCTCGTGATCCTGGAGCTGCTGGTTCGGGTCCGCACCCGGCTGGTGGCGGATCGGGTGCCGTTGGCCTGGGTGGTGCTCGACAACCTGCGCATCGGCTTGGTTTACGCGCTGGTGCTGGAGGCGTTCAAGCTGGGCTCGTGAGCCTGGAAGAGCAGCTGCTGGAGCTCTGCCGCCGGCAGCTGGCGCTGAGGCGCCCGGTGGTGTTGGGTCTGAATGGCCCCGTGGGTGCCGGTAAAACCACCTTCTCCCGCCAGTTGCAGCAGCACTGCGCCGCTGCGGGGCTGCGGCTGGCGGTGGCCTCCATCGATGACGCCTATCTGCCCTGGGAGCAGCGGCTGCAGGCCATGGCCGGCAATCCCTTCGGTGTCACCCGGGTGCCCCCCGGCAGCCACGATCCGGCCTTGCTCAGCGCCTGCATCCATCACTGGCGCGCTGCGGGCGGCGGACCTTTGCGGCTGCCGCGTTTCGACAAAACCCTGCGGGGCGGGGAGGGCGATCGAATTGCCGATTGGCAGGGCGAGGCCGATGCCCTGTTGCTGGAGGGCTGGTTGCTGGGCTGCCGACCCCTGGATCTGGAGCACGCTGCTGCGGCCCTGGCGGCGCTGCCCACGCTCAACGCGGCTGAGCAGGCCTGGGCCCTGCGCTGCAACCAGGCCCTGGCGGCCTACCAGCCGCTGTGGCGGCAGCTCGATCAGCTCATCCAGCTCTGGCCGCTGCGCTGGGAGTTGCCCCGCCGCTGGCGCCTGCAGGCCGAGGCTAGGCAGCGCCGGGGCGGTGGCGGCTGGCTGCCGGCAACGGCCTTAAACGGCTTGGTGGATGCCAGCATCAAATCGTTGCCTCCAGAACTCTACCAACGGCCGCTGCTGGCCCATGCCAACTGGGTGCGGCTGCTGGATGCTCGGCGGCGTTGTGGGTGGGAGGGCTGCGGTGCCGCAGCCCTCCTTCAGCTGCCTCAGCCCTGATCGGCCTCGTCTTCAGCCACGGGATACACGAAGCCCTGGGCCCGGCCGCTCAGCACAGCCTTTCCGATGGAGAGTGCCTTCTTGGCCGCGATGGCCGCCTTGCCTTTCCAGGTGGCGTGGCGCTGGTTGCGCTTGCCTTTGGAGGTTTTCTTCTTGGGAACAGCCATCCCGCTCGCTTTCAGCCAAACCAAGAGTTTCCATTGCCGCCTTCCCTTTCGTCAAATCGCTAAGCTCAGCCCAGCCAAGAATCCCAGTGAGCAGCAGCGGTTCTCCTGATCTGCCGGCCGGTCAACCGCGAACGGGCCAGCCCGGATCCGAGGCAGGCGGTCTGCTGCGCGACATCGGTTGGTCGCGGGTGCCGCCGCCCAGCTACAGCCAGCTGCTGAAGCAGCTGCGGCAGGGATCGGTGAAGGAGCTGGTGCTGGCGCCCGGCCAGCGCCAGCTCAGCGTCACCTACACCGATGGCCGGCGGGTGAACGTGCCCGTGTTCAGCAACGACCAGCTGCTGCTGCGCACCGCCCAGGAGTCGCGCGTGCCTCTCACCGTGCGCGATGAACGCCAGGACCAGGCCACCGCCAGCTTGGTGTCCAACGGATTGCTGCTACTGCTGCTCTTCGGTGGCCTGGCCCTGCTGATCCGTCGCTCCGCCCAGGTGGCCAACCGCGCCATGGGCTTCGGCCGCAGCAAAGCGCGGATGGTGCAACCGGAGGCGGCGGTGCCGGTGCGCTTTGAAGACGTGGCCGGTATTCAGGAGGCCAAGGAGGAGCTGCAGGAGGTGGTCACCTTTCTGAAGCAGCCGGAGCGGTTTACGGCGGTGGGCGCCAAGATCCCCAGGGGTGTGCTGCTGGTGGGCCCTCCCGGCACCGGTAAAACCCTGCTGGCCAAAGCGATCGCCGGCGAGGCCGGCGTGCCCTTCTTCTCCCTCTCCGGCTCGGAATTCGTGGAGATGTTCGTGGGCGTCGGCGCCAGCCGCGTGCGCGATCTGTTCCGCCAGGCCAAGGAGAAGGCCCCCTGCATCGTGTTCATCGATGAGATCGATGCGGTAGGGCGTCAACGGGGCGCTGGCATCGGCGGTGGCAACGATGAACGGGAGCAGACCCTCAACCAGCTCCTCACCGAGATGGACGGCTTCGCCGACAACTCCGGTGTGATCCTGCTGGCCGCCACCAACCGGCCCGATGTGCTCGATGCGGCGCTGATGCGGCCCGGTCGCTTTGATCGCCGTATCCATGTGGATCTGCCGGACCGCAAGGGCCGCGAAGCGATCCTGGCCGTGCACGCCCGCTCCCGCCCCCTCTCTCCGGAGGTGTGTCTGGCGGATTGGGCCAGCCGCACCCCCGGCTTTTCGGGCGCTGATCTTGCCAACCTGCTCAATGAGGCGGCGATCCTCACCGCGCGCCGGGACAGCACCTGCATCGATGAGCAGGCCATGGGCGATGCCCTGGAGCGCATCACTATGGGGCTCACGGCGGCACCGCTGCAGGACAGTGCCAAAAAGCGCTTGATCGCGTATCACGAGATCGGTCACGCCCTGCTCACCACGTTGGTGCCGGCGGCGGATCGGCTCGACAAGGTGACGCTGCTGCCCCGCGCTGGAGGGGTGGGTGGCTTCGCCCGCACCATGCCGGATGAGGAGGTGCTCGATTCCGGTTTGATCAGCAAGGCCTACCTGCAGGCCCGCATGGTGGTGGCCATGGGGGGCCGGGCCGCCGAGCTGGTGGTGTTCGGCCCCAGTGAGATCACCCAGGGAGCCTCCAGCGACCTCGAATTGGTGAGCCGCATCAGCCGCGAAATGGTCACCCGCTACGGCTTCTCACCGCTGGGGCCGGTGTCGCTGGAAGCGGAGGGTTCGGAGGTGTTCCTCGGCCGCGACTGGTTGCGCTCCGAGCCCCACTATTCGCGTGAAACCGGCAACCGCATTGACGCCCAGGTTCAGCAGCAGGCGCGCCTAGCCCTCGACACAGCCGTGGCGCTGCTGCAACCGCGCCGGGAGCTATTGGATGAGCTGGTGACCCTGCTGATTGAGCAGGAAACGATCGAGGGTCCGGCCTTCACCGCCGTGGTCGAGCGGTTTGAGCAGCAGGGCGCCGCTCAGCCAAATCGGATGTCCAGGCTGCGCAGGTAGGTCTGCAGGCCGGCATCCTGAATCGGCAGCAGCCAGGCCGCTTCGCCGCTCTGGTTCACATGGGAGTGCCAGTGGCCGGGAGGGGTGATGAAGGCACCGCCGCTCTGCCAGTCGACGCGGCGAGGGTTGCGGATGCTGCCGTCGTCGTTGAGCTCGGTGCCCACCAGCGTGTAAACCCCGGGCTGGCAGCTGATGATCAGATCAAGGGCCACCGACTGATGCCGGTGCGGTGCCTGGGTGGCGCCGGCCGGCACGATGCCAAACATCGCCCAGAGCACATGGGTGACGGTGCGGGTGCTGGGTAGATCACGGTTGGCCAGCAGCAGGCTGACGCGGTTGCTGCTGCCGCTGCCCGGTTGCCGTGCCAACTGCTCCAGCTCCGCCTGCAACCAGGCACCGCTGTAGTGGGTGGGTTCAAAGCGGGCGGTGCTGGGGCTCACCCCCAGGTAGGTGAGCAGCGGGCCGTCGTGCACCCAGTAGAGAACCGCGGTGCTGCTGGCTTCCAACTGAGGGGTGCCGCCGGCTGGCAGCGCGAACAGATCTCCCTCCTGCCAGTGGATCTCCGCCCCGGTAGCTTCGCTCGTGCGGCAACTGCCGCTGCCGGAGAGCACGAAGAACAGCGAACTGGTGGCTGAGGCCGCCGCCGCGACGCTCTCACCGGCTTCAATGCGGATGAAGTGGGCGGCCAGGCCGGGGCTGGTGGCCGGACCCGGAACACCCAGTTCGGCGCTCAGGTCGAGGGGCAGGATGGCGCTTGGGCCGCTTTGATGGAGCTCAGGCCCCCAGCTGCAATCGGGGATCGGTTCGGTGAGCCCGGGCCGCACCGGATTAGCCGCCTGCCGGTAGTCGAACAGCAGCGCTTTGCCGGTGGCGGACTCGTGGTGACGCTTGCGCTCGGGGGCCTGGGTCATGGAACCACCTGGGGGTCAGCCGCCGGCAACGGCAGGAACGATGCTCACTTCATCACCGTCGCTGAGGGCGGTGGCCTGGTTGTCGAGGAAGCGGATGTCCTCGCTGTTCACATACACGTTCAAGAAGCGGCGCAGCTTGCCGGCTTCATCGCACAGGCGACCCTTGAGGCCTGGATAGCGCCCATCGAGGGCGTCGATCAGGGCATCCACACTGTTGGCGTCCAGCTCAACGCTGGCCTCATCGTTGGTGAACTTCTGCAGGGGGGTGGGGATCAGAACCTGAACGGGCATGGATCAGTGATGGGTTGGTCGAGGGTTGGTGCCGGGGCCGGCTGGCTGAGGCTCAATGGCCAGCCTGGGCCTCTTGCCAGGCGGCATTGAAGCTGTCGAGCTGGGCTTCGATTGTGTAGGGCTTGCCGATGTGATCAACCACGGCTTCGGTGGTCTTGAGGCCGTTTCCGGTGATGTAAGCCACGGTGCGCTCCTCGGGGTTGATCTTGCCCTGCTCCACCAGCTTCTTGAGCACGGCGATGGTGGTGCCACCGGCGGTTTCGGTGAACACGCCTTCGGTTTCGGCCAGCAGCTTGATGCCGTCGATGATCTCGGCGTCGGTCACGTCGGTGATGGTGCCGCCGGTGCGGTTGGCGATGTCGATGGCGTAGGGGCCGTCGGCGGGGTTGCCGATCGCGATCGATTTCGCAATGGTGTTGGGCTTCACCGGGGTGATGAAGTCACGGCCCTCGCGGAAGGCGGTGGCGATCGGATTGCAGCCTTCAGCCTGGGCGCCGCTGAAGCGCACGGCCTTCTCCTCCACTAGGCCGCACTTGATGAATTCATCAAAACCCTTGCGGATTTTGGTGAACAGGGAGCCGGAGGCCAGGGGCGCCACGATGTGATCGGGCAGTTCCCAGCCCAGCTGTTCGATCACTTCATAGCCGAGGGTTTTCGAACCTTCGGAGTAGTAGGGACGCAGGTTGATGTTCACGAAGCCCCAGCCGTAGGTGTTGGCCACTTCCGAGCACAGGCGATTCACCTGGTCGTAGTTGCCCTTCACCGCCATCAGGGTGGGGTTGTAAATCAGGGTGCCGAGCACCTTGCCCAGCTCCAGGTCGCTGGGGATGAACACGCAGCAATCGAGGCCGGCGTGGGCCGCGATGGCGGCGGTGGAGTTGGCGAGGTTGCCGGTGGAGGCGCAGCTCACCGTTTTGAAGCCCAGCTCGCGGGCGCGGGTGAGGGCCACGCTCACCACGCGGTCCTTGAAGGAGAGCGTCGGCATATTCACGCCGTCGTTCTTGATGTAGAGGCTCTTGAGGCCCAGGCGCTTGGCCAGGTTGTTGGCCTTGAGCAGCGGCGTGAAGCCAGTGCCCACATCGATCGGATCGCCGGCGATCGGCAGGAATTCGCGGTAGCGCCAGATCGAGGCGGGGCCGGCTTCGATCGTGGCGCGGCTCACGCGGCTCTTGATCGCTTCGTAGTCGTAGACCACCTCCAGCGGCCCGAAGCAGACGTCTTCGCAGACGTGGCGGGCGCCGGCCTCATAGGGCTGGCCGCATTCCTTGCACTTCAGACCCGTGAAGGTGGGCCCAGCCGTGGAGAGGGAGAGGGTCGCCGTCACGATCGCTGCTGGATCAGGTGGGTGGAACCTAGCAACGCCGCCCGCGGCCGTGAGTGAATCCCGATCCCTGGTGTCGGGTATGGCGATCCTGTGGTGCTGGGCTTGACCCCGCCCGGGCTCTGCCTAGCCTCCTGGGATCGTGAGCACTCCCTTGCAGGCACCCGCTGATCGCCTCACCGGGCCCCTGCGCTGGCTGGGGGTTGCGGCTCTTGGCTTGGGGGCACTGGTGCTGCTGCCCCGCCTGTTGGTGGAAGGGCAGTGGTTCGCTGAATTCGCCAGTGCTCCAGTGATCCTGCGGCGCTGGTTGCTGCAGCTGTTGGGGTTTGGCGTGGTGCTGGGGCTGGGGGTTCCCCTGCAGCTGCAGCAGCTGAAGCGCTGCTGGCGCCTGCGGCAGGAGGCCGGTCGCAAACAGTTGCCCGCGGCGCCGCTGGTGGCCCTCGAGCCGCGCTGGCTGGTGCTGGTGCTCGGCGCCCTGCTGTTGTTGCTGGCCGGCGGCTTCACCTATCTGATGGTGCAGGCCCGTGATCTGATCGCCGCCCCGTTCAGCGGCAAGGTGATCACGGGGATTCCTGTGTTGGCGGATTTGCCGCCGCTGTTGTTCATCGGCCTGGCGGCGGCGCTGCTGCCCTTGCTGCTGCTCTGGCCGTTCACCACCCTGCGCATCACCCTGGCGGCGGCCCTGGTGGGGTCGGCCACGGCGGTGGCCCGCGGCTGGAGCCTGTGGTTGCCGGCCCTGCTGGCGGTGCCGTTCAACGAGCGCGATCCGGTCACGGGGTTTGATCTCAGCTTCACGGTGCTGCGGCTGCCGGCGCTGCACCTGCTGGTGAGCGTGGTGCTGGCCCAGGCGGTGGTGGGGCTCGCAGGCTGCCTCTGGCTCACCTTCAGCGAAGGCAGCAGCCTCAGCGATCTGCGCTTCCCGGGTCTCAGCCGGGAGCAGCAGCGGGTGCTGCAACCCCAAGTGGCGGTGCTGGCGCTGATGGCCTGCCTCAGCAATGCCCTGGCTCCGTTCGACCTGATGGTGAATGGCAGCGGCGTGGCCGCCGGGGCGGGCTTTGTGGATCTGCACGTGCGGCTGCCGCTGCGGCTGCTGCTCTCTCTGCTGTTGTTCCTGGCCGGCCTGGGATTGCTGGTGCCGCTGCCGCGCCACTGGCTGCGCCGCGGTGCCCTGATTCCCCTGGCGGTCACGGCGTTGGCGGTGCCGTTGGTGGAGTGGATCGTGGCGCCGCTGGTGCAGCGCATCTGGGTGCAGCCGCGGGAGCTGGCCCTGGAAACCCCCTACCTGCGTCGCTCCATTGATGCCACCCGCCGGGCCTTCGGCCTGGAGGCGGTGAAACAGATGGCGCTCGAGCCGCGCCAGAGGCTCACCCCCGCCGATCTGGCGGCGGCACCGGGCACCCTGGCCAACATCCGTCTGTGGGATAGCAAACCCCTGCTGGAAGCCAACCGCCAGCTGCAACAGCTGCGGCTCTACTACCGCTTCCCCTCGGCGGCGGTGGATCGCTATCCCCTCAGCGGCCACGCCGCCCGCCACGGCTCCCAACAGGTGTTGATCGCGGCTCGCGAGCTCGACACAGCGGCCCTTCCTACCGATTCCCGCACCTGGCTCAACCGCCACCTGGTGTTCACCCACGGCTACGGCTTCACCGTGTCCACGGTGAATGCCTTCGGCCCCGATGGCCTGCCCCTCTATTTCGTGAAAGACCTGGGCCGCAGCGGCAAGGTGCAGGGCATTGAGCAGCTGGGCCTCAACACCGAGGTCGTGCAGCGGGCCCTGCCGGTGGGGCGGCCCCGGCTCTATTTCGGCTCCGCCCCCGCTCACTACGTGATCGCGCCCTCGCAGGTGCGTGAGTTCGACTTCCCGGAAGGTGATCTCAACGTTTACTCCCGCTACAACGGCAGCGGCGGCCTGCCCATCCACGGCGCCTTCGATCGCCTGATGGCGGCGCTCTATCTGCCGGAGCCGCGGCTGCTGTTCACCGGGTCGCTGATGCCGGACTCACGCCTGCTGCTGCGCCGGCAGGTGCAGCAGCGCCTGGCGGCCTTGGCCCCCTTCCTGCGCTTTGAAAGCCAGCCCTATCTGGTGACCGCCCGGGTGAGCAGATCGCCTGGCTACGACCCCAGCCAGCATCAATATTGGATGCTCGATGGCTTCACTGAGAGTCGCAGCTACCCCTACTCCGAGGCCAACCCGGCGGGCCTGCGCTACTTCCGCAACCCGGTGAAGGCCGTGGTGGATGCGTATCACGGCCGGGTGTGGTTCTACGTGAGCGACCCCAGCGATCCGGTGCTGCGCACCTGGAAGCGTGCCTTCCCTGAATTGTTCCGGCCGCTGGCGGAGATGCCCACGCCGCTGCTGGCCCACATCCAGGTGCCCAAGAGCCAGTTCCAGATCCAGGCAGAGCGGCTGCTGCGCTACCACGTCACCGACGTGCGCACCTTCTACAACGGTGACGACGTGTGGTCGGTGCCGCTGGAGATTTACGGCAGTGCCAACACGCCTGTGCGGCCGTATCACGTGACCGTGCAGCTGCCGGGGGAAAGCAAGCCGGAGTTTGTGCTGCTGCTCCCCTTCTCACCCCTGAAGCGGCCCAACATGGTGGGCTGGCTGGCGGCCCGCAACGACCCGCCTCACTACGGCGAGCTGCGGCTGGTGCGCTTCCCGCAGCAGCGGCTGCTGCTCGGCCCCCAGCAGGTGTCGGCCTTGATCGAACAGGACCCCGCCATCAGCTATCAGTTCGGCCTCTGGAACCGGGAGGGCTCGCGCCTGATCCACGGCAACCTGCTGGTGTTGCCCGTGGGCAAGGGCTTGCTCTATGTGGAGCCGATCTACCTGCAGAGCAAGAACACCGACCTGCCCACCTTGGTGCGCGTGGTGGTCACCGATGGCACCCGCTTCGTGATGGAGCGCAATCTGCAGGATGCCCTGGTGCGGCTCACCAGCGTTCGCCAGGTTCAGGCGCTCACCCTGCCCGTCGAGGCACCCACTACCCCCTGAAGCTGGGCACAAAAAAACCGGGAGCCTGAGCTCCCGGTGTTGGTTGGATCCGTGATCAGGCGGCCACGGCGGTCTTGGGGTCGAGTTCGCCCTTGGCGTAGAGACCGGCGTAGTAGTTGATGTCGCGCTGCTTGATCTTGCTGGCGTTGCCGGCGCACCAGAACTGCTGGTAGCGATCCAGGCACACCTGCTTCATGTAGGCCCGGGCGGGCTTGTTGAAGTG
>VGPW01000019.1 GCA_016882545.1 Cyanobacteria bacterium M_surface_10_m2_179 | reverse complement strand
TGCGGCCAATCTCCACCACCATCTGGGCGTTCACGGCCGCCGTGCCCAGCAAATCGATGCCGGGCACGGGGGTGGCCGCGATCACCCCTGCACTGATCCAGCTGTAGCGATCCACCACGGCCTCAGCGTCGCGTTGGCGTTGATCGGTGAGCAGCTGGCGGCCCGCCTCGCTGAGCCGGCGGCTTTGCATGAGGATGTTGTCGGCGATCAGTTCCTCGCCATCGCTGTGCAGCACCTGGGCGATCCGCCGCAACAGCGCATCGATTTCGGGCTCGGGTTGCAGCGGTTTGCCGCCTGGCATCGGCACCGACTGCGGTGCCGCGCTGGCGGGGATCACATCGTCGGGCGGGATCTTGCCCTGGCAGCGGCGCCGCAACAGGCCCAACAGCCGCCGCTCCTCCTCCTGCCCCCGCAGATCGCATTTGTTGAGCACCAGCAGCAGCCGTTTGCCCAGCTGCGCCAGCGCAGCAAACACCTCCTGCTCCGCGGCGCGTAGATCGCCATCCACCACCAACACCAGCAGATCCGCCTGGGCGGCCTGGGTGCGGGCTAGCTGTTCGCGGCGCAGGCCTTCGCTGCCCGCTTCGAGGATGCCGGGGGTATCCATCAGCTTGATGCCCCGGGGCAGATCCCGCAGGCGCAGCCGGTAAGTCACGCAGGCATCGGTGGACCCCATGGCGGCGCCCACCTGCCCCACCACATCTTTGAGCAGGGCTCGGATCAGCGAGGTTTTGCCCGCCGAGCCCGTGCCGAACACCACCACCACCAGATCACCGCGCTCCAGCTCTGCGGCCACCCGTTGTCGTTCCTGCTGCAACGCCTCCCGTTGCACGGCATCACGGATGCGCTCTAGCAGCTGATCCACCGCCTGCAGCTGCTGCTGAGCCGCCTCCTGACGGTTGCTGGGCGGCGCCGCGGCAGGAGCTTGCTGGGTTCCGGGAGCCTTCCAGCCGTTGCGGCGCCAGCCCTCCAGCCAGGGCCAGGCCATCCGAGCCAGCACCAGAGCGGCGCCGCCGAACAGCAGCAGGGTCACCGGCCCCACCAGCCAGGCCGGCAACAGATAGCTGAGCTGCCAGATCAGGTTGTTCACCGCCTGCAGCGCCGCGGTGATCACCACCAGCACGAGCAGGCCGCCACCGAGCCAGAGCCAATGCCGTGCAGGGGGTTTCACAGGAGCGATGCTCAGCGCAGGGTGAGGCCACGACCGAGGCTGCCACGGCCGGCTGAGCGGATGATCTCGCTCCAGAGCTCCGCCGCCAAGGCGCTGCTGGCTCCGGTGGGGCTGTTGTCATCGTTGCCGAGCCACACGCCCATCACCCAACGGCGGCTGGGCTCGATCCCCACGAACAGCAGATCGCGGCCGTCGTTGGTGGTGCCGGTTTTGCCCCCTTCGCGGCCCCCCAGCTGCGCCGCACGGCCGGTGCCGCTTTGCACCACCGCTTGCAACAGGCCCTGCATCTGCGCCGCCGTGGCGGCACTGAGCACCCGCCGGCCCGGGTTGAGCCGCTGCAGGTTGGAGCGGCTGCTTCGGCCCTGCTCCGCATCGGTGAGCTGGCGGATGGTGGTGGGCGGGTGCCACACACCCTGGTTGGCTACGGCGGCGTAGGCGGCGGTGAGCTCGATCAGGCGCAGCTCCGCCTGGCCGAGCACCAGGCCAGGCACCGGCTCCAGCGGCGTGGTGATGCCGAGGCTGCGGGCCATCGCCACCACCCGATCCAAACCAACCCGCCGCGCCAGCCGCAAGGCTCCGGTGTTACTGGAGCTGGCGAAGGCGCTGGTGAGGCTGAGGCTGCCGCCGCAACCACTGCCGAACACCTGGCCGCCCCACTCCAGCGGTCCGCAGGCCACCCGCTCGCTTGGCTTGATGCCCAGCTGCAGTGCCGCCAGGTAGGTGAACAGCTTGAAGGTGCTGCCCGGTTGCCGCAGCGCCATGCTGGCCCGGTTGTATTGGCTCTGGCTGTAGTCGCGTCCACCCGCGATCGCCAACACACCGCCACTGCGGCTGTCCAGCAACACCACGGCTCCCTGGGTGGGCCCCCGGCCGCTGCTCAGCAGTAGGCGCAGCCGCCGCTCCACCACCTGTTGCAGAAGCGGATCGAGGTAGGTGCTCACCAGGAAATTGCCCTCCGCGGCCACATCGGCCCCCAGCAGGGCCTCGAGGTCGCGTTGCACCTGATCGGTGTAGAAGGGCAGCGGTTTGCGGGCACCTTGGGCCTCGCCCGTGCAGGCCTGGGGTGCCAGCAGCAGCGGTTGGCGGCGAGCCATGCGCGCCCGCTCCTCGCCCACGCGACCCGTTTCCACCATCTTCACCAGCACGCCGTTGCGCGCCGCCAGCGCCGCCTGCGGGTTGGTGCAGGGATCAAAGCCATTGGGTGAGGGCAACAACCCCACCAGCAGCGCCGCTTCTTCAAGCTGCAGCTCGCCGGCTGTTTTGCCGAAGTAGTGGCGGCTGGCATCCTCAAAGCCCCAACCCACCCCCAGATACACGCGGTTGAGATAGCTGAGCAGCAGATCGCGCTTGCTGCTGCGGGCCTCCAGCTGCAGCGCCACCAGCAGCTCACGCCACTTGCGGCCCAGGCTCTCGCCGCGCCCCACGCGTTCCGGTTCGAGGCTGCGGGCCAGCTGCTGGGTGAGGGTGCTGCCGCCTTCGAGCACCCGCCCTCCGATCAGGTTGGCCACCAGGGCCCGGGCTGTTCCGATCGGATCGATGCCTGGATGCCACCAGAAGCGACTGTCCTCACTGGCCAGCAACGCCTCCACCAGCACCGGCGGGTAGCCAGACAGGCTCTGCTGCTCGCGGTGATCCTGCGATCGCGCGGCGCTCAGGGGGCGATCCGCGCCGTCGTAGAGCACCAGCGGTCCGCGGCTGGCGCTGCTGCCCTGCCGCACCGGCACCTGCAGCTGGCCCACGGCGAGCAGCAGCACCCCTGCACCAGCCAGGGAGGCCAGAGCGGCACTGCCGCTGCGGCGCAGCGCCAGCCAGCGCCGCAGGCTGGGCTGGCGGAACAGCAGCTCGGGAGCCTCTGGGGTGCCGGGAGGGGCTAGGGCAATCCGATCGCCATCGCTGAGCAGCAGCCGCTGGATGCGGCGGCCCCGCCACCAGAGGCCATTGGTGGAACCCCGGTCGGTGAGCACCCAGCCGTGGCCCACCAGCTCGAGCAGGGCATGCTCCTGGCTCACGGCCGGGTTATCGATCACGATCTCGGCCGCCGGGTTGCGACCGATCCGGTAGGAGCCGGCCACCAGCGTGAGGCTGGCGCCAGGCCCGCCGGAGCAGCTCCAGAGCAGCTCAGTGGGGCCGGCGGTCATGGCGGGAATCGCGGCGCTGCGCCACATCGATCAGCAGGCAGAGCACCGCCAGGTTGATGGCCACATCCGCCCCGTTGAACACCGGGAACTGGATGGGCACAAACTCCAGAAAGTCGACCACGCTGCCGAGGCGGAAGCGGTCGATGCCGTTGCCCACGGCTCCCCCCAGCAGCAACCCCAGGCCGAGGCTCTGCCAGCGGCTGCTGGCACTGGCGGTTTGAATCCACAGCACCAGGCCCAAGGCCACGGCGGCACTCACCACCCCGAGGCTGAGGCTGTTGCCCTCGAGCATGCTGAACGCTGCCCCGGTGTTGAACACCAGGCGCTGCTGCAGCACACCGGGCAGCAACGGCTCCACACCCCTCCCCGCCAGCGCGGTCAGGGCCCAGGTTTTGCTGAGTTGATCCAGAGCCACCACGAGCAGGGCGGTGGCGTAGGTGAGCCGTTTCACGACTGCAGCAGCAGCAGGCGACGCAGGGGCAGGGCCAACAGCGCCACGGCGCAACAGAGCAGCAGTTGAGGGATCAGCGGGCCCAGGCTGTAGCTGAGCAGCAGTTGGGGCAGGTAGCCCTGCCAGCGACCCACCAGGCCGCCGAGCAGCAGGTTGGTTAAGCCGCAGAGTTGCAGCACCAGCAGCCCCAGTACCGCGGCGCCGGTGAGGCTCAGCAGGTTGTCCATGCCGGGCTGGCGGGCCAGGCGGCCGCACAGCCAGGCGGCCGGCAGGAAGCCGGCGATGTAGCCGAAGCCGGGATCCAGCAGGTAGCCGAGACCGCCACCGGCCTGAAACACCGGCAGCTGGAATAGGCCCAGGCTGATGTAAGCCACGCCCGCGAGCATCGCCGAGCGGGCACCGCACACCAGGGCCGTGAGCAGCAAGGCCGGCACCTGCAGGGTGATTGGCAGCGGAATCAAGCCGAAGCCGGCGCTGCTCACCCCCGGCAGCGCTGCATGAACCAACCCGCCGCACACGATCAGCAGCAGGCCGGCGACAGCACCGCTCCAGTTGGTGAGGGCACGCACGCGCGGAAATCCAGCCGGTGACCACCATCCTGCAGGAGAGTGGCAGGAGTGCAAGCTGAGTTTCACCGATGAGCGAGGCGTCCTCCGCCGGGTCTGCGTTCGCCGTGGGGGCGCGGGTTCGCTTGCGCGAAAGCCTCACCTATCTGAAAACAGCCGACGCCATGCCCATGCTGCGGCCGCCGGATCTCGTGGATCTCGGTGAGTGTGGCGAGGTGGTGGGTCTGCGGGCACTTGAGCAACTGGCGGTTCGGTTTCGCCGCGGCACCTTCCTGCTGGAGGCGCGCCAGCTGGAGGGGGTTGAAGACGCGATCAGCGGCTGAACGCGATCAGCGACTGAAGCCGCTGGCCTGCCAAACCGCTTCGGCTGCCTTCAAGGCGTGTGTGGGCCCGCACAGGCTCAGGCTGGGTTGGCCCAACAACTCCCGGGCGGCAGCCTGAAGATCGGCAGGGGTGAGGGCGGCGGCGGCGACCAGGCTCTGATCGGCGAAATCCGCCGGTAGACCATGGCCCAGCAGCAGGGCCACGCGATCCGCGATCTGGCTGCTGGTCTGCCGGCCCAGGGCTTCCTGCCCCCTGAATTTGGCGAGCGCCAAGGCCAGCTCCGCCTCGCTGATCGGCTCCTCCAGCAACCGCTGCCACTCCCGCAGCAGTTCGCTGGTGGCTTCTGCCGCCCGATCGCTGCCGGTGGAGAGATGAAACACGAAGGGAGCGTCGCCGATCCGGGCCGGATGGTGCACACCCACGTCGTAGGCCAGCCCGTGTTCTTCGCGCAGGGCCACAAACAACCGGCTCGACATGCCCACACCCAGGTGGCAGTGCAGCAGGCGGAGAGCCAGCGCCTGTGGGGTGCCCAGGGCTGTGGTGGTGCAACCGAGCATCAGCACCAGCTGCTCGGTGTCGTCCTGGCTGGAGGCCAGGGCCGCTTGCTGGAGCCCTGCAGGGCCGGTCTGCCGCTCGGGGGCGCGCCAGCTGGGGGGTGCACCGTCCAGCCCGGCGAGCAACAGCTCCTCCACGGCGTTGGGAATCTCACCCGCCAGCACGAGAACGGCGCCGCTCTGGCCAAGCTCACTGGCCACGGCCTGCAGCTGCGGACGGCCCAGGGCGCGCAGCTCGGCATCCACCCCGAGCGGATCGTGGCCGTAGGGGCCATCGCCGTAGAGCAAGCCCCGCAGTTGATCGTGGGCGAGTTGGAAGGGATCTTCCCGCTGGCGCTGCAGCGTCTGGAGATTGAGTTGGCGCTCCAGATCGATCTGGTCGTCCACCAACCAGGGCTGGCAGGCCATCTGCAGCAGCAGGGGCAGCAGCGCTTCGGCATCGCTGCTGGCGCACTTGAGGCTGAGCAGGGTGCCGTCTTCGGCGGCCTCACAACGCAAACCCGCCCCGCACCCTTCCACCAGATCCGCCAGTGCATCACCGCTGAGCTGTCCGCAGCCGCGGCTCAGCACCCCGGCCAGCAATTGCGCCGCACCGCGCTCACCCGCTGCATCGGCGCTGCTGCCGCCCCGCAGCCAGAGCTTGGCCGAGAGGATGGCCGGCCCGGAGCGCTCCACCAGCCAGAGCGGGCAGCCGCCCGGCAGGTTCAGCTGTTGGGCGTTCATGCCGGCACCGCCTGCAGGCTGAAGGCGCGATCGGGGTGCAACAGCGGAATCAGCTCGCGGCTGAGCCGTTGGCCATCCCAGCCCTCCAGCCAGCTGAGCGGTTGTTGAAGGTTGTGGCGGCGCTGCCAGAGGTTGCTGTTGCCCACCATCGCGGCCACCGAGCCCGCCACCTCCAGGCTGAAGCGGTAACCATTGCCCACGAGCCGCCGCGCCCGTTGCATCTCCAGTTCACCGGGCGGGCTCTCCTGCAGCTCCAGCAGCACACGGCGCACCTCCTGCTCCACCGCCGACAGCTGTTCGGCTTCGCAAACGGCCTCCAGCAACACCAGACAGCCCGACTCGAGCACGTTGAGGTCAAGGTCGATGCTTTCCACCAGTCGCAATCGCTCCCGCAGCCGCTCCACCAGGCGGCTGCGGCGCCCCTCCGCCAGCAGGGTGGTGAGCAGATCGCCTCCCATCACGGCATCCTGATCGGCGGCGCCGGGCAGCTGCCAGGCCATCAGCAGCCGCGCTGCTTCCAGCCGCGGCAACTCCAAGCGGGCCTGGCCCGGCTGAAGCTGCAGTGGCGATGGCGATGGCGGTGGCGCGGCCAGGATCTCGGCGGCGGGAAGCTGAGCGAGCGGCGAGGCCTGCAGCTGCTCGAGCAGATCCAGCCCGGCGAGGGGCCCGGCCAGGGCCAGGCAGCAGCGATCGGCGCGGTAGTGGCGGCTGTGAAACGCCGCCATGGCAGCGGGGGTGTGGGCTTCAAGCGCCTCACGACGCCCCAGGATCGGCAGGCCATAGGCATGGCCGCAGCAGGCCTGACGCAGCAGCTCCTGAAACGCCACCTCCTCCGGTTGGTCTTCGCTCTGGGCCAGCTCCTCGAGCACCACCTGCCGCTCCATGGCGAAATCGGCGGCATCGAGGCGTGGCTGCAGCACCAGATCCAGCAGCAGATCCAGCGCCTTGGGTGCCGCCTCCGGCGTGATCAACACGTGGTAATGCACATCGTCGAAGCCGGTGGCGGCATTGCTGTTGCCGCCGAGGGCTTCCACCTGCAGGTCGAACTCACCGGCCTCCAGCGTTTGGCTGCCCTTGAACACCATATGTTCGAGGAAATGGGCGAGGCCCGATTCCGCCTCGTTCTCCCAGGCACTGCCGGCGCGGCACCACAGATCCAGGCACACCACCGGCGCCTGCGGCAGGTTGATCTGCACCAGATTCGTGCCGTTGCTGAGGCTGCTGAGCCGCGGTTCCGGCAAGGGCGGGACGGACGGACCTGGCGACGCGGGCAACGGATCAGGCGCTGTGGCTGCTGGTCATTCTGCTGTCAGGATCACCGCCGTGCTGCCGGGAGCCCCGATGCCTGCCAACGCCCTCGGCATCCATCCGTTGGTGGATGCCCTGGCCGATCAGATCCGCGTGTGCTGGAGTGCGCTGCCCGAGCTGCAGCCCCTGGCCGTTGATCCGGAGCTGGAGGCCATCAGCGGCAGCCTCGATGGCGAAGATCTGTTCATCCGCAATGAGCTGCGCCAGTGCCGCGGCCTGCGCAAGCTGCATCTGGAAACGGCACGGCTGGGGGCAGGTCTGCAGATCCTGCACTGCGTGTTTTTCCCCGATCCGCGCTTCAACCTGCCCGTGTTCGGCGCCGACATCGTGGCCGGCCGCGGGGGGGTGTCGGCCGCGGTCGTGGATCTCTCCCCAGTGGATGCCGCCCTTCCGGCAGCTCTGGTGGAGCGCTTGAAGGCTCTGCCCGTGCGCAGCTTCAGCCAGGAGCGGGAGCTGCCGGAGTGGGGATCGATTTTCTCGCCCTTTGTGCGCTTTGTGCGCCCGGCCAATGAGGAGGAGGAGCAGCGCTTTATTGCAGTAGTGGTGGATTTTCTGCGGGTGTTGGCGGAGTGCTGCCATGAGGCCGAACCTCAGCCGTTCGATCACCCGGATACGGTGAGACGACATCAGGGTCAGCTCTCGTATTGCCAGCAACAGAAGCGCAACGACAAAACCCGGCGCGTGCTGGAGAAGGCGTTCAATCCAACCTGGGCGGATCGCTACATCGAGGACCTGCTGTTCGACGATCCGGCCCCGCTGCCGTGATCAAGCGGCCGCGTCTGCTGATCGGCGCTGGTGTTGGCGTGTTGCTGCTGGCGGTGGCGTTGCTGTCTCGGCGAGCGACCCACCATGCCCAGCCCAGCAAGCCTGTGGCACCGATCACGGCGCCGCGGCTGGAAGCCGTTTCGGCGTTGGGCACCCTCCAGCCCGCCGGTGACGTGCGCAAGCTCGCCGCTCCTACAAGCGCCATGGGCGGCAGCCCGCGCTTGCTCAGCCTGGCCGTGGAAGAAGGCCAGCGGGTGAGCCCGGGGCAGCTGCTGGCCACCTTCGACAGCCGGCCTCGGCTGGTGGCCGATCTGGCTGCGGCCACAGCCCGGATCGAGAGCCTGCAGGTTCAGGTGCGGCTGCAGAAGCGCGAGGTGGATCGCTACCAGCGGGCCGCCGTGTCCGGAGCGGCGGCGATGGTGCTGCTGGAGGAGAAAAAAGACGACCTTGTGAAGCTGGAGGGTCAGCTGCGTGAAGCGATCGCCCAGCGCCAGGCCTTGCGGGTGGATCTTGCTGACAGTGAATTGCGAGCCCCCTTGGCGGGCACGGTGCTGAAGATCCACAGCCGCGTGGGCGAGCGACCCGGCGCGGAGGGGGTGCTGGAGCTTGGTGCCAGCGAACAGATGGAAGCGCTGGCGGAGGTGTACGAGAGCGACATCAACCGGGTGAAGCTGGGTCAGATCGTCACCCTGGTGAGCGAGAACGGCGGCTTCAGCGGCAGCCTGCAGGCCCGCGTGATTCGCGTGTCGCCCCAGGTGCGGCAGCGCTCGGTGCTGTCCACCGATCCCACCGGTGATGCCGATGCCCGGGTGGTGGAGGTGCGTCTTGCCCTGGCGCCGGCGGATGCCGCCAAGGTGCGTGATCTGGCGGGCCTGAAGGTGATCGCCCGCTTCAGCCCGTGACCCTGCAGCGCTGGTTCACCGCTCTCTGGAAGAGCCGCCGCATCCCCCTTTCGCTGCTGCTGCTCACCCGGCAGCCGGTGAGGTTGGCCGTGGCGCTGGCGGGCATCAGCTTTGCCGGCATCTTGATGTTCATGCAGCTGGGGTTCCGCGATGGCCTCTTCGATGCCAGCGTCACCATCCATCGCCTGTTTGATGCCGATCTGGTGCTGATCAGCCCCCGCTCCACCAGCTCGGTGAGCATGGCGGGCTTCCCAAGGCGGCGGCTGGTGCAGGCGATGGCCGCCCCCGAGGTGGAGGGGGTCACGCCGGTGCACTGGAACCTGCTGCTGTGGCGCAACCCCGAAACCCGCGGCACCCGTTCGATCCTCTCCCTGGGCTTTGAGCCCAGCGATCCGCTGTTCACCGATCCCAGCCTTGCCCCCAAAGCGCGGCTGCTCACCCAGAAGGGGCGGGTGTTGTTCGATGAGCAATCCAGGCCGGAATTCGGGCCCGTGGCCCAGTGGTTCAAGGCCGGCCGCACGGTGGAGAGCGAGATCGCCGGCAAACGGGTGCGGGTGGCTGGCTTGGTGGGGCTGGGCACCTCCTTTGGCGCCGATGGCAACCTGCTCACCAGTTCGGAAACCTTTCTCGAACTACTGCCCAACACCCCGCCGGGCAGCATCGAGGTGGGCCTGATCCGCCTGAAACCTGGCAGCGATGCGCTTGCTGTGGCTCAACGGCTTCAGGCGCAGCTGCCACCGGATGTGAGCGTGCTCACCAAGCAGGGCTTCATCGACTTCGAACAGAACTACTGGCGCACCAGCACCTCGATCGGTTTCATCTTCACCCTGGGCGCCGCCATGGGCTTTGTGGTGGGCTGCGTGATCGTTTATCAGGTGCTCTATTCCGATGTGAGCGATCACCTGCCGGAATACGCCACGTTGATGGCCATGGGCTACAAGCTCACCAGCCTGCTGGGGGTGGTGGCCCGGGAGGGGTTGCTGCTGGCCGCCTTCGGCTATCTGCCGGCCTATGCCGCCGGCCAGGGCCTCTATTGGTTGGTGCGCAGTGCCACCCAATTACCGGTGTTCATGGACACCACCCGCGCTGTGACCGTGTTCACGATGATCATGGTGATGTGCATGGCCTCGGCTGCGCTGGCGATGCGGCGTCTGGCGGATGCCGATCCCGCGGAGATCTTCTGACGTGACGCCAACCGCTGCCGCGATTCAGATCCACGAGCTCAGCCATTGGTATGGCAGTGGTTCGATGCGCCGCCAGGTGCTCCAGGGGGTGAACCTCACGGTGGCTGCCGGTGAGGTGGTGCTGCTCACCGGCCCCTCCGGTTGCGGCAAAACCACCCTGCTCACGCTGGTGGGGGCGCTGCGCCAGGTGCAGCAGGGTTCGGTGCAGGTGCTCGGCCAGGACCTGGCGGGGGCAGGCCGTCGGGAACGTCAGCAGTTGCGGCGCTCGATCGGGATGATCTTTCAGGGGCACAACCTGCTGCGCTGCCTCAGCGCCGAGCAAAACGTGCAGATGGGCTCCGATCTGTTGGCGTACCTGAGTTACCGCGCCCGGCGTGATCAGGCCCGCGAATGGTTGCGGGCGGTGGGCCTGGGCGATGAGCTGCACAAACTGCCCCACGACCTCTCCGGTGGCCAGAAACAGCGGGTGGCCATCGCCCGCGCCCTGGCTGCCCAGCCCAAGCTGTTGCTGGCGGATGAACCCACAGCGGCGCTTGATTCCAAGACCGGCCGTGAAGTGGTGGAGCTGCTGCGCCGTTTGGCGCGCGACAGCGGTTGTGCGGTGTTGATGGTGACCCACGACCCCCGCATTCTCGATATCGCCGATCGCCTGGTTCGCATGGAAGATGGCCGCCTTCAGGAGGCCGAACGTCCCACGCTGGTGACCCAGGCCTGACCACCATTGAGTAGGGTGGCGTTTAACCCAAAGACCAAGCCGTCTCGATGGCCAAACGCCGCAACCTCAAGAAGGAAAAGCAGGAGCGCAATCGCGCCTACGCCCGCAAGTTCAAGAAGCGCAAGCTCCGCAACGACGGTCGTGGTGAGGGCGCTGGCAACGGTGTGACCGGAACGGCCAACAATGGCGGCGCCGCCGACTGATCAACGCTCACCAAGGCGTTAGTTGGGGATCCTGCGGGGTCCCCTTTTTTTGACCTTCCCGCGCCATGTTCCTCAGCGTCGTCATCCCCACCTACAACCGGCTGCCGATCCTGGAGAAGTGTCTGCGGGCGCTGGAGCGGCAGCAGCTGGAGGCTCCGATCAGCGCCTATGAGGTGGTGGTGGTCGACGATGGCTCCACCGACGACACGGTGCCGTGGCTGCTGCGCAACAGCGCCAGCTTTCCGCATGTGCGCCTGGTGCAGCAGGACCACGGCGGGCCGGCGGAAGGGCGCAACCGGGGCGTGGATCACGCCCGCGGTGATGTGATCGTCTTCATCGACAGCGATCTCGTTGTTACCGACAGCTTTCTGATCGAGCACGCCCGCCGGCTCGCGAGCACCTGGCAGCAGCGCGGTGATCGCCTCTGCTTCACCTATGGCGCGGTGATCAACACCGCCGACTTCGACGATCCCACCAGCGAACCCCACAAACTCAGCGACCTCTCCTGGGCCTATTTCGCCACCGGCAACGTGGCCATCGATCGGCAGGTGCTGGAGCGCAGCGGCTTGTTCGACACCCGCTTCCGCCTCTACGGCTGGGAGGATCTGGAGCTAGGGGAACGGCTGCGGCGCATGGGGGTGGTGCTGGTGCGCTGCCCTGAGGCGGTGGGCTACCACTGGCATCCGCCCCTGAGCCTCGAGCAGGTGCCCCGCCTGATCGCTGTGGAGGGTGAGCGGGCCAAGATGGGCCTGGTGTTCTACCGGAAGCACCCCACCCGGCGGGTGCGCTTCATCATTCAGTTCACGCTGCTGCACCGCCTGCTCTGGGAGCTGCTCACCCTCGGTGGTCTGCTCAATGAGCGCAGCCTGCGCCCCCTGCTGGCTTGGCTGATCCGCCGCGGTCAACCCGGGCTGGCCATGGAGCTGTTGCGCCTGCCGCTCAACCGCATCGGTGTGCGCGCCCTTTACCGGGAGGCGCGGGCTGAAGGCCTGGCCTGAGCGGAGTGCTGCACTGCCATTTGGTAGGGTCGTCGGGTTCATTCACACCGCACACCTGCATGTTTCGGGTGACCCGTTCGCGGAGTCCCTGGCAGGTGGAGGCGAACCCGAAACCCTCAACTCATGGCTGTTGTCACTCTCGCCGAAATGATGGAGGCGGGTGCCCACTTCGGGCACCAAACGCGCCGTTGGAATCCCAAGATGTCGCGCTACATCTATTGCGCGCGCAACGGTGTTCACATCATCGATCTCGTGCAGACCGCCGTCTGCATGAACAACGCCTACAAGTGGGTGCGTAGTGCTGCACGCAGCGGCAAGCGCTTCCTGTTTGTGGGCACCAAGAAGCAGGCCTCCGAGGTGATCGCCCTCGAAGCCACCCGCTGCGGTGCTGCTTATGTGAACCAGCGTTGGCTGGGCGGCATGCTCACCAACTGGGCCACCATGCGCGCCCGGATCGATCGCCTCAAGGATCTCGAGCGCATGGAGGCCTCCGGCGCCATCGCCATGCGTCCCAAGAAGGAAGCAGCTGTGCTGCGCCGAGAGCTGGAGCGCCTTCAGAAGTATCTGGGCGGCCTCAAGAACATGCGTCGCCTGCCCGATGTGGTGGTGCTGGTGGATCAGCGCCGTGAAACCAACGCCGTGCTCGAGGCCCGCAAGCTCGACATCCCCCTGGTGTCGATGCTCGACACCAACTGCGATCCCGACCTCTGCGACGTGCCCATCCCCTGCAACGACGACGCCGTGCGTTCCGTGCAGCTGGTGCTCGGCCGTCTGGCTGATGCCATCAATGAAGGTCGCCATGGCGCCGGCGACCAGCGTGGCGGTTACGACGACGAGGAAGGCTGATCACCAGCCCCTGGGCCTTCGAGCGCTGATCGCTTGAGGCCTCACCTCACCGAAACGGCTGTGGAGCTTCCCTGAGGGGGAGCTCCTGCCTGTTTGAGCCCTGCAATTTTTCCCAACCCACCACTCCAGACCCATGGCTGAGATCTCCGCCAAGCTCGTAAAGGAACTGCGCGACGTCACCGGCGCCGGCATGATGGACTGCAAGAAAGCGCTTGCAGAAACCAACGGCGACAAGGACAAAGCCGTTGAGTGGCTCCGCCAGAAGGGCATCGCCTCCGCTGAGAAGAAGTCCGGCCGCACCGCAGCTGAAGGCGCCATCGGCAGCTACATCCACACCGGTGCCCGCGTGGGTGTGCTGGTGGAAGTGAACTGCGAAACCGATTTCGTGGCCCGCGGCGAGATCTTCCAGGAGCTGATCCGCAATGTTGCGATGCAGATCGCTGCCTGCCCCAGCGTTGACTACGTGAAGGTTGACGACATCCCCGCTGAGGTGGCCAATCGCGAGAAGCAGATCGAGATGGGTCGTGACGACCTGGCCGGCAAGAAGGAAGAGATGAAGGAGAAGATCGTGGCCGGCCGCATCGGCAAGCGCCTCAAGGAGATGGCCCTGCTCGATCAGGCCTACATCAAAGACAGCACCATGACCGTGGAGGAAATGGTGAAGCAGGTGGCTGGCAAGGTGGGCGAGAACATCCAGGTGCGTCGCTTCGTGCGTTTCACCCTGGGTGAAGGCATCGAGGTGGAGAAGCTCGACTTCGCCGCTGAAGTGGCTGCCATGCAGGCCGCCTGATGCTGGACGAGGCCCAGCGCCAGATTTCACTCCTTCTGCAGCAGCAGGAGGAGCTGGCACCGGATCTCTACCGCGACTTAGCCCTGTATCTGCAGGTGCTGCGTGAGGGCCTGTTGCATGCCGTGCAGCAGGCCTGTTTTCATTTGGCCACCCAGGTGGTCCCCGACCGTTACAACCAGCTGCCATCCGAGCGGCGCCAGGCGTTCCAGGAGCGTTTGCAGGAGCTGGTAAAGCGCTCCAGCAGCCTGCTCACCGTGGAGCAGCTGATGGGCTTGGCGGCCCAGCAACAGCGGCGCGAACACCGCCGCCAGCGCCTGCGCCAGCAGCGCCTGCTCGATGCCTTCCTCAACGGCGACGGCGAGGAGACGTCGCCCGACGAAACCTCCAACGAGGAGACACTGTCGACTGAGACGCCAACACCGCAGGCGGGATCGGTACACCTCAGCCTGGATCTACCGGTGTCGGCCGATCTGTTCAACCGCGGCCTGCCAGGGCTGCCGCGACCCCCTGCCATCGATCAGGCCGCCCCAACCCCTGAAGCGGAGCAGCCGGTGGAGCGCTCCTCTGAGCAACAGCTGCTGCAGTCGCTGTTCCAGATGGCGGCGGAGGGCCTGGAGTCGGCAGCTCAGGAGCCGGAGCCTGTGGAGCAAGACACTGGGGAGCAGGATCCAGGCTTTGTGGCGCCGGCGGAACTCGATCGTCGGGTGACGGCGGCCAGCCTGCCCCGCGATCCCCTGCTGCAGTTGCGCTGGTGGGGCCATTTCGATCGGGCCCTGCGCCGCCGCCTGCGCAACCTCTCCCATGCGGTGAATGTGGAGATGATGCGGGTGGGATTGGCCCAGGGGTTGCTGCCGATGAACCTGCTGGATGCCGTGCTCGAGGGCCAGGTGGAAGTGTTGCCGGCTCCTGCCAACCTGCTGCGTCTGCCCTTGCCGGCTGGTCAGCTGTTGGGGCCGGGGGCACCCAACGAGGTGTTGGCGCTGCTGCTGCGCGCCTCGGATCTGGAATACAACCAACCGCGCCTGCGCACCTGCCGCAAACGGCTCGAGCAGCGGAGGCGTGCATTGCGCACAATGGCCAAGCGCTTCCGCAGTTGGCAGCGGCGTTTGAGTGCCCTCGAGGCCGAGCAGCAGTGGTTTCAGGACAGTGCCCCCAGCCAGACCCCAGCACCGGATCAGCCCTGAGCGCTGCAGCCCTGACGCTGCAGGCCTGGCTGCGGCCGCTGCAGCAGGCACTGCATCTCGAGGCGGAACGGGGCTTCGGCAACCTGCAGGGCCGGCGTGAGCCGTTTGCGGCTTTCATGGGCCGCGAGCTGCGGGCGACGCCCGAGCCGCTGCCACCCCATCAGCAGGCGCTGCTCAGCCAGTTGGCCGCGCAGTTTGAGGGCTATCACGATCTCGGCCAGGGTCAGCGGCAAAGCCTGGTGCGCCGCACCCGCCAGGGATTGCACGAACTGCAGCGCGCCCACGAACCCGGCCGGCCGCCTGCCCCACCGCGGCTGCGGCTCCTGCCCGACCCCGGCAGCCCGTCGCCGGCGGGGGGGGGGCGGATCCTGCCGGAGACCCCCCTGGCCGAGATCCGCGGCGTTGGCCCCAAAAGCGCCACCCGGCTGGCGGCCCTGGATCTCTGGCTGGCCCGCGATCTGGTGCGCTACTACCCGCGCGACTACCTCGACTACTCCAACCTGGTGCGCATCGCAGCGCTGGAGCCGGGCCGCACCGCCACGATCGTGGCCACGGTGCGCCGCTGCCACAGCTTCACCAGCCCGCGCAACCCCAACCTCTCGATCCTGGAGCTGCAGCTGGCGGATCCCACCGGCCGGATCCGCATCTCCAAGTTTTTTGCCGGCAAACGCTTCAGTTCACCCGCCTGGCTGAAGGCGCAGCAGCGCCAATACCCGGCCGGAGCCAGCGTGGCGGTGAGTGGTCTGGTGAAGCAAACCCCCTATGGGCCCGCCTTCCAGGACCCGCTGATGGAGGTGCTCGCCAGCCCCAATGCACCGGTGCAGAGCGAGCAGATCGGCCGTCTGCTGCCGGTTTACGGACTCACCGAAGGGCTCACAGCCGATCGCCTGCGGGCCCTGATCCGGCCGGTGCTCGAGGCAGCGCGCAATTGGGCCGACCATCTGCCGCCGGCACTGCTCCAGCAGGAGCAACTGCCCGAGCTGGGCACTGCCTTGGTGCAGATCCATGCGCCCACCGATCAGCCGAGCCTGTCGGCAGCCCGCCGCCGCCTGGTGTTCGACGAGTTTCTGCTGCTGCAGCTGGGCCTGCTGCAGCGGCGCCGGGAGCTCACCAGCCGGCCGGCGCCGCCGCTACACGCGCCCGATGGCGCCTTGCTGGCGCAGTTTCTGGAGCTGTTGCCCTTCCCGCTCACCGGCGCGCAGCAGCGGGTGCTCACCGAAATCCGCGCCGATCTGCAGCGGGATCAACCGATGGCCCGCCTGGTGCAGGGGGATGTGGGCAGCGGCAAGACGGTGGTGGCGATCGCCGCCCTGCTCACCGCCATCGAGGCTGGTTGCCAGGGGGCCTTGATGGCGCCCACCGAGGTGTTGGCGGAGCAGCACTACCGCAAGCTCTGTGAGTGGCTACCGCAATTGCATGTGAGCTGCGCCCTGCTCACCGGCTCCACGCCGGCGCGGCGCCGCCGTGAGCTGCTCGCTGATCTGGCCAACGGCACCCTCAAGATGCTGGTGGGTACCCATGCGCTACTGGAAGACCCAGTGCAGTTCGCCCGGCTCGGGTTGGTGGTGGTGGATGAGCAGCACCGCTTCGGTGTGCACCAGCGCAACCGCTTGCTCGATAAGGGCCTGCAGCCGCACCTGCTCACGATGACCGCCACACCGATCCCGCGCACCCTGGCCTTATCGCTGCACGGTGATCTGGAGGTGAGCCAGATCGATGAACTGCCGCCCGGCCGCACACCGATCCGCACCCAGCTGCTGGGTGGCTCTGATCGGGAGGAGGCCTATCAGCTGATTCGTGAGCAGGTGGCCCTGGGGCAACGGGCCTATGTGGTGCTGCCGCTGGTGGAGGAATCCGAAAAATTGGATCTGCGCTCGGCGGTGGAGGTGCACCAACAGCTCAGTGAGCAGATCTTCCCCGATTTGCAGGTGGGGCTGTTGCATGGCCGCCTGGCCAGCGCCGAGAAGCAGGCGGCGATCGGTGCCTTTGCCGCCGGCCACACCCAGGTGCTGGTGAGCACCACGGTGGTGGAGGTGGGGGTGGATGTGCCCGAGGCCAGCGTGATGGTGATCGAGCATGCCGATCGCTTCGGGCTCGCGCAGCTGCACCAACTGCGGGGCCGGGTGGGCCGTGGTGCTGCGGCCTCCTACTGCCAGTTGATCAACGACAGCCGCAACGCCCTGGCCCGCCAACGGCTGGAGGTGCTGGTGCACTCCACCGACGGCTTCGAAATCGCCGAGATGGATCTGCGCCTGCGCGGTCCGGGCCAGGTGCTGGGAACGCGCCAGAGCGGACTGCCGGATCTGGCCCTCGCCAGCCTCACCGATGATGGTGATGTGCTCGAGCAAGCCAGGCGGGTGGCGCAACAGATCCTGGAGAGCGATCCCAACCTGGCCGCCCATGCCCCGCTGGCGCAGGTGTTGCACGAGCAGCGCCAGCGGGTGGCCCAGGGCGCGCGCCTCAACTGAGTGGCCATGCCCCTTCGCCCCTGGAGCCCAGTTGTGATCCGCGAATGCGGTGAACCCCTGTTGCCGTTGCCGCCGCAGTTGTTGAAGCTCGAACCGCACCCCTACGCAGCGGTCGGCGCTCCCTATGGCGAGGGGGCCTCACCATTTCGATTGCGCAGTGGTGTGATTGCGCGCCTTCTGATCGCCCAGCAGTGGTTGCAAGGCCACAACCCCCAGGTGCAGCTGGCGGTTTTCGATGCCTGGCGGCCCCTGGCGGTGCAGCGCTACATGGTGGACTGGAGCATCGAGCAGGAGTGTGCGGCCCGCGGGGTGGATCCCAGCCAGCAGGGCCCAGAGCGCGATGCGGTGGTGGAGGCGGTGGGGCGCTTCTGGGCGCCGCCCAGCGATGACCCGAGCACGCCGCCGCCCCATAGCACCGGTGCGGCGGTGGATCTCACCCTGGCCAGCCTTGACGGCCAGGAGCTCGCCATGGGCTCCGCCATCGACGCCATCGGCGAGGTGTCGGAGCCTGATCACTATCAACAGCTCGCCGAGGCCTGCACAGATGGCGAGCAGCAGCGCGCCTATCGCCTCTGGCATGGGCGCCGCTGCCTGCTGCGCGCTGCGATGTCCACCGCCGGATTTGCCCAGCACCCCAACGAGTGGTGGCACTTCAGCTGCGGTGATCAGCTCTGGGCCTGGCGCACGGGCCAGGCCGAAGCGATCTATGGGCGATCAGGCTGCTGAAGCGAGCAGCTGTTGCACCTGCTCACGGCCCAGCTTCACCACGTAGTCACCAAAGCTGCGGCGGCCGCCGGCTGCTTTCCAGCCCAGTAGCAGCGGTTCGAGGGTGGCTTCGAGCCTCTCCAGGGGAAGACGCTCCACATAGGGCTCCGCCAAGCGGGTGAGGTTGGGGGTGCCGCCGAGCCAGAGCTGGTATTGGTTCACCCCATCGCCCACCAGGCCCAATTCAGCCATGTAGGGGCGGGCGCAGCCGTTCGGGCAGCCCGTCATCCGCACCAGCAGCGATTTCTCAATTTCCAGGCGGCGCAGCTGGGCATCGAGGCGATCAAGCACCTCGGGCAGGATCCGTTCCGCCTCCGTCACCGCCAAACCGCAAAGCGGCAGGGCAGGGCAGGCGATGGCGTGGCGTGCAAGCAGTGAGGGCGCCTCCGGGGTGAAGATGCCCAGGGCTTCGAGGGCTGCGCGCACGCTGGCCCGTTGGGCCGTGCCGATGTTGCAGAGCAGCAGGTCTTGGTTGGGGGTGAGCCGGATCTCCAGTTGGTAGGTGTCCACCAGCTCACGCAAGCCGCTCTTGAGCTCACCGGCGAGGCGTCCGCAGAGCAGGGGCAGACCCACAAACCACTTGCCCGCGCTCTGGCGGTGCCAGCCCAGGTAGTCCTCAAGCTTGGCTTTGGGCTCGAGGCGCAGGCCCTTGATCGGATGGGCGAAGTAGTTGGCCTTGAGCTCCTGCTTGAACCAGGCGATGCCCTGATCGTGGATCAGGTATTTCATCCGCGAATGGCGGCGGTTGTTGCGATCGCCGTAGTCGCGCTGCAACGCCAGGATGGCCTGCACGAGATCGAGCACGTGCTCGGCATCCACATAGCCGAGCGCATCGGCGGTGCGGGCGAAGGTTTCCTCCTTGTTGTGGGTGCGGCCCATGCCACCGCCCACATACACGTTGCAACCGCGCAGCTCGCCATTGGCATCGGCAAAGGCCACCAGGCCGATGTCCTGGGTGAGCAGATCCACCGAGTTGTCACCCGGCACCGTGACCGCGCACTTGAATTTGCGGGGCAGGTAGGTGGTGCCATAGAGAGGCTCTTGGGCATCGCCGCTGAACACCCCGCCCTGCTGCTGCCGCTCCCGCACCTGCTTCACGCTGCGGCTTGGCTTGATGCGGTAGCTCAGTTCGCCATCCACCCACAGATCGAGATAGGCGCCTTCAGCCGCCGTGGGGCTGAGCGTGTCGGCAATGTCGTTGGCGAGCTGGCGGGCTGCGGGATAGGCCCCTTTCTCAAACGGGGCTGCCGGCGCCATCACGTTGCGGTTGATGTCACCACAGGCGGCCAGGGTGGAGCCCATGCCGCGCACGATCGTGCCGATCACCTCACGCAGATTGTGCTTGCGGATGCCATGCATCTGGAAGGCCTGGCGGGTGGTGACCCGCAGGGTGCCGTTGCCCAGGCGGTTGGAGAGGTCATCCATCGCCACAAACAACGACGCCGGAATGCGGCCACCAGGGCTGCGCAGCCGCAGCATCATCTGCCAGTCGCGCTCTTGGCCCTTCTGCCGATTCTCGCGATTGTCCTGTTGATAGCTGCCGTGAAACTTCAGCAGTTGCACCGCCCCATCACTGAAGTTGGGGAGGTCGTTCTGCAGCTCCTCAGCGAGTGGATCGCGCAGGTAGTCGCTGTCGGCCTTGAGCTGCTCGAACTTGCTGCGTTCGGCGCCGGTGGCAATGCAGGGAGAGAAGCTGCGGCTGCTGGCGAGCGCGGAGCCCTGCTCCTGCCGTTGGCTGTCGTCAACCCCTGCCGTCACGGTCGCTCATTCTTCACTTTGATGCCATCGACCGTAGCGAAACGCCGGCTTCTGCTGGGCTGGTTCCCTTCCAGCGCCTGCACTTGAGGCCCTTTCAATACAGTGGGCGGCTGCTGTGGGCCCTTCGTGTCGACCTTTCTGCTGGAGATCGGGACCGAGGAACTGCCCGCCGACTTTGCCCGTTTGGCGCTGCCCCAGCTGGAGCAGTTGGTGTTGCGTGATCTCACGGAGGCACGCCTGGGCCATGGCGTCATCCGTTGCACCAGCACCCCACGCCGTTTGGCGGTGATCGTTGAAGCCCTTGAGGCGGCTGCCCCCGATCTCGAAGAAGATCGCAAGGGCCCGCCGGCTGGCCAGGCCTTCAAGGATGGAGCGCCCACCCAGGCCTCCATCGGCTTCGCCAAGCGTTGCGGCATCGCTGCCGAGCAGCTGGAGGTGCGCGACACCCCAAAGGGGCCCTTTGTGTTCGCCCGCGTGCTGGAGCAGGGACGACCAGCCGCTGAACTGCTCACCGAATGGATCCCGCAGTGGATTCAGGCTCTGCAGGGGCGCCGCTTCATGCGTTGGGGATCCGGCGAGAGCCGCTTCTCACGGCCGGTGCGCTGGCTGGTGGCCTTGCTTGATGGCCAGGTGGTGCCCGTGCGCCTGGAGGGCAGCGACCCTGAGGTGAGCAGCGGCAACAGCAGCCGGGGCCATCGCCTCAAGGCCGGCGCCGTGGAGATTCCCCAGGCTTCGGCCTACGCCGAGAGCCTGGCCCAGGTGGGCGTGCAGGTGGAGCGCAGTGCCCGCGCCGCCTGGATCCGAGCGGCCGTTGAGCACACCGCTCAACGGCTGGAGGCCAATGCCGATCTGCCCGACGCTCTGTTTGAGGAGCTCACCGACCTGGTGGAAGCACCGCTGCTGATCGAGGGCAGCGTGGCTGATCACTACCTCGCCCTGCCGGCGGAGGTGCTCAGCACCGTGATGCGGTCTCACCAGCGGTATGTGCCCCTCTATCGGCGCGATGCCAGCCAGGACCCCCTCGCCCTCGACGCCCGCAGCAGTCTGCTGCCCACCTTCCTTTGCATCGGCAATGGTCTGCCGGAGGCCACGGCCACGGTGTGCCGGGGCAACGAGCGGGTGCTGAAGGCGCGCTTAGCCGATGCGGAATTTTTTGTGCAGGCCGACCGTGCGGTTGCGAGCATCGATCGCCGCGATCAGCTGGCCCGGGTGACCTTTGCGGCCGGGTTGGGCTCGCTGCTGGATCGCGTCGAGCGGCTCGAATGGTGCACCGATGTGCTGTTGAAGCAGCTGGGATTGCCCGCGGCCACAGCCAGCCATGCCCGCCGCGGCGCCCATCTGTGCAAACACGACCTGGTGAGCCAGATGGTGGGTGAATTCCCTGAACTGCAGGGCGTGATCGGGGGCAAATATCTGCTGGCGGAAGGGGAACCGCGCGAGGTGGCCCTGGCGGTGCTGGAGCACTACCTCCCCCGCGGCGCTGGTGATGCGTTGCCCAGCTCCGATGCCGGTGCCGTGGTGGCCCTAGCCGAACGGCTTGAGCTGCTCCTGAGCATCTATGCCAAGGGGGAGCGCCCCAGTGGATCGTCAGACCCCTATGCCCTGCGCCGCGCCGGCAATGGCGTGTTGCAGATCCTCTGGGCCAAGGGCTGGACACTGGATCTCCAGCAGTGGCTTGAGCGCGCTACCAGCCACTGGGCTGAGCTGCTGCCCAGCTTCCAGGTGGATGCCCCGGCCCTCGCGCTCGAGCTGGGTGAGCTGCTGCGCCAGCGTGTTCAGAGCCTGCTGGAGGAAGCCGGCGTGGACGCTGATCTGGTGCAGGCGGTAGCCGGTGATGGTGTTGCCCTGGCGCGGGTGTTGCGTGATCCCGCCGATGCCAGGTTGCGGGCCGAGCTGTTGATGAGCCTGAGAGCCAGCGGAGAGCTGGCTTCGGTTCAGGCCGTGGTCACTCGCGCGGCGCGTTTAGCGGAAAAGGGCGACCTGGCGGACGATGTGCTGTCGGCGCAGGCTGTGGTGAACGTGGGGTTGTTTGAGAAGAGCAGCGAAGCCGGGATGCTCGCGGTGATCGAGCAGCTGCAGCCCATCGCAACCAGCACCAGCGCTGATCGCTATAGCCAGCTGGCCCAGGGGTTGATCGCTGGTGCGGAAGCGCTGTCGGCCTTCTTCGATGGCGAGCAGAGCGTGATGGTGATGGCTGACGACGCAGCCATCCGCACCAACCGCCTCAATCTGCTGGGTGTGTTGCGCAATCAGGCTGGCGTATTGGCCGATTTCAGCCGCATCACCGGCTGATCAGCTGCGGCCACCTCAGCCCCACTAGGGTGTGTGGATTGAGCAGGTGATGCAGCGCACCTGGTGATTAGGTTCGGCAGCCACCTTGCAACAATCCCAGCTCAGCAATAGCGGCGATTTTTCGCTCGCGCCCTTTCGCCGTTCGGACAACCTCCGGGCCGTTTGGCAGCTGCTCACCACGCTGGTTCCCACGGCCTTGCTGTGGGCAACGCTGCCCTGGATCTGGCAACCGCTGCGGCTTGAAAGACTGTTGATCGTGCCGGTGTTGGCGTTGCTGGTGCTGTTTTCAGCCCGCTCGTTTGCGTTGATGCACGACTGCGGCCATGGATCGTTGTTTCGCAGCAAGGCACTGAATCGCAGTGTGGGTTTTCTTCTTGGTGTTGTGAATGCGATTCCGCAGTATCCCTGGTCGCGCGGTCATGCCTTTCATCATCTCCACAACGGCAACTGGGAGCGCTATCGGGGCCCTTCGGCCTTGCTCACGGTGGCGCAATTTCAGCAACTCACCCCTCAGCAGCAGCAGCGCTATGGCTGGTCGCGCCATCCGTTGATGCTGTTTCCGGGTGGCTTCTCCTATCTGGTGCTGCGTCCACGCCTGCAGCTGCTGCTCGGTCTCGCGGAGTGGGTGGGTGCGATGGCTGCCGAGGTTCGCCGTGATGGTTGGCAGGCTCTGTTCAGTTTGGTGCGCCGCACCAAGTCCTTTCAATCCAGCCATTGGTATACGGGTGGTGAATTCACCGATCTGGCGGCGAACAATGGTTGTGTGCTCACGAGCTGGTGGTTGATGAGCCAATGGCTGGGCGCTGGCGTGTTCTGGAGCTGCTACGCGATCGTGATGACCTGCTCGGCAGCAATCTTCATCTGCATCTTCTTTGTGCAGCACAATTTCCCTGAGTCTTACGCCCACCGCAGCAACGACTGGAGCTATTTCAAAGGGGCGATTGAAGGCAGCAGCAATCTGATCCTGCCGCGCGTGCTCGATTGGTTTTCAGCCGATATCGCTTTCCACAGTATCCATCACTTGTGCGAGCGCATCCCGAACTATCGCTTGCGTGCCTGCCACGCAGCCAATCAACACCTGTTGGATGATTGCACCTACCTGCGCCTCCGCGATCTACCGCGTTGCTTCAAATTGATCCTTTGGGATAGCGGCAAGCAGCGGTTGGTGTCGATGGCTGAAGTCTGAGGCTCTACTTCGGCGCTTCAAACAGCCTGTCAGCCAGATGGTGCGCATCAAAAAGCCGCCCCATTCGGGACGGCTTCATGGATCAGGCTGCGATTGAACGATCGCAGCCGAGCGTTCAGCCCTTGCCAGCCAGCACAGGCTCACGCTCATCAGTGGCGGAATCGGATGCCTTGGAGCTGGCGTCCTTGGCCTTGCCTACGCGGATGCCGCCTTTGATGGTGCTCACGGCGAGCATGGCGTTCACTTCGGCCTCGTCGCGCACGGCGCTGGGCACGGGTTTGTAGCCTTGGGGGGCCAGTGCATTACCGCGCAGCACCGAACCCAGGGTGAGCAGCGTGAGCTTGAGCTGCTGCCAGGGGTTCATCATCACCACCCGCTTGTAGAGATAGCTGTCGAAGGTGAGACGTTGTACGTCTTTGTCATCGCACATCTCCACGAAGGCTTCGCGGGCCGCATCGTTGCGATAAAAGATGTTCTGGAGGATTTCCAGCACCTTGTAGGTGGCGCCGTACTGGCGATCCCACTTCTTGAGATACTTCTTGAGGTCAGCCTCGCTGGGCACCTTGGTGCCGCCCTGGCTGGATTCCAGGATCTGCTCTGCGCACATGCGGCCGCTCTTGGCAGCGAAGTAGATGCCTTCGCCGGAGCTCTTGGTCACATAGCCGGCGGCATCACCCACCAGAGCCATCCGGCCCACCACCCGGCGCGGACGCGGGTGCTCAGGGATCGGGTGGGCCTCCACCTTGATCACCTCACCATTCACGAGGCGCTTCTTGGCGCGCTCGCGGATGCCTTCCTGCAGGCTCTTGATCAAGCCCTGGTTCTCCTGCATGGTGCCGGTGCCCACCGCCACATGGTCGTATTTGGGGAACACCCAGGCGTAGAAGTCGGGCGACACATCGGTGCCCACATACATCTCAGCCAGGCTCTCGTAATACTTCATCTCTTCCGGCGGCAGCTTGATGCGCTCCTGGAAGGCAATGGCCACGTTGTAGTCGCCGGCATCCATGGCTTTGGCCACACGGCTGTTGGCACCATCGGCGCCAATGATCAGATCCACTTCCAGGGTCTGGGTGGTGCCGGTGGCTTCACCTTCGCTGTAGTCGGAATAGGTGAGGGTGTAGGGGCCCTGGCGGTTGGCACCCGTGTCGATCTTGGTCACCAGACCATTCACCAGATGGGCGCCCAGCTCAGCGGCACGGTTGCGCAGGAAGGCATCCATCACCTCGCGGCGGCACATGCCGATGTATTCGTCGTCTTTCTCAAGATTGATATCCACCTCGCGGTTGGAGGGTGAAATCATCTTCATGTTGCGCACTTTGCGGTCGATGATCGACTCGGGCAGCTCAAATTCAGCCACCATGCACAGCGGAATGGCACCACCGCAGGGTTTGGCGTTATCCAGCTTGCGCTCGAAGATCCACGTTTGAATACCGGCCTTGGCCAGCACTTCTGCAGCACAGGATCCGCTCGGGCCGCCGCCCACCACCGCGACTCGCAACATCTTGAAACCCGCTCCGCCAGAAGGATGTTGGCGGCGAAGCTAACACCGCTGTGCAGGCAGCTGCTGGCAAGGCGGCCCTGCCCCCTTAGCATCAACAAACCTGTTGCCATCGGAGCCGTCGTTTGCCCAGCGCCAGTCGGCTGTCATCAGCGGCTCGCTCCCCTCGGCGCTCGGTTTCCGACGACATTCCGTTGGCGCGCCGAACGGTGTCGCCGGCCTTGCAGCGCCGGCCCCGCTGGCGCTTTGCCCTGATCGCTGCTGCCGGCAGCCTGCTCACCGCCACGTCCCTGGCAGTGGTCTTCCCCCAACCGCTGCGCCGCCTGCTGGCCCCGCCGCCGGTGCAGGGTCTGCAGGCGCGGGTGAGCCTGGATGGGCGCCTGCTCGGTCACTTCCCCTACGCCGAAGCGCCGGCCGATCAATTGCTGGCGATCGCACCAGGCCAGGAGCTGCATCGCGATGCAGCCGAGGCGTTGCAACGCATGCAGGCTGCCGCCTCAGCCGATGGTGTGGATCTGCGGGTGTTGAGCGCATACCGCTCCATCGATCTGCAGAAACATCTTTTCTTTGATGTGAAATCCGATCGCAACCAGAGCGCTCTGGAACGAGCCCAGGTGAGTGCGCCGCCTGGTTTTTCCGAACATGCCACGGGCTATGCCGTGGATCTTGGTGATGGGTTGGCGCCGGCCTCCAACCTTTCCCCCAGCTTCGACAGCACAGCCGCCTTCGCCTGGTTGCGCGCCAACGCCAATCGCTATCACTTCACCCTCTCTTTCCCCCAGGGCAACCGTCAGGGCGTGAGCTACGAGCCCTGGCACTGGCGCTTTGAAGGCAGTGCTGAAGCCCTGAAAACCTTTGAGGCCGCGGAACGGCTGGGCCGCTGATGGCAGCGCTGCCTGAGCTTCTGGCTCCTGCGGGGTGTTGGTCGTCGTTGAAGGCAGCCGTCGCCAATGGCGCCGATGCGGTGTATTTCGGCGTGGAGCAGTTCAACGCCCGGCTGCGGGCGGAGAACTTCCGCCGCAGCGATCTGCCCGAGGTAATGGATTGGCTGCATCGCCGCGGCGTGCAGGGTTTTCTCACCCTGAATGTGTTGGTGTTCTCAGCAGAGCTCGAGCAGGCGGCTGATCTGCTGCGGGCGGCTGAGGCCGCCGCTGTGGATGCCGTGATCGTGCAGGACATCGGCCTGGCCTGGTTGGCCCAACGGCTGACGCCGCGCCTGGCCGTGCATGGCTCCACCCAGATGTCAATCACCAGCGCCGCCGGCGTGGCTATGGCGGCCGAGCTGGGGTGCACCCGGGTGGTGTTGGCCCGCGAACTGAGCCTGCGCGATCTGCAGCGGTTGCAAGGGCAGCTCGAGCAGCGCCAGCTGCAGATGCCGCTCGAAGTGTTTGTGCATGGCGCGCTGTGTGTGGCCTATTCGGGCCAATGCCTCACCAGTGAGGCGCTCGGGCAGCGCAGCGCCAACCGCGGCGAGTGCGCCCAGGCCTGCCGCCTGCCCTATCAACTGATCGTGGATGGCGAGGAGCGCAACTTAGGCGAGCAGCGCTATCTGCTATCCCCTCAGGATCTGGCGGCCTGGGATCTGCTGCCCCAGCTGGCGGCGTGCGGCATTGCCAGCCTCAAGATCGAGGGCCGGCTGAAGGAGGCGAGCTATGTGGCCGCCGTGACCGATGCCTACCGCCAGGGGCTCGATCGCCTAAACGATCCGGGCGCCACCGAACCACTCGTGGCAGACCCTGGGCTGCGCCGCCAGTTGGAGTTGAGCTTTTCCCGTGGCCTCAGCCACGGCTGGCTCGATGGTGTGAATCACCGCGCCCTGGTGCATGGCCGCTGGAGCAAAAAGCGTGGCCCCTGGATCGGGCGGCTCGAGCAGCGCCTGGCCGACGGAACTCTGGTGGTGCGCAGCGAGCACGTTCTGAAACCGGGCGACGGGGTGGTGCTGGAGGTGCCCCACAGCGATCCGCTGCAACCGCCCCAGGAGGTGGGTGGTCGTGTGATGCAGGTGAGCCCGCAGGGCCGTGGTCGCCTCGCCTTCCGCTTGGGGCCTGGCCACGTGGACCTGCGCCAGCTCCACCCCGGCAGCCCCTGCTGGCTCACCAGTGATCCGCAGCTCGAAAGCCGCTTGCAGCGCCTGGCGGAGCAACCGGTGCCGGAGCAACGCCGCCCCCTCAGCCTGCGGGTGGAGGGTCGTGTGGGTGAACCGCTGCTGCTGGAGGTGGTGGGCGCCCCCTTCCGCGTGCAATCGGAGCAGCTGCTGCAGCCTGCCCGCGGCGCCGGGCTGGATGCGGAGCGACTGCAGCAACAGTTGGGCCGCCTGGGCGGCACGCCCTGGGAGCTCGCCCACCTGGAGCTGGCCCTCGAAGGCGAGCTGTTTCTGCCGGTGGCCCAGCTCAATCAGTTGCGCCGCGCCTTGGTGGATCAGTTGGCCGCTGTGGCTGAACCGAGGCCGATCGCAACCGAGGCTCCTGATGCTGAGGCTCAGCCGCTATCCGCTCTGTTGCCCGTGGCGAACAGCCCCGCCCAAGCCGGCAGTGAGGTGAGGCTGAGCGTGCTTGTGCGCAGCCTGGAGCAGCTCGAAGCCTTGCAAGGGCAGCCTGTGCATCGGGTGATCGTCGATCTGGAACACCCCGCCCAACTCCGCCAGGCGGTGCAGCTGGGCCAACACTGCTGGCCGGGGGGCATCTGGGCGGCTGGCCAGCGCATCGTGCGGCCGGATGAGGCCTGGAGCCTGGAACCATTGCTGCGCTGCGGCGCCGACGGTTTTTTGGTGCGCAATGCCGATCAGTTGGAGCGGCTCACACCGCTGGCCCCCTGCCAGGGCGACTTCTCGCTGAATGTGGCCAATCCCCTCACAGCCCGCTGGTTACTGGAGCGATGGGGGCTTGAGCGGATCACTGCCAGCTACGACCTGGCCCTGGATCAACTGCTGGCGCTGGTGCGGGGCTGCCCGCCCGATCGGGTGGAGATCACGCTCCACCAGCACATGCCCCTCTTTCACATGGAGCATTGCCTGTTCTGCGCCTTCCTTTCGGACGGCCACGATCACACCGATTGTGGCCGCCCCTGTGAGCAGCACAACGTGGTGTTGCGGGACCGCAGTGGCGCCGAGCATCCGCTACGGGCCGATCTCGGTTGCCGCAACACGCTCTTCAATGCTCGAGCGCAAACCGCTGCGGAGGCACTGCCTCAGTTTCTGAAGGCCGGGGTGCGTGATTTCCGTGTGGAACTGCTGCAGGACAGCGCCGCCGACAGCATCCGCAGGGTGCAGCTCTATCAACAGGCTCTGGCCGGCACCCTCAGCGGCCGGGCGGTGTGGCAGCAGGAACAGCTCGACAGCCGCGTTGGTGTGACCCGCGGAACCCTGGCAGAACGGCGCTGAACACGGATCTGGCGCTTCAGACGCTGCGATAGATTTCCTTAACGCACCGTAGGGGTCAGCAGCTTCGGCCGCCAGCGTTCCAGCAGCACCAGAGGTTGCACGGAATGTGTCGTTCAGACGCTTCGAAACCCTTTGTTTCCACGCCAAAACCTGCGGCGTGTGCTTGTGATCAGTCAGATCAACAAACCGTACCCAGAAAGACAATCTTCTATGAGCGGCTCGCACCCGGGAACCCCGATCCGCAACATCGCGATCATTGCCCACGTTGACCACGGCAAAACCACCCTGGTGGATGCGTTGCTGGCTCAGTCGGGCATCTTCCGCGACAACGAGGCAGTGCCCACCTGCGTGATGGACTCCAACGACCTGGAGCGCGAGCGCGGTATCACCATCCTCTCCAAAAACACAGCGGTGGATTACGAGGGGATCCGCATCAACATCGTGGACACCCCGGGACACGCCGACTTCGGCGGAGAGGTGGAACGGGTGCTCGGCATGGTGGATGGCTGCCTGCTGATCGTGGACGCCAACGAGGGCCCGATGCCCCAGACGCGGTTTGTGCTGAAGAAGGCCCTGGAAAAAGGCCTGCGTCCGATCGTGTTCGTGAACAAGATCGACCGTGCCCGCGTTGATCCCGAGCAGGCTGTCGACAAGGTGCTCGACCTGTTCCTCGAGCTGGGCGCCGACGATGACCAGTGTGATTTCCCCTACCTGTTCGGTAGCGGCATGGGCGGTTACGCCAAGCCGGACATGGCCACCGAAAGCGACACGATGCGTCCGCTCTTCGACGCGATCCTGCGCCATGTGCCGCCGCCGGTGGGTGATCCCGAGAAGCCCCTGCAGCTGCAGGTGACCACCCTCGACTACAGCGATTTCCTCGGCCGGATCATGATCGGCCGCATCCACAACGGCACGATCAAGGCTGGTCAGCCCGTGGCGCTGCTGCGTGACGACGGCAGCGTGAAGCGCGGCCGCATCAGCAAGCTGCTGGGCTTCGAAGGCCTGCAGCGCGTGGAGATCGAGCAGGCCCGTGCCGGTGATCTGGTGGCCGTGGCTGGTTTCGATGAGGTGAACATCGGCGAAACCATCGCCTGCCCGGATGAGCCCAAGGCGCTGCCGCTGATCAAGGTGGATGAACCCACCCTGCAGATGACCTTCGTGGTCAACGACTCGCCCTTCGCCGGCAAAGAGGGCAAGTTTGTGACCAGCCGCCAGG
>VGPW01000018.1 GCA_016882545.1 Cyanobacteria bacterium M_surface_10_m2_179 | reverse complement strand
GACCAAAGGAGCGGCCGCCAGCTGCCGGCTGCAACACCCCCGGCAGGGACGCATCCGGCGCCAGCCAGGCCGGCAGGCGCTCCCCTGCTTGCAGCACCGGCAACGGCGCAGGCCCCACCCAGCCCGAGGGGCGGCTTGGGGGAAGGGCGTAGCGCACAGTGATCGTGTCGCCAGCGCGAAGGCGGGCAGCACGCGGCTGCCGCTGCACCATCAGCACCTGAGCCTGAACACGCACCTGCTCGGTCTCTGTGTCGGTCTCCGTGCCGGCCTCCATGCGATGCACGCTGCGCACCAGTAGCTCGAGCACATAGGGGGCCTGACGCTGCTCCTGGCCGTAAACACAGGGGGGCAACTCAGCGCGAACCGTGGGAGCCCAGCCCAGGCTGAGCAGCGTGAGGGCGAGGGAGCCCAGGGTCGGTTGCAGCGGCAGGCGAGAGGCGTTCATTCCCACACGGTCGCGGCGCAGTTAGGGCGATCCTTAGATTCATGAGGCTGTGAACACAGTTCTTCATGTTCGACGCCTTCACCAAGGTCGTTGCACAGGCCGACGCCCGTGGCGAATTCCTGAACGCTGGTCAGATCGATGCCCTCGCCGCCATGGTGGCCGAGAGCAACAAGCGCATGGATTCGGTGAACCGCATCACCTCCAACGCGTCCAAGATCGTCACCAACGCTGCTCGCGAACTGTTCGACCAGCAGCCCGCTCTGATCGCCCCCGGCGGCAACGCTTACACCCACCGCCGCATGGCTGCTTGCCTGCGCGACATGGAGATTGTGCTCCGCTACATCACCTATGCCGTGTTCACCGGCGACGCTTCCGTGCTGGAAGACCGCTGCCTGAACGGCCTGCGTGAGACCTACCTGGCTCTGGGCGTGCCTGGCGCTTCCGTGGCTGAAGGCATCCGCAAGATGAAGGACGCCGCCATCGCGATCGCCAACGATCGCAACGGCATCACCCCCGGCGACTGCTCCGCTCTGATGAGCGAGATCGGCACCTACTTCGATCGCGCTGCTGCTGCTGTTGCCTGAGGCAACGCTGCTTGCTGCTCCCTCAGGCCTGCCGGAGCCCCGCTTGATCGGGGTCCTCCGGCAGGCCTTTCCATTGCAGAGCCGTGCGCCGCGCCCAGAGCAGCAGCGGGTAGAGGCGCCGGGCCCGGGGCGGGGCGGCAAACAGTTGCTGGAGCAGGGCCAAGAGCGGATCACTGGCCTGCAGTCGGCCGCACAATTCGGCGATCGCCTCGGCCCCATGCCAGGCCTGCTCCCCCTCCAGCAGCACCGCACCCCGCGCCAGATCCAAGCCGCGCCCGTTCAAGGCCGCCCGCAGGGTGTAATCGGCGCGGCCATCGCGGATCACCAGATCGGGCAGGCCCCCCTCCAGCTCGCTGCGCAAGGCGAAGTGGCGGCAGAAGGGGCAGCCACCGTCGTACACGAGCGTGAGGGTCATTGCGCCATCCTGGCGATCGCTGCTCTGCTGCCGTGACCCAGCTCCTCGCCGCGGTGCTGGCCGTGCTGCTCACGCTCAACCCAGCACCCGCGCCGTTTCAGTGCGAGGGCGAACCACTGCTGGCCACGGTGCACAACGGCGCCGTGGATGCCCCGGGCATTCCCAACACCGCCAGCGGCACGGTGCCCGGCGCCTTCATCGTGTTGCAGTGGCGCGGCGTGAGCCTGCAGCTGCCGCGCACCAACAACGCCGGCACCCCCAGCTACAGCGACGGGCGCTGGTGGTGGCAGGCCAGCGATCCGGTCCATCCGCAGTTTGCGCAGCGCCGCGGCGATTGGGAGTTTTACAGCTGTGAGGCCGCGGCATGAGTGAGGCGCTTCCTGCCTGGCGGCCGCTGCTGCGGGGCGCGCGCCAGCGGGAGGGTCGCTCCCCCCAGGCCCGCTGGTTGCAGCTGGCCACCCTGGGGCTCGACGGGGCGCCACGGATTCGCACCCTGGTGTTTCGCGGCTGGGCCGCAGCCGCCACGCTCGATCTGCTCACCGATGGCCGCAGCGGCAAGGCGGCGGAACTGATCCAGGAGCCACGGCTGGAGCTCTGCTGGCTGCTGCCCAAGGCGCGCTCCCAGTTCCGCTTGCGGGGGCGGCGGCTGCAGCTGAGCCCAGAGGCCAACCTGGCGGCCCGCAGCCAACACTGGCAGCAGCTCAACCCCGGAGCACGGGCCTTGTGGGGCTGGCCCGAACCGGGCGCCGCCTTCCAGCCGGAGGGACCCTTCCCGGCGGAGCTGGCCGATGGCACCCCCCTACCGGATTGCTTCGAGCTGGTGAGGATCCAGCTGGAGCAGGTGGAGCTGCTGGAGCTCACCGGCCACCCCCATCAACGCCGCCGCTGGCGGGCGGATCAGCACTGGCAGGAGCAGCGGCTCAACCCTTGAGCTGCGCGCGCAGGGCAGCCAGGCGCTGGCTGTTCACCCCCAGATCCGAATCCCCCAGCCGCGACACCGAGCGGGCCTGCAGCACCCCATGGGCGGTGTCGGCATAGAGCTCGAGATCATCCACGAACCCGAACAGGGCACTGCTGGCGGTGGCGTGTAGATAGTCCGAGTCCTGGGTCAGCACCTCGGTGCGGGGTGTGGCAGCCACCACCGGCGCCAGGGCCGCCAGCGCCGCCGCAGGATCGGCCACCGACCAATCGGCCCGGGCGCAATGGGCCGGGCTGGGGCAAGGGGCCAGGGCGCCCTGGCTCACCCCCAGATCCGCCGGCACCGGCCCCACCAGGTGGAACAGGGCCAGGGTGATCGTGATCAGGAGCTGGGTCATGGCTTGGCGGTGGCGGCGGGTGCGGGGGGCGGCGCGATCGATTCCTCCATGCCCAGATCGATTTCACCGATCCAGAGCAGCAGGCCGGCGACACAGGCCAGGGCAAAACCCAGCAGCAACCAGTGGCGGCGATCCATCAGGCGAGACGATCGATCAGGTGCAGCGATTCTGCCCAGGCTGGGCCGCCACACTGCTGGAAAGCTCCAGCGCCACGGATGCAAGCCCCCGCTCCCCTGCTTCAACGCCTCCAGAGCACACCCGGCATGGAGCAGGGGCGCCGCCTAATGCTGCTGCTCACCCAGCTGGGCGATTTCGACTCGATGGAATACGCCCAGGCGCTGGTGCCCGTGCTGCCGCAGCTGGAGGAGGCCGGCATCCGCATCCTGGCCATTGCGATCGGCGATCAGGCCGGCGCCGATCGGTTCTGCGCCTACACCGGCTTTCCCCGCACAGCCCTGGAGGTGGATGCGGAGCCCACGTTGCATCGCGCCCTCGGGCTCTATGAAGGGCTGAACACAGCGGGCGGCCCCTGGCCAGGGCTGCTGCTGATGTGCGCCGGCATCGGTTCGCCGGGCACCCTGGCGGAGGTGTTCCGCGGTTACCGCGGTGATCGCAACGCCCCCCAGCGCATCGACAGCCCCCTGTTCAAGCTGGCCGGCGGCGAAGGCTTCCAGCGGCCGTTTGAGCTGGCGACGGTGCGGCTACGCAACATGCAGGAAGTGCTGGGCCACTGGCGCACCTACGTGCCCAACGACGACTTCATCACCCAGCGGGGCGGCACCTTCTTGATCGATGCCGACGACAGCCTTCTCTACGCCCACCGCGACGCAGGAATCCTGGGCTTCTCGGCCACGATGAGCCGCCCGCTTAGCTTTCTCGACCCCTACCTGAGCGGCTGCGCCAACCCGAACTGAGACACTGGCTCAGCTGCAGCCGCTGCCATGTCGCTCGATCAACTGAAGGCGTTCCTGGCGAAGCTGCAGGCCGATGAGGCTCTGAAGCAGCAGGTGTTGGCCGCGGCCACGGCCGACGATGTGGCTCAGATCGCCATGACCCGCGGCTTTGAGTTTTCCGGTGATGAGCTGCTGCGCGTATCCGGCAAAAAGTTCGACCGGGTGACCGTTCACAAGAACGACATCCCAGGCGAATACAACTGAAGGCTCAAGCGAGCCGGGTGTACGCCAACGGCTGGCGCGGCTGCAGGGTGAGGCTCCACACGCCGCTGGCCAGGGCCTTGAGCTCGGTCAGCAGGGCGGCCTGATCACCGCTGTTGAGCCAGCGGGCCTTGATCGCCGGCAGGTCCTCCTGCAGCGCCTCGATCGGCACGGTCACCAGCAACAGGCTGTGCTCGCCAGCGACGCGGCTGAGGGCGCCGGCATCGCTGCGCTGCCACACCCGCATCAACAGCGCCAGGGCCTGCTGATGACCCACCTCTCCGGGATCGCCATCGGCCGGCAGCGGCTCACGCAGCGATTTGCCCTGCAAGGGCATCGCGCGTTCGCCGTGTTGCTCCAGCAGCGCCAGGGCAATCAGATACGGAGCATCAGCCATGGGAGGAGAGCAACGGGTGCCAGTGACACAGTGGGCCTTGGCCCGACCCGATGGCTAGCCCTGAGCGCAAGCCCTGGTGCACGAAAGCTTTGGCAGTTCGCACCGCCGCCAGCAGCGGTTGCCCTTTGGCGCGTTCAGCGGTGATGGCTGCTCCAAGGGTGCAGCCGCTGCCGTGGCTGTGAGGGGTGTCCACCGGAGCATGCTCCAGCCACTGGCCGCCGCCGCTGTGCTGCAGCAGGTAGTCGCGGCCGCGCAGCTCCGCTCGGCCACCCCCTTTGATCAACACCGCCCCGGGGCCCTGCTCGAGCAGCAGCGCCGCGGCCCGTTCCACATCCTGAGCGGTGTTGATCTCTTGGCCGCTCAGCAAGCGCGCCTCATGCAGGTTGGGCGTGATCAGCTCCGCCAGGGGCAACAGCCGTTGCCGATACGCCACGATCGCCTCCGGCTCCAGCAGCAGCGATCCCGCCCGCGACACCATCACCGGATCGATCAGCTTCGGGATGCTGAGCGGCTCGAGGGCTGCGGCCGTGGCCTCGATCAAGGCGCGGTTGAGCAACATGCCCGTTTTCAACGCCGCCACCGGCAGATCACTCAACACCGCCTCGATCTGGGCGCTGAGCGCCTCAGGCGGCAGCGCATCCACCCGGCTGACGCCGCACGTGTTCTGGGCGGTGATGCAGGTGAGGGCAGAGCAGCCGTGCACCTGCAGGGCCAGAAACGTTTTCAGATCGGCCTGGATGCCGGCACCACCGCCGGAATCACTGCCACCGATCGAGAGGGCGATCGCCGGAATCATGGGGGATCAGGGGCTGCCGTGATCCTGGATCAAATGCCGCCAGGGCTGCGGCTGCGGCCACGAGCGCCAACAGCCACCAGCGCCAGCGGGCGGGACCGCGACCGCCACTGGGTAGGCGTCGCTTGCGGTTGCCACCGCGCGGCACCCCCTGCAGGGGTGTGCCGCAGTTGCCGCACACCATGCGCCCCGCCAGGCTGCGATCCGCCCGCACCGACCAGCTACCGCACCGGGGACACGCCATCAGGCCGGACCCGTCCAGCGCCACAGCGCCAAGCCGCCGCCACGGCCGCGGGCCGCTAGCCAGCCGGAGCGATCGCGGTGGATCAAGGCGAAAAACGGCAGGCGCTGGGCCGGTGGCGCCGGCAACGCGCGCTGCAGCACACACCGGCCAGCCAGCTTGAGCTCCAGCTGCTCAAAGCTGAACTGCAGCAGTGGCCGCTTGCCCAGCAAACGCCCCGGTCCGCGGAAGCGCAGCTCGACCACACCGAGATTCACGGCATTGCTGAGCTGCAAACCATCGCCAGCGCTGGAGATCTCCAGGCGCGCCGATAGGCCCCGCAGCAACCAACCGCTGAAGGCTGAGGCGCGCCGGCTGCCCTTGGGCCACACCAGATCCAGCTGCCAGCACCCCAGCAGATCGGCGGTGTTGATCCCGGTGCCTGCAACGCGCACTTGCTGCTCAAGGGCCAGCAACCGCTCGGCATCGGGGCGGGTGGTGGTCATTGGGGCTTGGTGGCGATCACGGAGAAGAAGGGATCACCCTTGCCGCCCACCAGCCCCTTCCAACCCACTGCGCGGGTTTCCTCCGCCACGATCTTGGGCTTGGGCCAGCCCTGGGCCATCAACACCTCCGCCACGTAGGTGAGGTGGTCGCGATCGCTGCCATCGGCCCACACCTGCGGCGCCTTGGTGAAGAACATCCGATTGGAGAACGACACGATCAGCTGGCCGCCGGGCCGCAGGATCCGCCACAGCTCAGCCGCCACGGCTTCGGGGTATTGGAGGTATTGCCAGCCGGCCACGATCAACACCGCATCCACGCTGGCGGCTTTGAGCGGGAGCTCCTGATTGAGGTTGAGGTTCTGCAGCCAATGGCTATCGAGCCGCTTGTTGGCGGCCAGCTCCTTCTCGTTGAGGCCGTGGCCGATCACCCGCTCGTAGATCACGTCGTCGGGCAGGTGCGACACCCAGCTCGACATCAGATCCAGCACCACCGCCCGGGCTGGAATGCGCTCGCGATACAGCTCCGTGAGGCGGGCGCGGAAGGCCTCATCGAGGTGCTGCACAAAGCGCGGCTCGGCATAGAACAGCTGATCGTCGCTGCTATCCCACTTGCGGCGCTGGGCCTCGCTGAGCACCTGAACCGCCACCATCCGCCTGCGCCTGGGGCGCGACCCTAACGCTGCGCCACACTGCCTGCAGGAGCCCAGCCGCAGTGGATCTGGCAGTGGTGGATCTGGCCGTGATCGGTGCCGGTGCAGCCGGCTGTGGGCTGGCCGCCGCACTCCGCCAGCGGGGCTGGAGCGGTTCGCTGGCTCTGCTGGAGATCGGCCGCGGCCCCGGTGGCCGCACGGCCACCCGCCGATCCCGCCACAACGCCGGCTTCGCGCTCAACCACGGCGCGCCCCTGTTCAACATCACGGCCGCTCCCGAGCCACACCTGCTGCAGGCACTGCGCAGCGAGGGCTGGATCACACCCTTTGCCGGCGCCATCTGCAGCCTCGATGCGGCGGGCCGGATGGGCGCCGCCCTGCCGGATCCCCTCACCAGCGGTGCGCTCTGGCAGGGTTCACCGGGGATGGATGGGCTCTGCCGCGGCCTGCTCAGCCTCGCCCAACGCACCGCGCCAACGCCGCTGCTGAGCGGCAGCCTGGTGCGCCAGCTGGAGCCGCTGGCCGCGGGGCAGGGCTGGAGGTTGCAGGGGAACGACGGGCAAGCGCTGCTCGAGTGCCGCTGGCTGGTGCTCAGCGGCACCCTGCTGGCCCACCCCCGCTGCCAAACCGCCTTCGGTTGGGCCGACGTGCCGCTGCAGCAGGCCGCCGCCCAGCGCGGGGAGCCGCAACTGTTGGCCGCCGCCGCCGCCCTGGCTGCGATCCCATCGCAGGCGAGCAGCAACCTGTTGCTCAGCCTCAGCGAAGCCAGCGCGGCCGCCTGGCGCCAGCAACCCTGGCGGCTGCTGCAGTTCAACGCCGCCGCCCAGGAGCGCTGGGGCATCCGGCGGGTGTCGCTGCAGGCCATGGCGGCCGGGCACTGGGGGCTGGTGGTGGAATCCAGCGCCGCCTTCGCCGCGCGCCATCTGCAGGTGTATGGCTCGCGCTCCTCAGCCGCGCAACTGCTGGGGGCAGCACCCGAGCCCCAGGCGGAAGCACAGGTGATTGAGAGCCTGGATCGCCAGCTGCGCGCTGCCCTGGGCCTGAGCACCGCCGGCGCCGAACGCCAGCTGATGCGCTGGGGCGCCGCCTTCCCCCAGGCCCCGGGCCTGCCGAGCACGCTCAGCCTCTGCCCCGACAGCCGCATCGGCTTCTGCGGCGATGCGATCGCCGGGCTGGGCTTCGGGCGGGTGGAAGGTGCCCTGCGCAGCGCCGAGGCGCTGGCGGAGCGTCTGCTGCCGCTGATTTAGGGCGCCGCCCTAGAGCCCGAGCTCCCGGATCAGGGCCTTCTGCTGGGCCGCCGGCACAAAGCTATGGGCCGCCATCGCACCACTCACGGCAACCGGCGGCACGCCGATGCCCGGGAACACGCCGGCTCCGCAGAGCTGTAAGTCATCGATCGGCGTGTTGCCGCCGGGGAACGGCGAACGATCGGCGCCGATGGCCGGGCCATAGCTCCCTTGATGCACGCGCAGATAGCGGCGATGGGTGTGGGGCGTGCCCTGCAGTTCCAGCACGATCCGATCCGCCAGATCCGGCACCAGCTGGGCGAACACCTCGCGGAAGAGGCCGCAGCGCTCCGCCTTGAGGGTGTCGTAGGCAGCGGTGCCGGGCTCCAGATCGCGCCACAGCTCCCAGGGTTCATTGGCGGGGCTGTAGGCGTGCAACACCTGATGCCCCTCCGGGGCCAGCTGCGGATCGAGCAGGGAAGGCATCGAGAACACCAGCATGTTGCGCTCGGCGCCGATGCCGCGCTGCCAGTCGCCCACCCACACATGGTGGATCGGCAGCTGCTCCAGCCCCGCCCCCCGCAGCCCCACATGCCAGTGCAGAAAGCTGGCGCAGGCCGGCGTGGCGGCGGTCTGCCGGGCCCAACGGCGGGGCAGATCCTGCGGGGCGATCAGATCGAGCGTGTCCCACGGGCTGGCATTGCTCACCACGCCAAGGCGGGCATCCAGATGCTCGCCAGTTTCGAGCTCAACGCCAACGGCGCGGTTGCCCTCCACTCGGATCCGCCGCACGGCGGCGCGGGTGCGCAGCTCACCGCCATGGCGGCGCAGACCGCGCACCAACGCATCAGCCACCGCAGGGCTGCCGCCGAGGGGGTAGTCGAGGCTGGCGTTCGGCTCAAACCATTCGCCAAACAAGGTGGCCATGGCGGCGGCGCTGGTCTGATCCATCGGCAGGCCCGAGATCAGGAAACAGAGCATCTCCACCCAATGGAGCAGGAAGGGATCGCGCAGGTGGCGCCGCGCCATCGGCCCGAAGGCACCCCCGAGGGCCGCCAGCCGCGGCGCCTGACGCAGCAACGCCGCTGAGCCCCGCGCCCCCAGCACGCCCGCCATCCCCAGGCCGGGTCGCATCGCCAGCAGCGGCAGCGCTCCCGCCGCCCGGCAATAGGGCTCCAGCCAGGCCATGAACGCCCGCCATTCCTCCACGGCCGCAGTGCCCCGCAACTGCTGCACCGCCTCCAGAAACGGCTCGGCGCCCACGCCGATGCGCAACTGCCCTTCCGGCAGCAGCAGGCCCCACTCGGCGTAGCTCACCACCGGCACCGATTCCCCCACCGCCCGCAGCACCTGCGCCAGGGGATTGGTGGAGGGCCAACGGCCCAGGCCGCCCCACAACGACGGGCCCGACTCGAATTGAAAGCCGCGCCGCTCAAATCCGTGGGCCGCACCACCGGGGCGGTCGTGGGCTTCCAGCACCACCACCTCGAGGCCATGGCGCGCAGCCAGAGCTCCGCAGCAGAGGCCACCGAGGCCACTCCCCACAACGATCAGATCAGGCTTCAGGGCAGGCGGCCATGCATCGCTTCAGTGTGCAGCCCGGCGCCACAATCCGATCCATTCGCTGTCGCGGGGCTGACCATCCGCACCCGTTGCGGAGTTAGCGGCCTGCACCCAGAGCTCCTGGGAGAAACCGGCGGCATGGAAATCAGCCATCAGCTGAGCAGGATCACTGCCATAGGGCGGACCACCGGGACGGCCATGACACCAGAAGAGGCCGAGCAACCAGCCCTGGGGCCGCAAGAGTTGCGCCACGCTCTTGCGATAAGCCAGGCGCAGCTCCGGATCAATGGCGCAATAACACGTGTGTTCCAGCACGCCATCGCAGCTGGCGGAGCCAAGACCCGCCGAAGCCAGCTGATCGGCGTCCAGAACATCGGCCTGCAACCAACGCAGTCGACCGGACTGCTCGCCATGGAGGTGGCGCGCCTCTCTCAGCGCTTCCGCACTGAAATCGACCCCGACCACCTCGAAACCCAGGCCAGCGAGGAGCGCCGCCTCATGGCCGCGGCCGCAACCGGGCACAACCACTCTCCCGGGCGGCTGCGGAGCGTGCGCATGGCTCTGGAATAACAGCTGCAGGGGCGGAGCTGGAACACCCAGCTCCCAGCGATCACTCCCTTCGCGGTAGCGCAGGTCCCACCAGGAACCGGTATCAGGACGAGGCGAGACCACGAGAGGCGAACAGACTTGAACGCTACCTATAGAGCCAGAAAGCCAGCAGCGGGCATATCTGGTGTGATGCCCCTAGATTTCAGTGAGTTGTGCGCACCCAAGCGGCGATGCGGGACTTACTCCAGAGTGTTCGCAAGGGCCTCCAAGCGGGACTCGAGGAACCCGCCGACCCCGCACCATTCACCTACGTCACGGCGATCCACTCAGACGCCGGCCTGACCCGCTCACTGGCTGGCATCACGCTGATTTCTCGCGAGATCGGCTTTGACCAGGACGCCGAAACCACCTACGCACCGGATGGAAAGAGCGCCACCTTTCACGCCCAGCATCGAGAGGCCTGCGTTGGCCTTGCCGTAGACGTGTGCCCACCACGGCAAACGGTCTCCCTCGCCATCTCAGGCACCGATAACGACATCACCTACCGACTATTTCTCGAAGCCGACCAGCGCCTGTTCGGCCCGTGCTGATCAGGCGCCCTTGAGCCGCTGCAACTGATCCTCAAGCCTCTGCCTCAGGCGCCCCTGCACCAAGCGGCAGAGCTCATCCACGAGCTCCGCGTCTGCTTGCCAAATCAGGCGACCGCCATCGCGCTCACAACGCACCAACCCAGCCCGTTGCAACTGGCCGAGCTGGCGACTGATGTGCGACTGCGAGAAGCCTGTGAGCTCAATCAGGGTGGACGCATCCGCCGGGCCTTGTTTGAGGCAACAGAGCAGCTGCAACCGCGCCGGCTCGCTCAGCAGACGAAAGAACTGACTGAACTCCTCCAGCAACTGAGGAGACGGCATGGAGCCGGCGACACCCATGACATGCATTCATGCCGACAAGCGCATTATGCAGGCCAGCACCAGCACGCCACCCAGACTTGCGCCCATCGCGCTTATGCGTATATCGTCATAAAAGTATGTAGCTGGTCCCATGACGGAGGTCCCTGTAGCCCCGATCAGCCTGGTCGCTGCAGCCGGTGGCAGCCATCTGCTGTTCCGCCAGCTGTTTGATGCCGCCACCGGCACCTTCACCTATCTCCTGGCCGATGTGCCCAGCCGCCAGGGCGTTCTGATCGACACGGTGTTCGAACAGCACAGCCGCGATCTCTCCCTGATCCATGAGCTCGGGATCGAGCTCGTGGCCTCGATCGACACCCATGCCCACGCCGACCATGTGACCGGCAGCTGGCTGATGCATGAGGCCACCGGCTGTGCCATTGGCCTTGCCGCCGCCGCCCGCGCCGAAAACGTGACCCGCCCCCTGCACCACGGCGATCGCGTGGCCTTCGGCAGCCGCTTTGTGGAGGTGCGCAGCACCCCCGGCCACACCGATGGCTGCATCAGCTTCGTGCTCGACGACCACTCCATGGCCTTCACCGGCGATGCGCTGTTGGTGCGCGGCTGCGGTCGCTGCGACTTCCAGCAGGGCAACGCCCACACCCTCTGGCGCTCGATCACCGAGCAACTCTTCTCCCTGCCGGATGCCTGCCTGCTCTACCCCGGGCACGACTACACCGGCCGCAGCGTGTCGTCGGTGGTGGAGGAAAAAGCCTTCAACGCCCGCCTCGGCGGCGCCGCCACCGAACGCGACTTCGTGGGCCACATGGAGAACATGAAACTCCCCCACCCCCACAAGATCGCCGAGGCCTTGCCGGGCAACATGCGCTCCGGCAAACCCCGGCAGGCAGAAGCCCGCAGCGCCTGGGCTCCCGTGCAACGCAGCTATGCCGGACTGCCCGAACTGGCACCGGCCTGGGTGGCGGCCCACCTGCCGGAACTCACGATCCTCGATGTGCGTTCGCCCGAAGAGCTGCAGGGGCCGGATGGCCACATCAGCGGCAGCCTCAACATCCCCCTGCCTGAGCTGGAGCAGCGCCACCAGGAGATCCCCTCAGGCAAACCACTGGTGGTGGTCTGCCATTCAGGCAGCCGCTCGGCCCTGGCCACCCAGCAACTGCTCAAGGAGGGCATCACCACCATCGCCAATCTGCGCGGCGGCTTGAGCCGTTGGAGCGATGAGGGCTACCCCCTGGCCGGCGCCGTGGCGCTCTGAGCACGGTCCTGTTTCCTCAACACCCTTCGTCTTTGCATTGCGATGACCGCCAGCATTTCCGCTCAAGACCTCGCCGATCAACTGGCCAGCAAGCGCATCACCGTGATCGATGTGCGTGAACCGATGGAATACGCCAGCGGCCACATCGCCGGCAGCATGAATGTGCCCCTCGGCCGCCTGCATCAGGCCGACCTACCCCAGGGCCCCCTGGTGCTGGTGTGCCAAAGCGGCAACCGCAGCGCCCAGGGCCTCAACCGCCTGCTCGACCGCGGCCATCCCCATTCCGTGGTGGATCTGGCCGGCGGACTGCCCAACTGGCAACAGGCCGGCTACCCGGTGCGCAAGCTCAAGAACGCTCCCCTGCCGCTGATGCGTCAGGTGCAGATCGCCGCTGGATCGCTGATCCTGCTGGGGCTGATCCTGAGCAACGTGGTGGCCCCCGGCTGGATTGCGATCACCTGGTTTGTGGGCGCTGGCCTCACCTTCGCCGGGGTGAGCGGCTTCTGCGGCATGGCCCGGCTCCTGGCCGTGATGCCCTCGAACAAAGTGTCGATCCGATGGCCCTGAGCGCACTGCTCCTGCTGGGCCTCGGCGGAGGCCTGATCGGCTTTCTGCTCTCCGTGCTCGGGGCCGGCGGCTCGATCCTGCTGCTGCCCCTGCTGGTGAGCGGCGCGACCCTGCCCACCCGAGAGGCGGTGCCCCTCTCGCTGCTGGTGGTGATGCTGCTGGCCCTGGCCAACCTGGGGCCCTATGTGCGCCGCGGCCAATTCGCCCTCAAACCGGCCTTGATCCTGGGGGTTCCGGCCCTGGCCGGCAGTTGGCTGGGGGGCAGTTGGGTGAAGGCCGGGCTGATTCCTGAGCCGGTGCAGCTGGGGGTGTTCAGCGCAGCCGCCCTGGTGGCCTCCTGGCTCCTCACCCGCGGCTCCAGGGGCAGCACCGGCGCGCGGCAGCGCCCAGCGCTGCTGGCGATCCAGGGAATTCTGGTGGGGCTGCTCACCGGTATTGCCGGCGTGGGCGGCGGCTTTGCGATCGTGCCCGCCCTGGTGCTGTTGGCGGGGCTGCCGATGCAACTGGCCAGCGGCACCAGCCTGCTGCTGATCGCCGTGAATGCCCTTGTGGCCTTGGGCGCCCTCGGCCACTGGCCAGCGCAGAGCCTGCCGCTGATGCTGCCGCTGCTCGCCGGCGGCGCCCTGGGTGCCGTGGTGGGGCAACGGCTGGCACCCCATCTCAGCGATCGGCGCCTACGACAGGGCTTTTCGATCCTGCTGATCGGCTCAGCGCTGATGAGTGGCTTGGAGGCCTGGAAACGTCAGCCCCCGGCGGAGCGCGAGGAACAGTCCCTCCGCCAGGCCCCGGCGCTGCTGAGCACCACCCAATCACACTGCTCTTGATGGCTTGCCATGACCAACCGCACCTTCCGCTTCCGGCTGCGCAGCAGCCATCGTGCGCCCGAACGCGCCACCCAAGATCTGGTGGTGGAGTTCCTGAGCGATTCCGGCCTCTGGGAACCGCAGCAGTGAGGTGATGGCCTTCATGGAAGAACGGATGAGGCTCTGCCCGATCTCCAAAAACCTGCCGGGATCGGTTATCAAAACGATCAACGTCACCAGCGTGGCTTAGGGCATCGAGAATCGCGCTGATCCGCTGCGGATCAGCCCATGCCTGAAGCAACCACGCAGCCCATCGAGCATTGCCCGCGCTTCCCGGAGCACTGCTCACTCGAGTGCATGGAGCGCATGCGGGCTGAATTCGGCTGCTACACGCTGAGCGAGCCGCCGTTCGAAGACTGGTGCCCAATGGCCAGGGCTCTGCAGCGGCAGGAGGAGGACCGGCGCCAGTTCGAAGCCGAACAGCTCAAGGCCCTGCATCACCTCGAGTTCCCGGACGACCCAGCCGACTAAACCAGCCGACTAACCCTCAGGCCGCGGCCAGGGGCGCCGATTCCACCAGCTGGGGCGCCAGGCGCAAACAGGTGTCCCCCACGGGCACCTCCAGCAAGTTGGCCTGACGGATCTTGGAGATCATCCGGGTGGTGGTGACCCGGGTGGCGCCGATCAGCTCACCGATCCGTTCATGGGTGAGGCGGAAGGGCAGATCACACCAGTCGCCGCAACGGCGCCCCAGCCGACGCACCAGCAGGCTGAGCAGGGCATGCAACCGCTGCTCAGCACTGCCGAGATGACGGATGCGCAGCAGCTGCAGCGTCCACTCGTTCACCGGATCGAAGCCGCCCTCGCTGGCAGGCACCGCCTCGGTGCTGAACAGCAGCGGCGTGAGGGCCTCCACGCACACCCCCTCGCTGCAGAGCCGATCGGTGCGCAGCTGATCGCCGGGCTGAAGGAAGGCCAGCGTCATGCCCTCGGTTTCCTCGCAGGGGCAAAACACCCGCGCCATGCCCTCCAGCACCTCAATGCAGCTGCCCTCAGGGCGCAGGGCCGGATCGAGCAGCACGGTTTGACCCACCGGCATGCGGACGGCGTTCACGGAGCCAATTGCGAATGCGTCGCAATGTAGAGAAGCAGGCCGCCTTTTTGCAAGCGATTCTCAAGTGCGGGCGGTATTGGGTGCAGGGACTGTTGGCCATGGGGCTGAAACTGCCGTTGAAACCACCGGTTCAAGCGGCCACAAAAAAGCCAGTCGCTGGCGCGACTGGCTGCGTTGCCTGCTGGCGAGAAGGCTCTATTTCCAACCGTTCTGCGCCATCACCTGCACGGCGGCCTTGTTCTTGGCACCCATCTGCTCCGCCGACACGCCATCAGCCTTGAAGCCGCCGAAGCGCTTCAGGATCGGGTTATTGCCGTAGCCCTTGAGGGGATATTCGTTGTTGGCCTCGGCGTAGCCGCGACCGCCGCTGGGGGACGCCAGAAACTCGATCAGCTTCAGCGCCGCCTCAGGGTTCCTGGAGGTTTTCACCACACCGGCGCCGCTGATGTTCACGTGGGCCGGGCTGGGGAACACCACCTTCAGCTTGCTCACCAGGGCTCGATCAGCAGCACCGCTCTCGCCGGAGAACATCCGCGCCACGTAGTAGGTGTTCACCAGGCCAACGCCACAATCACCGTTGCCGATAGCGCGGATCAGCGGGGTGTCGGAGGTGAAGTAGGGCTTGGTCACGTTGCTGGTCATCCCCTTCACCCAACTGGCGGCGGCCGCATCACCGCGCAGGATCATCTGATCGGCCACCAGCGACTGGTTGTAAACGCTCTTGCTATCGCGCAAGCAAACCTTGCCCTTAAGGGCCGGATTGGCCAGATCGGCGTAGGTGCGGATCGAGGCCGGATTCACCAGCTTCGGGTTCACCAGCGCCACACGCACGCGGCGGGTGAGGCCATACCAACGCCCCTTGCTATCGCGCAGGTTGAGGGGCACATCCCTCAGCAGCATGGCCGAGCGGCTGGGGCGGAACAGGCCAAGGTCGGCCGCCTTATCCAGTCGGGCCGCATCCACCAGCACCAGCACATCCGCCGGGCTGTTCTTGCCTTCGCTGCGCAGCCGCTCGATCAGGGCATCGTCCTTGGCCTCCAGCAGCTTCACCTTGATGCCGGTGCGCGCGGTGAACTGCCGATACAGCTGTTGATCGGTGTTGTAGTGGCGGCCGGAATACACGCCGATCTCCTTGCTCTGGGCCTGGGCCTGGGGCGCCTCCAGGCCGATGGTGGCGATCACGGCTCCGCCGGCGCTCGCCGCCAACAAGGCCAGGGCACCGCAGCGCTCCAGCCACGACAAACCATTCAGGGGACTGCGTTTCAAGGGATCACCAAGGCTCTCTTCCGGCACTATGGCCGGCCCGAACACCGCCTTTGCGGGCTGGGGATCATTCACCACGCGGGGGTGTGACATTGGTTACGGCAGTGCGTGCGAAGCCCTGGCCCCGTAGGTTTTGGCCATGGTTGTGCCCAGCGTTTCAGCACCCTCGCGGCTTCCGCAGCGCAGCCTGTTAGGGCTGGGGGTGCTGCTGCTCTGCGCCCTGGCCCTCACTCCGGTGCTGGGACTGAGTTGGTTTGCCTTCGGTGCCGGCACGGGCATCGGGCTGGATCTGGGGCCCGATGGTTCGGCTCAGGTGAGCAACACCGTGGCCCTGGTGCTGTTGGTGGGGGTGTTCACGGCGGTGTTGGGCACCGCCACCGGCTGGATCACGGCGCGCTGCGCGTTTCCCGGCCGCCGTTGGTGGCGCATGGCCCAGTTGCTGCCCCTGGCCACCCCCAGCTACCTGCTCGCCGCCACTTGGATCGATCTGGGCAGTCGCTACGGGGTGCGCGTACACGGCTTGGCGCCCACGCTGCTCGTGCTGGTGCTGAGCACCTACAGCTATGTGTTTCTGCTCTCCACCGAGAGCTTTTCGGTGAGTGGGCGCCGGCAGATCGAAGCCTGCCGCAGCCTTGGAGTGGGCCCCTGGGGCAGCTTCCGGCGGGTGGCGCTGCCGATGGCGCTGCCGGCCATTGGGGCCGGGGTGGCTCTCGGCGGGATGGAGGTGGTGAACGAGCTCGGAGCCGTGCAGCTGCTGGGGGTGCCAACGCTCTCGGGCGGCATCCTCATGCGCTGGCAGCAGGACGGCGATCCCCAGGGAGCCGTGGCGCTGGCGCTGCTGGCCCTGGTGATCGTGGCGTTGTTGGTGGGCGGCGAGCGCAGCCTGCGGCAACGCAGCCGCTGCTGGAATCTGGGCAGCGATGGCGATGCAGATCCCCAGTGGGATCTGCAGGGGCTGCGCCGCTGGGCCAGTTGGCTGGTGTGCGGCCTGCCCCCCCTGATCAGCCTGGGCGTGCCGCTGCTCTGGGCCGGCCTGAGCTGGGATCAGATCCGCACCGAAGACAGCCAGGAGCTGCTGGCCCTGGGGAGCCGCAGCTTCGGGCTGGCCCTGTTGGCCGCGCTGCTCACCGTGGCCACGGGGTTGGTGCTGGCCATCGCCAAACGCTGGATCCCCAATGCCGTGCTGCAACGGCTCACCTTCATCTCAGGGCTCGGCTATGCGATTCCCGGCACCGTGCTGGCGCTGGCCCTGATGCTGATCGGCGGCCCCCTGGCGCTGGCACCGCTGCTGCTGCTGGTGTGGGGTTATGCCGATCGCTTTTTAGCGGTGTCGAAGGGTGGCTTGGATGCCGCCCTCGAGCGCATCCCCCCCAGCGTGGATGAAGCCGCCACCTCACTGGGCAACAGCTGGCTGGGGGTGATGCGGCGGGTGCATCTGCCGCTGCTACGCGGGCCGCTGCTAGTGGGCGGCCTGCTGGTGTTCGTAGACACGGTGAAGGAGCTGCCGCTCACCTTCGCGCTGCGGCCCTTCGATTTCGACACCCTGGCTGTGCGCGTGTATCAATACGCCAGCGATGAGCGGGTGGGGGCTGCGCTGGTGCCGGCCCTGCTGATCCTCGGCCTCGGCGTGGTGGCGGCGATGGCGCTGATTCCGAGCCTTGAACGGCTGGAACGCCGCTGAACCTGAGCTCACCCCCGCCACCACTGCTCCACCACCTCCGGTGAGCCATACCAACGCTCGCCGAAGGCGCCTCCATGGGCCACACCCTCGAGCTGGATCCACGCGGCGCCACGCAGCAGAGCCGATGACACCGGCACCAGCCCATCCCCCTCGAGATCGGTGCGGCCGGCGATGGCCTGATAGGAGCGCAAGGCCAAACGCTGCGTGAGGGGGGAGCCCTGCTCCACGGCTAAGGCACCAGCCACGGCGACGTAGTGCACCGCATCGCCGAACCAGGCGCCGGGATAGAGGCGATCCACCATCGCCCGCAGCGGCGTGGCTCGCACGGCGGTGTGGGGGCTGCCCAGGGTGTAGAGCCGATCGGCCCAGCGTTGGCCGTTATAGGTGCGCCCGCCGAAGCGATCCTGCGCCAGAAACAGGCGCAGCATCACGCCACCGGAACTGTGGCCGATCAGCGTGATCTTGCCGGTGGGGGAAGTGCGCGCCAGAGCCTCAGCCTGCTCCGCCACCCGATCCAGAATCCGCCGCCAGCCAAAGCCCCAGGAGGTGAGCAGCCAATCGAATCGGCTCACCGGCACCAGCTGCACCGGCTGCTGCGTGTGCTCGCTCAACCAGCCGCACATTGGCTGATAGGCCTCAGCGGTGATCAGAAATCCACCCAGGATCAGCACAGGCTGCACAACCACGTCTGGCCACACCGTTAAACAGGGTCTATGGTGAATGAACGGATCAGGCGGTGAGCACCAACGCCCCGCGATCCCGCTGTACCCCAGCCGCATGAGCTGGCGAGGCAGTTCATCGCACTGCAGAAGGCAGCCTCCATCTCGGCTGCAGATCCCAGAACGGCAAGTGACAGGCCAGCGATATCCCAGCCCCAGAGACAACACCATGAAAAAACGTCCCCACACGTCCAAGCCCACCACCACATCAACCCAATCCACGCCCACCTCACATCAACCGTCTCCTCAGCGCCCCGCTCACCCAAGCCCGAGCTGGGAAGAACTGCTCGGCCAGCGCTGAACGCCTTGGCAGCACCAGCCTGCATCCCTTGAATGGGTGCCGCTGTCCCCGCCTGCATGACTGCCCACTGGGTGAAGCTCCGCTGGCCGATCACCCTGGTGGCGCTCGGCGGCATGGCCTTAACCGCCGTAGTTCGCCTGGGTGATCGCCCCATTCAGGTGAAGCTGATGCACAGTTTCGCGGCCCCCCTGGTGCTGAGCGGCCAGGTGAACGGCAACCTCACCATGGCGAAGCCCGTGCAGATCCAGCCCATGGCGGTGAGGGTGATGGAACATGCGCCAATGGATCTGAACGTGGCGAACACAACGCCGGTGCAGGTGCAAGTAAGCAATCCCAACCCGATCCAGATCAAGATGGACGAGGCCAAAACGATGCAGGTGGATGTGAACCCTCAGGCACCGGCGAAGGTCAAGCTCGGGCTGTGAATGCCTAAAGGAGCGTTCTGCTCACCAGCAAACGTGAACCGCAGGGCGACAGCCCGAAAAGGCTCGATAGCGTGAAGCCAATGTGTCCAGCGATCCATGGCTCCGGAGCGGTTCTTCCTCGAACTCACCCCAGCCAGTGAACTGCTCCGAACGGCTCCCCATGTGGTGATCGTGGGTGGCGGCTTTGCAGGCCTTGAGGCTGCCCATGCCCTGGCCGGCAAGACCGTGCGAGTGACGCTGATCGATAAGCGCAACTTCAACCTGTTCCAGCCGTTGCTGTATCAGGTGGCCTCCGGACTGGTGGCTCAAACGGATGTAGCCACGCCACTGCGGATCATGCTCGGCAAGGCGCCGAACGTGCAGATCCTGATGGGAGAGGTGGAGGAGATTGACACCACCGCCCAGGAGGTGATCTTCAACAATCGTCGACTGCGCTACGACCATTTGATCGTGGCGGCCGGAGCCACCAGCAGCTTCTTCGGTCACAACGAATGGGGCCAGTTCGCCACACCGATGAAGTCGCTGGAGGATGCCTACGCCATTCGCAAGCGGGTGCTCAGCGCCCTGGAGGAAGCCGAGCAAACCCCGGACGTGAACCAGCGGCGTTTGCTGCAGTCGGTGGTGGTGGTGGGGGGTGGCCCCACGGGGTGCGAGCTGGCGGCCTCGCTCAACGACTTGATGCGCCACACCCTGGAGCGGGATTTCAAACAGATCGATCCCAGCCACTGCAAGGTGACGCTGGTTGACCCCGGCGATCGGGTGTTGCGGGCCATGGATCCCCAGCTCTCCAAAGCGGCGGGCGATCACCTGCAGCGCTCCGGCGTGGAGCTGCTGCTGGGCGGGCGTGTGAAAACGATCGAGGAGGGGAAACTGGTGGTGACCACCACCGATGGTGAGGTCACCCTCGAAGCCAGCACCATCTGCTGGACCGCGGGCGTGGCGGCCTCACCCCTGGGCAAGCTGCTCTCCGAGCAGACCGGTTGCAGCATCGATCGCGGCGGGCGGATCCCCGTGGAACCCGATTTTTCGATTGCGGGCCACCCCGAGATCCGCGTGGTGGGAGATCTCTGCAGCTACAGCCACACCGCGAATGGCAAACCGCTGCCGGGCATGGCGGGGCCGGCCGTGCAGATGGGCGGCTGGGTGGCCAAAGACATCCTGGCCAAGAGCCAGAACCAGCCCCATCAGCCCTTCGTGTTCAACGATTTCGGCAGCATGGCGGTGATCGGGCCGCTATTCGCCGTAGCCGACCTACGCGGACTGAAGGTCACCGGACCGCTGGGCTGGCTGCTCTGGGGCCTGGCTCACCTGGCGTTCATGCCGGGCAACGAAAACCGCATCACCCTGCTTACTAAATGGCTGTGGATGATCGCCACCCGCGAGCGCTCGGCCCTGGTGATCACCGACGCCCGCTCCTCATGAGGCCAGCGTGATCGGCTCCTCGGCAATGTCTTTGAGGGCGTGATACACGGGCTGATCCACTAGGAGACGGCTCACATAGGCCGCCACCACCGCTGCCAACAGCAACCCCGGCAACAGCTGCTGATCGCCGGCCATGCGCACGGCAAACAACACCGCCATCACCGGCAGCTGGGTGGCGCCGGCCAGGCCCGCCACCATGCCCAGGGCCAAGCCCATCTGGGGCAACATGCCGGCATCACCCAGGCTTTGGCCCAGCACGGCCCCGAAGGCAAACGAGGGATCGATCAAGCCGCCGGGGATGCCGGAACCCAACGCCAACACCGGGCCGATCAGGCGCAACACCAGAGTGAACAGATCGCCAAGCACGCCAGGCAGCAGGTAATTGGAGGGAGCGCCTCCTTCGATCATGTGGCGCATCAACAGCTCGCCATCGCAACCGGAGGCACCACCGCTAAGCAGCAACAAGGCGCTGAGGCACACCCCCAGCAGCAGCCCCAGCCGCAGCGGTTGACGCTGCAGCAGCAGGCGGAAACGGCGTGTGACCTGCAGCAGGCTGCGCGCGAACACGGCCCCCAAACCACCCGCCAGCACCCCGATCGGCAGCGCCCAGACGAGCTGGGTGAGCTCAGCGGTAGATGACCCCACCATACCGAGGGCAAACTCGGGCTCACCCACCGCACTGCTCATCGCCGCAGCCAGGGCACTGATCACCAGCGCCGGCCAGATCAAGCGCATCGAAAACGTGCCGAGAAACTCCTCGGCCACAAACACCACACCCATCAGCGGCGTGTTGAAGCCACCGGCCAGACCTGCACCGCCCGCCACGGCCATCAGATCGCCGTGGCTCAGATCGGCCAGCCAGCGGGGAAAGCGCCGCCGCAGCCAGAAGGCCGCCGAGGCTCCGATCTGCATCACCGGGCCCTCGCGCCCGAGGGGCATCAGGCTGAGGCTGGCGAGCGTCCACAGCAGCAGGCGCTGCAGGCTGGGAACCAAACCGAGCAGGACCGGCGCCTGCTCCGGATGCTCCAGGCTGGTCATGGTTTGGGGGATGCCAGAACCCTTGCCGCGGCGGAAGCTGCCGTTCTGCAGCAGCATCAGCAGTGGGAACACCAGCACGGGCGAGCAGGCCAGCAGCAGGGTGAGCGGCCGCCAATCGGAACCGCTGAAAGCCGGCAACAGGCTGAGCAGCTGATCACACCAGCGATCCACCAGGTTGAACGGCCAGCACAACAGCCCCACCAACAAACCCAGCACGGCCAGCTGCAGCAGCCGTTGGGCGAGATCTTTGAGGGACGTCATGACAGCCGTTTCTGAGCACGCCCCAGGATCAGCGCGATCAAGATCGCCACGTATAGCTGACCAGCGATGGTGATCACGTTGGCGATCACCTGCACGTTGATATTGCGGGGGGTGAGCACCTCCGTGCCTACGGTGGTGAGCAGGCCACGATCACCGCCAGCACCAGCACGCCGCCCACGCCATGCCAGAGCATCGTGGTCATGCCCCCCAAGCCGAAGGTGCTCTTCACGCCGGGCAGCGGCACGGCCGTGAGCATTTCGTAGAAGCCGGCAGCCACGGTGAGGAAGGTCACCAGGCAGCAGGCCAGCAGGTTGTACCAACCCACATCGTGGAAGCCACCGCGGGTGATCGGCAGTGCCAGGAAGCGAAACACTCGCTTCTCCAGGGGATAGAAAGCACCCACCAGATCGAAGGCGATCGCAATCACAAACAAGCCGATGGTGAGGTGCACCAGATTCGGGTGAATCGGCAGGCTGTAGGGCAGGCCGTTGGCGCCGAGCTCCTGGGCGATCTGCTCGATCGTGGGCTGCTCGGGGCTGTAGGCAAGGGCGAAGAGCATCAGATCAACCCCTCACGCATGGCGGCCACCACCTTCACGGTGTGGAGGCCGTAGGTCCAGATCAACTTGTCGCCGAGCACCATCTGCACGCAGATCAGGGCGCTCACAACCGAGCCCGCACCCACAAACGCCAGCGGCAGGGTTTCCGGATCGCGGGAGCGGAGCACATAACGCCAACCGGAGAGGAGCGATAACACCCCCGCCAGCGACCAACCAATCGTGGTGTGGATGTCGAGGATGTTGCGAGCCGCTCCATAGGGCGCGGCCAGGCCCGCTTCCACCTGCCCAAAGATGATCGCCACGAAGATGGCGCCCGTGGCGAAGAGGAGATTCCAGAAGCTCACCTCAAACAGAGGAGGCTTACGCCACACAACGCCGATCACATCGAACACGAAGGCAATCAACGCCATCGCGATCACGAAGTGAACGACGATGGGATGGATCGTGTCCATCCAGGGCAGGTTGTGGTCGTTGAGCGGCGGCAGCAGCTCAAGCATGGGATGCCCAATGCCTCATCCCAAGTTGGCGAGCGCGCTCAGGGGGCGCACAGGATTGTCATCGTTCGCCAACTGCGGTGCCGATCGCTACCACGAGGAGGCGAAGTCGAGCAGTGGGAGCAGGGGGACTTGAACCCCCACAACGTTGCCGTCTGCGGATTTTAAGTCCGCTGCGTCTACCAATTCCGCCATGCTCCCGGGCGCCGGGTGCAAACCCTGCGGCCAGGCTTCCATCCTAGATTTGGGCTGCAACCGTCTTGCTGCCGTGCCCCTGCCTGGGTTCCTCAGCGCTCTCTCGAGCGAATCACTGCTGGTGATCGGCGCCTACCTGGCTCTGGGCGGTGCCTACCTATTGGTGGTGCCTGCAGCGCTGATGGCCTGGATGGCCAAGCGCTGGACGGTGATGGGCAAACTCGAGCGCACAGCCGTGTATGGCCTGGTGTTTCTGTTCTTCCCCGGTCTGATCGTGCTGGCTCCCTTCGTGAATCTGCGCCTGCAGGGTCAAGGGCAGGCTTGATGGGATCTGGCATCACCCGCGCCAAAGCGCTGCTGGCGGGGCTGGCGATCTTTGCCCTGGGGGGCTTGGGCTACTGGGGTTTTGAGGCGGCCGGCTTCGAAGGGTTTTCGGCCGGCATCGCAGCCCAGGGCGTGCTGGTGGCGGTGGTGCTGGTGTGGACCGGCTCCTATCTGTTTCGTGTGGTCACCGGCAACATGACCTACATGGAGCAGCGTCGGCGCTACCGCTCGGCCTATGAATCCGCCACCGACGACGAACTGCAACAACGCTTCGATGCCCTCAGCCCAGAAGAGCAGGAGGCCCTGCTGCGGGAGCTCGGTCAACTCAAGGACGACGAGGCATCCTGAAAGCGGCGCGTCTATGACCCCATAGGCTCACGGGCAGATCCAGCGCTGCCGTGACCACAGCCACCTCCATTCAGCAGCGTTTCAGCCAACTGCAGCAGCAGGGGCGCTGCGCCCTGATGCCCTTCCTGATGGCGGGCGATGCCGATCTGGCCACCACCCGCGCCACCTTGCTGGCCCTCGAGGCAGCCGGTGCCGACATGATCGAGCTGGGCATTCCCTACAGCGACCCACTGGCCGACGGTCCGGTGATTCAGGCCGCCGCCAGCAGGGCGCTCGGCTCCGGAACCACGCCGGGGAGCGTGCTCGCCATGCTCACCAGCCTGCGCGGTGAGCTCACGATCCCTGTGATCCTGTTCACCTACAGCAACCCGCTGCTCAACCGGGGCATGGAGGACTTCTGCCGCGAAGCCGCCGCCGCTGGTGCCGCCGGGCTGGTGGTGCCCGACCTGCCCCTGGAGGAAGCGGAGAAGCTCACCGGCATTGCCGCCAGCCATGGCTTGGATCTGGTGCTGCTGGTGGCTCCAACCACCCCATCGAATCGGATGGAGCGGATTGCTGCCGCCAGCCGCGGCTTCACGTACCTGGTGAGCGTCACCGGCGTGACCGGCGTGCGCACCAGCCTCGAGGGTCGCGTGGCCGTTCTGGTGCAGCAGCTCAAAGGCATGGGGTCGACCCCCGTGGCGGTGGGCTTCGGCATTTCAGGCCCCGAGCAGGCCCGTCAGGTGCGCGACTGGGGCGCCGATGGCGCGATTGTTGGCAGCGCCCTGGTGAAAGTGATGGCTGAAGCCCATGCCCAGCAGGCTGATGTGGCCGCTGCGGCCGGGGCGTTCTGCCGGCAGCTCCGTTCGGCGCTCGATGACTGAGCAGGTGTCAGGGGACGACTTCGGAACCCCGCTACACCTGGCTCGTCGGCCCATGCGCCCTCCGCTTCCCTGGGCTGCAGCTGGCGGTCGACCAGGGCAACCCAAACCTGTGGAGCCACAACGGCAGTGGCTTTGATAGGACGCTGGAGACGCATCAGCCACCAACCCTTGTCTCAGCCGTCAGAATCGGGGCATCCGATTGTGAGCAGCGCGTTATGGCTCTCCGCCTTCCACTCAGCGCTGGCCTGCTGCTTGGTTGCATCACCCTCGCCCCCACGGCCGCCCAGGCCGGCTGGAGCGAATTCAGCTCATCCATCTCCGAGGTGGATGCCTGCAACCAGGCCCAATACCTGATGCCGGAGAAGGCCGTGGTGCAGGACTTTCGCTATCGCGTGAGCAGCAGCGCCAACGGCAACAGCTTCCATTGCAAGGTGCGCTGGAGTGATGCAGCCGGCGCCAAAGGAACTGGTCGGCCGATCCTCTTCCCCTCCCGCATCCCCCAGCCGATCTTCGCCGCCGGTTGGTTGTAGGTTGCGCCCCACTCCTTGATCCGGCGATGCGTTTTGTTCTCTGGGGCACCTACTGCGACAACGCTCTGGAGTTGCGCACCCCCTACCGGGAAGAGCACTTGAGCCGGCTGGCGGAACTCCAACAGGCCGGCAGCCTGATCACGTTGGGGCCCACGGAAACGAGCAGCCATGTGTTCGGAATCTTCGAAGCGGAGAGCCAGCAGCAGGTGGAGACGCTGGTGAAGAGCGACGTCTACTGGCGCGAGGGCATCTGGACGGCCGTGGAGGTCCATCCCTGGATCCAGGCGTTCTGACGCCAATGCAGCACGCCCGGACAGGCTTCGGCATCCATGGTTGAACTGATCAAAAGCGTCGCGTTTTGCAAGCCACGCAATGATTGAGACGCGCTGAGTTGCTGATCTCCGTTGAATCACTACGGATCGGTAGACATCTGAGATTGCACCTCTAGCTTGCCCGCCAGCGGTGGTTGGACTCAGTGCGCCTCTCTCGACGTCTACTGGCTGGACTGCTGCTGGTTGGAGGCAGTCTTGGGCTGCATCAGGCACCGCTGAAGGCTCAGGCCGCCTGCACGGTGAGTGGCAGCAGCATCACCGTGGCCGCAGGCGCCACCTGCACGATTGCGCTGCCAGCCACAGTGAACAGCCTGGTGATGGGGAATGGAAGTGTCGTTCAGCTGAGCCCGGGGAGCCAAACACTCACCATCAACAACAGCAGCGGTCTTTCGCAACTGACGCTGCACACCAGCAGCAGCCTGGCGCCGCTGAGTGGCAACAATGCAACGCTGGAGATTGGCAGTTCCCTCAGCCCATTCGCCACCATCAGCAACGACGGCAACATCAGCCTTGGGAGCGGCCAGCTGACTATCAACAGCCCCGGCAGCTTCGCCAATAGCGGCAATATCAGCGCCAGCTCGATCACCAGCAGCGCCGGTGCCGACAACTTCACCATGACCGGCGGCACCGTGAGTGCGCCCCTCAACCAGGGGAACGGCATCGACGATTTCACGATGACCGGCGGGGTGCTCAGCTCTCTGGCACAGGGCGATGGCCGCGACAGCTTCTCGATGAGCGGTGGTCAGATCATGGGTGGCTTTGATGATGGAGATGTTGCCAGCTTCAGCGGCGGTCGCATTGGACGAGTGGATATGAAACTCGACAACAACATCTTCACGATGACGGGCGGCAGCATTGACGGCAATCTGGTGACGGGATTTGGCCATGACACGATTGATCTATCCGCTGGACAGATCGGCGGCAATATCAGCGTGAGTGGAGGCACCGACCGGGTGACCATCACCGGTGGCCAGGTGAATGGCGAGGTGCGGATGAGCACCGGCAACGACACCTTCCTCTGGCAAAACAACGGCGTGGTGTTGGGCCTGATTGATTTGGGACCGGATGACGACGTCGCCACCCTCCGCAATCTGGCCAGTCAGATCGAGAACACCGCCGGCTTCCAGGGCGGGCTTGGCAACGACACGATCACCCTCGACAACACCCAGGCCAGCCGCATCAGCCGGTTCACGGAATGGGAGAGCATTCAGCTCACAAAGGGGTCGCGGCTCAACCTCGATAGCGACATCAGCCTTGGGGATAGCGGCAGCAACACGGGCACCCTCAGCATCGACAGCAGCAGCAGGCTCGAGGCCACGAGTGGGGTGAGCAGCGTGAGCATTGCCCCAGCCGTCAGCTCGGCTCTGGCCACGGTGAGTAATGCAGGAACAATCAACCTGGCCACCGGTAATGCAAACCATCGCCTCACGATCAATGGCAACTACAGCGGCAACAATGGTCTGCTGTCACTGCAGACCGTGCTGGGTGATGACAATTCCGCCACGGATCGCTTAATCGTGAACGGCGGCGGCATCAATGGCAACAGCCTGCTGTCGGTAACCAACGCCGGTGGCGCCGGTGGAGAGACGTTGGTGGATGGGATTCTGCTGGTGCAGGCCAGCGCTGGGGCGACAAGCACCAGTGACGCCTTTCGCCTCCAACAACGGGTGAGGGCCGGTGCTTACGAGTATTACCTCTACAAAGGAGGGGTAAGCAGCGGCACGAGCAACAGCTGGTACCTGCGCTCAAGCCTGCCCCCCACCATCCTCCCCGAGCCACCTACTCCTACTCCTACTCCTACTCCGGAACCAACACCATCTCCTTCACCCATACCGGAACCAACACCGTCTCCGTCTCCGGAACCGACTCCTACACCGACTCCGGAACCAACACCATCTCCGGAACCAACACCATCTCCGGAACCCACACCGGAACCGGAAACGGTTACACCAGAAGTGACCGCCCCGCCGGCCGGAGCACCAGAACTCCCCAATAACGGGCTCAGCTCAGGAGGCGAGCCGATGCCGACTTACCGCTACGAAACGCCGGTGTACGCGCTGCTACCAGCACTGGGTCGCGACATTAATGTCTTCAACCTGAGCACCTTCCACGACAGGCGAGGTAATCAGGGAGCCCTTGGGGTGGCCACAGAGCAGCAGGTATGGAGCCGGGTAACGGTGTCCGGTTGGAATCAGAACTGGAGCGGCAGCAGTCAACCGCAATTCAACGGAACTCTTACCGCGGTGAACCTTGGGGTTGATCTCGGCATTAAGCCCACGGGCTCCGGCGGTAGTCGCCGTTGGGGGGCGATGTTCAACTTCGGCAACGCAGCCGGATCGGTGCAGGGATTTACTTACGCCACCGACGGCAAGCGCTCGGGGTCCACCCAGATGCAGTCCTATGGCATCAGTGTCTACGGAACCCTGGTGGATCCCAGCGGCTGGTATGTGGACGCGGTGGCTGGCATGAACCTCTACGACGTAGCCACCCAATCGCTGGACGCCATCAACAAGAGCACCGATGGCTGGGGCTGGACCCTCTCGCTGGAAACCGGCTACCCAATCCGGCTGGGGGACAACTGGCAACTCCAGCCCCAACTACAGCTGATCGGCACCGGTAGTGCCATCAACGGCTTCAACGATGGCATCGCCACAATGACGTTCAACAGTCCGTGGGCAGCGATACTGCGATCGGGTGTACGTCTTGCCTACGAGGGGCGTGCCCTGCAACCGTTCCTGCGCGCCAACTTCTGGACCACCTTTGCTGGTCGCGATGGCGTGAGATTTGATAACAGCGTCAGCCTCAACACCAATTACGGGAACACCACTATTCAGCTCGGCGGCGGTGTGGTCTGGCGCTTGAGCCAACGATTCGGTATCGAAACGTCGATCGACTACCTCACCCAGTCGCAGGATCAAGCCCTGGATGGCTTAGCCGGCAATCTGCAGCTGCGCTTGCGCCTCTGAGCTGCGGGGCCAGTTGGCCAGAGCCTGCTGCCACACCCAGGACGCCACCTCCTGGCTGCCCTGCTCGCCCAACACCGCTCCATAACCGCTCATCTGGCCTCTCCCCTCCGCCGCGATCACGGCAATCGCCTGTTCAGAGGCCAGACCCTGGCGCTCCAGGGCAGCCAACTTCAGGGTTTTGCCGCGGCGAATGATGTTGCCACCATTCACATGGCATCCCGCGCAGTGCTGCTGGAAGAGCAGCTCACCATCAGCGTTAACGCTCAACGGCCCCAGCAGCAACACGGCCAGCAGCAGCACCAGAGCGCGGCGCCAAACAAGCACGAGCTGCGCGAGGCCAACGCTCAACCAACATTCCACCGATCCGGGCCCCAGAAAGAGTCCAGTCTGCCGATTGCCTGGCACGCTGAAATAGGAGGGCTCAACGCCGCAGGCATGCTCACCTTTCTGCACAGCGCCGACTGGCAGATCGGCAAGCCCTACGCGCGTGTGCAGGATGCCGATAAGCGGGCTCGACTGCGGCAGGCACGGATCGAAGCGATCGGCCGCATCGGTGGCCAGGTGGCTGCTACCCAGGCGCGCTTCCTGCTGGTGGCCGGTGATCTGTTCGACTCACCCACCCCGAGCAGCAGTGATGTCACCGCGGTGTGTCAGGCCATCGGCAAGCTCAGCATCCCGGTGTTGGTGATCCCCGGCAACCACGACCATGGCGCCCCGGGCAGCGTTTGGCACACGCCCTTCTTTCAGCAAGAGCAGCAGCGCCGCGCCCCCAACCTGCAGGTGCTGCTGGAGCGCCAGCCGTTGGAGCTCGACGAGGCACTGGTGCTGCCCTGCCCGCTGCTGCGGCGCAGCGACAGTGAGGATCCCACCAGCTGGGTGCTGCAGCTCTCCTGGGGCGATTGGCCGCCGCGGAAACCAAGAATCCTGCTGGCCCACGGCTCGGTGCATGGGTTTGCCGCCACCGATCTCGATGCCGATGACGACAACCCCAGCAGCGCCAACAACCTGCTGCAACTCAACGAGGCGCTGCTGCGTGAGATCGACTACGTCGCCCTCGGCGACTGGCATGGCCTGAAAAGCATCCATCCCAAGATCTGGTATTCCGGCACGCCGGAGCCGGATCGCTTTCCCCGCAGCAACGACTACCAGGGCGGCCAGATGTTAGCCGTCACCGTGCAGCGTGGCGCAAGCCCCCACGTGGAGCCTCTCCCCACCGCCGCCCTCGACTGGCAGCAGCGGCGGGTGGAGCTGCGCAGCGCCGCCGACCTTGATCGCCTGGAAAGCC
>VGPW01000017.1 GCA_016882545.1 Cyanobacteria bacterium M_surface_10_m2_179 | reverse complement strand
CCGCAATGAAGGCAACGATGAAGCAGATGGTGGCCGCCAGCAGGCAGGGAATCATCAGCACACCGAACCAACCCACATAAATGCGGTTATCGGTGCTGGTGACCCACTCACAGAATTGTGACCAGGCGCTGGAGCGGCCCCTGCGAAGAGCAGTGGTCATGGAGGAAAGACTCAACGAGTCAAAGAAGTGCGAATGCCACGGATGCGGCCCTCTCACGCTACGGATGGCCGGCGTTGTTTCCCGGAAGCAAAAATTAAGTTCGCTCAGCTACAGCAAACTTCATGAAGCAGTTCATGAAGGCTTCACAATCAGCGGCTGATTGTTCGTGGCCGGCCAACACTGCTGCTGCACCCAGCGCTGCGCCTGCTGCAGAAAACTCGACCAGTCGAGCTTTTCAGCCTCAGCGGCACGGGCCACCAACAGAGGAGCCTGCTGCTGCAACAACACCTGCAGCTCGGCTTCGGGCACGCCGGCCGCCAGGGCCAGGTAGTCGGCCATGGCTCGGCCCACCACGCGGGTGAGGTAAGCGGCGCTAAGGGCCTGGAGCGCCGCGCCCATCAACCAGGTGGCGCCATGCAGCTTCACCAAAGCGTTGAGGGCCTGGCTGCTCCACTCCACAACGCCCAGGCTCAGGGCTGCCTTGGCCAGATGCACAGCAGCAGCATTGAGCTGCTCCAGCGACCAGGGGCACTCCCAGAGCCGCGCCATTTCCTGCAGCATCAGCCCGTTGGCCGCAGCCAACACCAGCAGATCGAGGCTGGGGAGCGGCGCCACCACCACGCCGGCGGCCACCGCCCACTGGGTGCGCTGAAGCAGCTGCTGCCATTCGCGGCGGCGCAGGGTTTCGAGCTCCAGTTGCCAGCGGCTGTGCAACTCCTGCAGGCAGCGCTGCTGGGTGCGCTGCTGCTGCTGGGGCCCCAGCAGGGCGATGCGGGCCGCGAGTGGCTCCAGTTCCTGCTCCAGGGCATCAGGCTGATCCGGCGACCAGGGCCAGCAACAGCCCCTCAGACGCTCGGGCAGCTGCAGCTCCAGCGGCTGCAACCAAGCCTCCCAGGCCCCCACTGGGGGACGATCCACCAGCAGCAACACCAGCTGGCCCTCCGGCAACGCCTCCAGCCAGCGCAGATCCGCCGCCTTCAGGGGCAGATCGAGGCGATACAGCAGGGCATCGCAGTGGCGAAACGCTTCCGGCCAGCCCCACTGCTCACTGCTGGGGGGAAGCGGATGGCTGCGCAGCACCCGCAGCGGCATAGACGACACGCAACGGGCCAGCACCCGAGCCTGCAGGGCATCGCTCCAGCCGGCCGTGCCCACCAGGGCGAGGCTGAGCTGGGGTTGCTGCTGGCGCTCACGCAGCTGCTCCAGCTGCCCGCGGCGCTGCTGCTGCAGGGCGGGATCAGCGTTGGGCTCTAAACGCTCAAAGCTCTGGAGCACCAGCTCACAGCGCTGCAACCAGCCCTCCGGGCTGCTGGGGAGCTGCCGCCCGCTGGGGCGAAGCCGGCCGCTGAGCATCCACAGGCCCGTGGCGGCGGCCCCCAGGCTCACGATCGAGGAGAGGGCCCCGTGGCTGCTCTCAAGCAGCAGCGCTCCGGCGCCCAAGCCAGCCGCCAGCGGCCAAACGCGACCCAGCGGTTTGAGCAGGGCGCTCCGCAACCAGCTGGCAGCCGCATCAGCGATCGGCGAAGCCGTTGCCGTGGCCTGCGGGGTGTTCAAGGCGCCGGGGTGCTGGGGAAGCGTCGGATCTCTTTAGCTCAGCTGGTGGCTACTGCCCAGACCCAATAGCGTGGGCTCACGTGTGCAAGCCGCCCGGTCGATGGGAATCGCCAGCAGCCAGCCGGCACAGGACAACCGTCGTGCCGTGCAGCGGGTGCTGCTGATCGCCCTGGCGGTGAATGTGGCGATGACGCTGCTGAAGCTGCTGATCGGCCTGCTGAGCGGGTCGCTAGCGGTGCTGGCCGATGCCATGCACAGCGCCACCGACGGCCTCTCCAGCCTGCTGGGACTGATCACCAATGGGCTCTCCGACCCCAGGCCCGATCGCGATCACCCCTACGGCCACGACAAATACGAAGCCCTGGGAGCCCTGGCCATCGCCGGCTTCATCCTGTTCACCGCCTTCGAAATCCTGAAAACGGCGATTGAACGGATCCTGGCGGGGCTCACGCCGCTGAGGCTCGATCAACGCGACCTGCTGCTGCTGTTGATCGTGCTGGGCTTCAACGTGTTGTTGGCGGCCTATGAACGCAGCGAGGGCCGGCGGTTGGGCAGCCAGCTGATCTTGGCTGACGCCAAACACACCACCAGCGACATCTGGACCACCGTGGTGGTGCTGGTGGGCCTGAGCGGCGCCCTGCTGCTGCGGGTGAATTGGCTGGATGTGGCCCTGGCGATGCCGCTCTGCCTGCTGTTGCTAAGGGCCTGCGGCCAGGTGTTGCGCAGCAATCTGCCCTGGCTGGTGGATCAGATCGCCATTGCCCCGGAAGCCATCCATGAGGTGGCCATGGCCGTGCCGGGCGTGCTCAACGTGCACGACATCGCCAGCCGCGGCGTGCTCGGCCAGCGGGTGTTCATCGAGCTGCACATGGTGGTGGAGGCCAACGATCTGGCCACGGCCCACCGCATCACCGAACTGGTGGAAGAGCATCTGGAGGCGCGCTTCGGGGCGGTGCGCTGCACGATTCACCTCGAGCCGCGGGAATACGCCATCGCCGAAATCACCTTCCGCGGGGCCCATGGCTGAGCTGCTGGCCCCGTTCACACCGCGACTGCAGCGCCAGGCCGATCGGCTCCTGGATCAGCAGCAACAGCAAACCCACTGGCATGGCGATCTGCCCGTGCTGCTGCTCGATCGCTGCTGGCTGCGGCTGCAGGTGGTGCCGGTGGACCGGCTTGCCGCCGCGCTGCCGCCGGACAGCAGCGCCGAGGCGCCGGAACTGGTGCGCTTCCGGGCGCTGCAGCAGCAGGGCTTGAGCCGGCTCGAGGCCCAGGAAATCTGCTGGGAGGAATTCGGCCGTGAGCCCTGCTCGGAGGCCTTGCAACGGTTCTGGCAGGCCCAGGAACGGGGCAACCACGGCTGGACCTTCAGCAGCTATCTGCATCTGCTCGAGCGCTACCGCCACCACCTCCAGGCCGATGGGCCCACCCCCGTGCCGCTACTGGTGCTGGCGCGGGGGGGCAGCACAGAGCCGCACCGGCTGCAGTGGTGCTGGCCCAGCCCACCAGCCGTAGGGCACACTTGCGCCTGATTGATTCAGGTGTGCGGCGATGGCCGACGGTGACTTCCAACCCAGCTCCAACCCCCGCGGCGGCCGTGGTCCCCGCGACGGCGCCGGTCGGGAACCCGGTGGCTTCCGGATCCGTCTGAGCGACAACGAAATGCGTGCCGCCCGGGCCGTGCAGGAGGTCTTCGGGCTCCGCTCCACCGTTGCGGCCCTGGGCCTGTCGATCCGCACCGTTGCCCAGCTGCTCGAGGAGGGCAAGCTCGACGAGGCGGTGGCCCAGCACAAGGCCTCCGGCGGTGGCCGTCCCGGTGGCGAGCGCCGCGGTCCGCGGCCGGAGCGTGGCGAACGCCCCGCCAACAACCGCCCCAACCCCTTCGCCCGCCCGGCACGGCCGGCGGCGGCGGCAGCCCCTGAAGCGGTTGAGCCTGCCGACGACGCTGCGGCACCTGCCGAAGCCAGCACCGAGGCCAGCATCGACACCGAAGCCAGCGAGGGCTGATTGGTTTCGGTGGGTTCGCCGGAGAGGCCTCAAGGCAGAATCCGGCGATCCATCAGCGATTGCGCATGCCACGGGCCAGGGTTCTCTCAGGGGTGCAACCCACCGGCGCCCTGCACCTGGGCAACTGGCTCGGCGCCATTCGCAACTGGGTCGACCTGCAGGACAGCCACGACACGTTTTTCTGCGTGGTCGACCTGCATGCGATCACCGTTCCCCACAACCCGGAGCAGCTGGCGGCCGACACCTGCAGCACGGCGGCGCTCTATCTGGCCTGCGGTATTGATCCGGCCAAGGCCACGGTGTTTGTGCAGAGCCATGTGCCGGCCCACAGCGAGCTGTGCTGGCTGCTGAACTGCGTGACCCCGCTCAACTGGCTGGAGCGGATGATCCAGTTCAAGGAGAAGGCCGTGAAGCAGGGCGACCAGGTGTCGGTGGGCCTGCTGGATTACCCCGTGTTGATGGCGGCGGACATCCTTCTCTATGACGCTGATCTGGTGCCCGTGGGCGAAGACCAGAAGCAGCACCTCGAGCTGGCGCGCGACATCGCCCAGCAACGGATCAACGCTCGCTTTGCCCCGATGGATGCCGAGGGCGAGCCGGTCCCGGTGTTGAAGGTGCCGGAACCCCTGATCCTCAAGGAAGGGGCTCGGGTGATGAGTCTCACCGATGGTCGCAGCAAGATGAGCAAGAGCGACCCCAACGAGGGCTCGCGCATCAACCTGCTGGATCCGCCCGAGCTGATCACCAAGAAGGTGAAGCGCGCCAAAACCGATCCGGTGATGGGGTTGGAGTTCGGCAACCCCGAGCGCCCCGAAACCGACAACCTGCTCGGCCTCTACGCCCTGCTCAGCGGCAAAGGCCGCGAGGCGGCCGCGAGCGAATGCGCCGCCATGGGCTGGGGCACCTTCAAGCCCCTGCTGGCGGAAACCCTGGTGGAGGCGCTACGGCCGATTCAGGAGCGCTACGCCGAGCTCAGCTGCGATCCAGCGGAACTGGATCGGGTGCTGGCCCAGGGCCGCGATCGCGCCCAGGCCGTGGCCCAGGCAACCCTGGATCGCACCCGCACCGCCCTGGGCTTCCTGCCCGCCCGGCCCTGATCAATCCCAAAGAAAACATAAAAGTGGCTGATCATTGAGGCCCGGGCGGGCGGACGCAAGCCCCACCTCTCTCGCCTGTCCCAGCCAAGACTCGCCAGCTCAGGCACCCCTGAGCACACCAGAGTCTCATTTGTCTAGTTGTGCGGCCACTGGCTCGCACGGCACAGGCGCTGGCCTTCAGGCTCAGCAGACCTTGTGGAGCTGCCCTTGCGTTTGCGCCGTTCCCTGCCCTCTGGTTCCACCCCCGCCATCGCCGCCAGCACTGGGCTGCTGCTCTTGGCCATGGGCCCACTGGTGAGGCCATCGCTCGGCGGCGAACAGGTGGCAACCCTGCAGACCTGGGGAGGCTCAGCCAGCCGACACGTGTATGCGATCACGCCGCAGCGCCGGGCCCTGCTCAACACGATCCGCTACGCCGAAGGCACCTGGAAACAGGGCCCGGACGGCTACCGCACCCTCTACGGCGGCGGCCGCTTCCACAGCCTGGAGCGGCATCCCGAGCAGGTGGTGGTGAAGCGCTACACCAGTGCCGCCGCCGGGGCCTATCAGTTTTTGCCGGGCACCTGGCAGGAAGCCGCCAGCAGCCTGGCGCTCGACAGCTTCAATCCGCGCAACCAGGATCAGGCAGCTCTATACCTCGTGGATCGCCGCGGTGTGCTCGAGCAGATCGATCGTGAGGGTCTCACCCGCGAGGCCATGGCGGTGCTCGCCAAGGAGTGGGCCTCTTTCCCCAACCTGGTGGGGCTGAGCGCCTACGGCCAACCGGTAAAGCAGGCGGAAACGCTGGAGCGCTTCTACCGCAGCAACCTGCAAACCCTGGCGGCTCAGGCCTGAGGCTGAGGCCGCTGCTCAGGTGGCAGCTCCACGCCGGCGATCCGCAGCATCGAGGAGAGGTTCCAAACGCGCATCATCAGGCGATGCCAGGGGGCCATGGCATCCATATCCACCGCCATCGGCGTGGAGCAGGCCGCCCGCAGGGAGCGGGTGGCAGCGATGGCCTGGAGTGCTTCCTCCAACCGCTGGCGCAGGCTCTGCTGCTCCTTCAGCGGCAGCAGGTGGTCGGGGGTGTGCTCAAGCAGCACCAAACCCCGCTCAAACCAGAAACAGAAATCTCCAAACAACGAATCAAGCAGCTGATCGAGCAGCTCGGCAGGTTCGGCGTCGGGCTCCGGCGCGGAGGCAGGCGGTGGTGGCGTGGAATCGATCACAGCTTCAGCGTAGGGATCACGCCAAATCCCCTGCGTAGGATCGGGGTTGCTACCCCTCTGCCGTGACTGCGACTCAACCGGCCGCCCCGAACGCCTCCGGCAACGTCGCAACCACCACGAGCAGCACCCTGCATCTGCCCAAAACCAGCGAAAGCGAGCAGCTGCTGCGCATCCGCCATTCGATGAGCCACGTGATGGCCATGGCGGTGCAACGGCTGTTCCCCAAGGCCCAGGTGACCATCGGCCCCTGGACCGAAACCGGCTTCTACTACGACTTCGACAGTCCCGATCCCTTCACCGAGGCCGACCTCAAGGCGATCAAGAAGGAGATGATCAAGATCATCAACCAAAAGCTGCCGCTGGAGCGCCTCGAGGTGAGCCGCGCAGAAGCCGAAACCAGGATCAAGGGCCAGAACGAGCCCTACAAACTCGAGATCCTGGCGAGCATCCAGGAACCGATCACGCTCTACACCCTCGGCGCTGAGTGGTGGGATCTCTGTGCTGGCCCCCATGTGGCCAACACCAGCGAGCTCAACCCCAAGGCCTTTGAGCTCGAAAGCGTGGCCGGCGCCTATTGGCGCGGCGATGAGAACAACGCCCAGCTGCAGCGGATCTACGGCACCGCCTGGGAAACCCCCGAGCAGCTGGCCGAGCACAAACGCCGGATCGAGGAAGCCAAGCGCCGCGATCACCGCCGCATCGGCACCGATCTCAATCTCTTCTCCATCGAAGACGAAGCCGGCGCCGGCCTGGTGTTCTGGCACCCCCGCGGCGCGCGGATGCGCCTGCTGATCGAAAACCTCTGGCGCGAGCTGCACTTCGAAGCGGGCTACGAGCTGCTCTACACGCCGCACGTGGCCGACATCAGCCTCTGGAAAACCTCCGGCCACCTCGACTTCTACGCCGAGAGCATGTTCGGCCCCATGCAGGTGGATGAGCGGGAATACCAGCTCAAGCCGATGAACTGCCCGTTCCACGTGCTCACCTACGCCAGCACCCTGCGCAGCTACCGGGAACTACCGATCCGCTGGGCCGAGCTGGGCACCGTGTATCGCTACGAGCGGCCCGGCGTGATGCACGGCCTGATGCGGGTACGCGGCTTCACGCAAGACGACGCCCACGTGTTCTGCCTGCCGGAGCAGATCAGCGACGAGATCCTGGCAATCCTCGATCTCACCGAACAGATCCTCTCCACCTTCGATTTCCGCCACTACGAGATCAACCTCTCCACCCGGCCGGAGAAATCGATCGGTGACGACGCCGTGTGGGATCTGGCCACCCAGGGCCTGATCGAAGCGCTGGATCGCAAGGGCTGGGCCTACAAGATCGATGAGGGCGGCGGTGCCTTCTACGGCCCCAAGATCGATCTGAAGATCGAAGACGCCATCGGGCGGATGTGGCAGTGCTCCACGATCCAGCTCGATTTCAACCTGCCGGAACGCTTCAACCTCGACTACGTGGCCGCCGATGGCTCCAGGCAGCGGCCGATCATGATCCACCGCGCCATCTTCGGCTCGCTGGAACGGTTCTTCGGGATCATGACCGAGAACTACGCCGGTGATTTCCCCTTCTGGCTGGCGCCAGAGCAGGTGCGCCTGCTGCCGGTCACCGATGAGGTGCGCCCCTACGCCGAGCAGGTGTTGAGCCAGCTCAAGGCCGCTGGTGTGCGCGCCAGCATCGACCACTCCGGCGATCGCCTCGGCAAGCTGATCCGCAACGGCGAGCAGATGAAGGTCCCCGTGCTGGGGGTGATCGGCGCCAAGGAAGCCGAAATCCAGCACATCAGCCTGCGCAGCCGCCGCGAGGGCGATCTGGGCAGCGTCGGCCTCGCCGCCCTCGTGGCGGCCGCGGCGCAGGCGAATCAGGATCGGAGTGCAGGTCTGCCCCTGGGCTGATGACCACCCTCTTGGCCGGCGACATCGGCGGCACCAAAACCCTCCTGGCCACCTACCGGCTGGAGGCGGGACAGCTGTTGCAGCAGCGTGCCGAACGGTTCGTGTCCGCCGATTGGGCTGATTTCGCCGCCCTGGTGAACCACTACCTGGAGGCCGAGCCGGCCTCAGCCCGGCCCAGCCACGCCTGCTTCGCGGTAGCAGGGCCGGTGCGGGCGGGCCGCGTGCAGCTCACCAATCTGCCCTGGTTGCTGGAGGTGGAGGCACTGGCCGCTGAATGCCAGCTGGAGCAGGTGGAGCTGGTGAACGATTTCGCCGTGCTGATCTACGGCCTGCCGCATCTGCAGTCGCATCAGCAGGTGCTGCTGCGCACCGGCGCCGGCACGCCGGATCCACCAGCTCCCGTGGCGATTCTCGGAGCCGGCACCGGCCTTGGGGTAGCCATCGGTGTGCCCACGCATCAGGGGCTGCAGGCGATGGCGAGCGAGGCCTCCCACGCGGAATTCGCGCCCCGCAGCGAGGCGGAGTGGCAGCTGAAGTGCTGGCTAAAGAGCGATCTGGGGCTGGCGCGGCTGTCGATTGAGCGGGTCGTGAGTGGCACAGGCCTGGGCGATGTGATGCGCTGGCTGCTGGCCACGGACCCAGCCGGAGCAGGGCATCCCCTCGCCGCCGTCGACTCCAACGACCAGCCAGCCGCCACCGCCGAAGCTGCTAAAGCCGGTGATCCCCTGGCCCGGCGGGCCATGGACCTGTGGCTGGGGGCCTACGGCAGCACCGCGGGCGATCTGGCCCTTCAAACCCTGTGCAGCGGCGGCCTCTGGGTGGGCGGCGGCACCGCTGGAAAGCTGCTGCAGGAACTGCAATCACCCACCTTTCTGGAGCCGCTGCTAGCCAAGGGCCGCCTCAGCCCGGCGGTGGAGCAGGTGCCAGTGATGGCCCTCACCGATCCGGAGGCCGGCGTGTTCAGCGCCGCCTGCCGCGCCCGCAGCCTGATGGGCTGAGTGGGACACTGGCCCCAGCAGAACCGACCGTATGGTCCGCCCCCGCATCGGCCAGGGGGTTGTGGTGGATGTTCCCGCCACGACAGCCAACCTCGGCCCGGGCTTTGATTGCCTGGGCGCCGCTCTCGATCTCAACAATCGCTTCGAGATGCGCTGCATCGAGGGCGATGGCGAACGGTTCGAGCTGGTGATCGAGGGCAGCGAGGGAGCTCACCTGCGCGGTGGTCCGGACAACCTCGTGTATCGCGCCGCCCAGCGGGTGTGGAAGGAAGCCGGCGAGCAGCCGATCGCCATCGAGGCCCGCGTGCGCCTGGCGGTGCCACCGGCACGGGGCTTGGGCAGCAGTGCCACGGCGATCGTGGCGGGGCTGATGGGGGCCAATGCCCTGATCGGCGAGCCGTTAAGCCGCGAAAAACTGCTGGAGCTGGCGATCGACATTGAGGGCCACCCCGACAACGTGGTGCCGTCGCTGCTGGGCGGCCTCTGCATGACGGCCAAAGCCGCCTCCCACCGCTGGCGGGTGGTGCGCTGCGAGTGGTCGCCCGAGGTGCTGGCGGTGGTGGCAATCCCCGCGATCCGGCTCTCCACCAGCGAAGCGCGGCGGGTGATGCCCAAAGTGATCTCGATCGCCGATGCCGTGACCAACCTCGGCTCGCTCACGCTGCTGCTGCAGGGCCTGCGCACCGGCAGCGGTGATCTGATCGCCGATGGCATGCACGACCGTATCCATGAGCCCTATCGCTGGGGCCTGATCCAGGGGGGCCGGCAGGTGCGCGAGGCGGCGATCGAGGCCGGAGCCTGGGGCTGCGTGATCAGCGGCGCCGGGCCCAGCATCCTGGCCCTCACCAGCCGCGAGCATGCGGGGGCGGTGCGCCGGGCGATGGTGCGCGCCTGGGAGGGCCAGGGCGTCGCATCCCGCTCCGAAGCACTGCAACTCCAACAGGCCGGCAGCCGCTGGAATCCGCTGCCAGATCAGGCCTGATCGCCTCTAAGTAGAAATACCCAGCTGCTAGATTTTGCGAGTATCAAGACCTGACCCAGGGACGGATCAGGTGAGGGACATCCTTCATCGGTGATGAGGTCTTCATGGACGCCAACCTGCCCCTCATGGCCGCGTCCGCTGCCCTTTCGAGCTCTGCCTTCGGGGATGCAGCCCTGAGCGAAGGCCTCCTCACCGCTTCCAGCACCTTTCCCTGGCTCAGCCTGATCACGCTGCTGCCGGTGGCGGTGGCGCCGCTGCTGATGCTGCTGCCGGGCGACGGCACCGATCCGAAGCTGCCCCGCACCGTGGCCCTGATCACCCTGCTGGTGGATCTGGGGCTGATGCTGTTCGTTTACAGCCAGCACTACGACGGCTCGATCGCCGGCCTGCAGCTGGTGGAGCGCTTTGCCTGGGTGCCCGCCATCGGCCTGGAGTGGTCGCTGGCCACCGACGGGCTTTCGGCGCCGCTGGTGGTGCTCTCCGGCCTGGTGACCCTGCTCTCCGTGGCCGCCAGCTGGAACATCCAGAAGAAAACACGCCTCTATTTCGCCCTGCTGCTGGTGCAGGCCTCGGCCCAGGCCCTGGTGTTTCTCTCCCAAGACTTCCTGCTCTTCTTCCTGGCCTGGGAACTGGAGCTGGTGCCGGTGTATCTGTTGATCGCCATCTGGGGCGGCCACCAGCGCCAATACGCCGCCACCAAGTTCATCCTCTACACGGCCACCGCCTCCCTGCTGATCCTGGTGAGCGGTTTGGCCCTGGCTCTGAACGGCCCCTTCACCCTCAACCTCAGCGAGCTGATCGCCCGCTCCCCGGGCGGCACCTTCGGGTTGCTCTGTTATCTGGGCTTCCTGGTGGGCTTCGGCGTGAAGCTACCGATGTTCCCGCTCCACACCTGGCTACCCGATGCCCACGGTGAGGCCAATGCGCCGGTGTCGATGCTGCTAGCGGGCGTGCTGCTGAAGATGGGCGGCTATGCGCTGCTGCGGTTCAACGTGCAGATGCTGCCCGAAGCGCACCTGCAGCTGGCCCCGGCCCTGGTGGTGCTGGGCATCGTGAACATCGTGTATGGCGCCCTCAACGCCTTCGCTCAAGACAACGTGAAACGCCGCATCGCCTGCAGCTCCGTGAGCCACATGGGCTTCGTGCTGCTGGGGATCGGTGCCATCGACAGCCTCGGCATGAGCGGCGCGATGCTGCAGATGATCAGCCACGGCCTGATTGCGGCCGCCATGTTCTTCGTAACCGGTGTGTTCTACGAGCGCACCAAAACGCTCTCCATTCCCAACATGGGCGGCCTGGCCAAGGTGCTGCCGATCACCTTTGCCTTCTTCCTGGCCAGCTCCCTGGCCTCCCTGGCCCTGCCCGGCATGAGCGGCTTCGTGAGCGAAATCACGGTGTTCCTCGGCCTCACCAGCAACGCCGACTTCACCGTGGGATTCCGTGTGATCGCGATCGTGATGGCCGCGATCGGCGTGGTGCTCACCCCGGTGTATCTGCTGAGCCTGTGCCGTCGCGTGTTCTTCGGCCCCAGGATTCCGGCGCTGGCCGTGCTGGGCGACATGAAGCCGCGCGAACTGGTGATCGGCCTCACCCTGCTGGTGCCCACCCTCGCGATCGGCTTCTGGCCGCGGGTGGCGATCGATGTCTACGAGGCCTCCACCACCGCCCTCTCCAACGATCTGGCCCAACACGCCTTGGTGGCGCTTCGGCTTCCCGCCCTCGGCTAAACCGCAGCACGGGTCTGCGGAGGGTTGGAATGGGCTGATCAGGCCCGCCACCCGCCTTCCATGAGCTCCGCCACCGCCACGCTGCCGGCCATCCTGCGCGGTGAAGGCCTGCCGGTTTTTGAAGCGATCACCCCCGCTGCGGTGCGCGAGCACATCCCGCAGCTGATCCAGGACCTGGAGGCTGAGCTGAGCGCGCTGGAACAGTCGCTTGAGCAGGCCCTGGAGCGTGGAGAGCCCCTGAACTGGGCTGCAGTGATCGACCCTCTACAGCGACTTGGCGAACGGCTGCGCTGGAGCTGGGGAGTGGTGAGCCATCTCAATGGGGTTGACAACAGCCCCGAGCTGCGGGAAGCCCACGCCGAGCAGCAGGCGGCCGTGGTGCAATTCGGCAACCGAGCCGGCCAGAGCCAGGTGATCTACCGGGCCCTCGAGCAGCTCCGCAGCCAACACCTGAGCGCCAGTAGCGACAGCACACGGCTCGATGGCACCCAGCTGCGCATCCTGCAGGCCGAGCTGCGCGACATGCAACTGCGGGGCGTGGGGCTGCGCGGCGCGGAACAGGAGGCCTTCAATGCGGCCAGCCAGGAGCTGGCGGAGCTCTCCACCCGCTTCGGCAACCAGGTGCTCGATGCCACCAACGGCTGGACCCTGAGGCTGAGCGAGCCTGCCGAGGTGGCCGGGCTACCCGCCAGCCTGCTGGATCAGCTGGCCCAGGCCGCCCGCCAGGCGGGTGATGCAGGCGCCACGGCCGACGCCGGCCCCTGGCTGCTGGGACTGGATATGCCGCGCTACGCACCCTTCCTCAAATACAGCCAACGGCGTGATCTGCGCGAGCAGGTGTATCGCGCCCACGTGAGCCGTGCCTCGGGCGCCCAGGGCAGCGAGCTCAACAACTGGCCCCTGATCGAGCGCATCCTCAGCCTGCGGGGCGAGCAGGCACGCCGCCTCGGCTATACCAACTGGGCCGAGGTGAGCCTCGCCGCCAAGATGGCCGATTCCGAGCAGGCGGTGGAAGCGCTGCTGGACGACCTGCGGGCTGCGGCCTATCCGGTGGCGCAGCAGGAGCTCGAGGCCCTGAAGGCCTGCGCCGCCCGCCACGGTGCCCCGGAAGCCAGCGAGCTGCAGCCGTGGGATGTGAGCTTCTGGGCGGAGAAGCTGCGCCTGGAGAGTTTTGAGCTCGATAGCGAGGCGCTGCGGCCCTACTTCCCGCTGCCGCGAGTGCTGGATGGACTGTTCGCCCTGTGCAGCCGCTTGTTTGGGATCACGATCGTGCCCGCCGATGGGGAAGCACCGGTGTGGCACAGCGACGTGCGCTACTTCCGGATCCTGGAGGGCCCCCAGGCCCAGAGCGGCGCCGGGGAAGCGCTGGCCGCCTTCTATCTCGACCCCTACAGCCGGCCCGGCAGCAAGCGCGGCGGCGCCTGGATGGATGAGTGTCTGGTGCGCTCGCGGGCGGCGGATGGCACTCCAGTGCTGCCTGTGGCCTACCTGATCTGCAACCAGAGCCCGCCGGTGGGCGACACCCCCAGCCTGATGACCTTCGAGGAGGTGGAGACCCTCTTCCATGAGTTCGGCCACGGGCTGCAGCACATGCTCACCACCGTGGAGCGTCCCCAGGCCGCCGGCATCAACGGCGTGGAATGGGATGCGGTGGAGCTGCCCAGCCAGTTCATGGAGAACTGGTGCTACGACCGCGCGACCCTGCTGGGCATGGCGCGCCACTGGCAGAGCGGCGAGCCGCTCCCGGAGCAGGAATTCGCCAAATTGCTGGCGGCCCGCACCTTCATGGGCGGAGCGGGCACCCTGCGGCAGGTGCACTTCGCGCTGGTGGACCTGAAATTGCACAGCCGCTGGACGCCGGAGTGCGGCCAGACCCCGGAAGCGCTGCGGCGCGAGATCGCTGCCAACACCACCGTGCTGGCCCCGATCGACGACGACGCCTTCCTCTGCTCCTTCGGCCACATCTTTGCGGGTGGCTACGCCGCCGGTTACTACTCCTACAAGTGGGCGGAGGTGCTCAGCGCCGATGCCTTCGGGGCCTTTGAAGAGGTGGGCCTGGAGAACGAGGCCGAGATCTGCGCAACGGGCCGGCGCTTCCGCGACACCGTGCTCAGCCTTGGCGGCAGCCTCGATCCCAAGCAGGTGTTTGAGGCCTTCCGGGGCCGCCAGCCCAGCAGCGAAGCCCTGATCCGCCATTCGGGCCTGGTAGCCGTTTAACGGCAAACACCACAGCATGGGGAGAGCTTCAGGGCGACATGGCTCTGCTTGTGCGCAGCAGCGATCCCCTCGCCCTGGCGGAGCCCTGGCCATGCCCCGTGCCGCTCACGGGGTTTGAGGAAGCCCTCGAGCAGAGCGTGTTCCGCTCAGGCCTGAGCCGCTCCGACTGGCTGAAACGACTGGCCAACGACCTGCATCGCCCCCAGCTGCTGCCGCTGCTGTGGCTGCTGCCACGGGGCTGGAAGCTGGCACCGGCGCAGCTGCCCCCCAAACTTCAGGCCTTGGGCGGGGTGCTGGAGCGCGGCCTGCTTACCCCGGCACTGCTGGCGGCCCTGGCCGATGATCTGCCCCATCTGTTGCCGCCGCCCCGCAGCGACCAGCCCGATGCCTTGAGCCTCTGGAGCAGCCGACAGCGAGCGCCCCTTCCGGAAGACTTCACCGCGCTGCAACAGGCCGTCTCCGACAGCGCACGCGAGGACGACACCGGCAGCAGCAACAGCAACCGCCACGCCGCGGCAACGCCAACCGCAGCAGACCTGAGCGGTGGCCTGACCGGTGGCCTGGTGTGGCGCAATGTGGGCCTCAGCTTTGAACAGTCGCCGCAGGAGCGGCAGTGCAACAGCCTGGTGGCCCGGGTGCTCAACAGGCTGGCGGCGAATCGGCTCGGCGGGGATCCCTGGCGGTTTGAAGGTTGCACCAGCAGCGGCGCCTGGCTGGCGCAACTGCAACAGGAGGGCTGGCAGGCGCGGGCTCAATTGCGCTGCAGCGTGGCCAGCTTCGGGCTGGGGGCCAGCCTGCCGCTGGAGTCGGGCGGCTGGAGCCAGGTGCCGCTGGCCCTACCGATTCGCACCGGCCTGCTCGATGGCGCGGGGGATGAACGGGCCTCGCTGTTGCCGCACAGCTGCCTGGAGCTGGAGCTCAGGAACGCCAACCAACTGCTGCGCTTGCAGTATTACCAGGGCACCGAAGGGCTCTGCGGCTGGGAGGCGCTGAACGATCTGCAGCGTCCCTGGCAGAACGATCGCCAGAACGGCACGGTTCACTACCTCGGTGAGCCTTACGCCGGCGAACGGCTCCTGGAGCTGCTTGATCTGCTGGAGGTGATCGCCCTGGTACACAACTGCGAGGCCAGCGAGCGGCAACTGCTGCATGGCGGCTATGGATCCCTGGGCTTCTGCATCGACAGCTCAGCCCTGATCCAGCAGGTGATGGAGGGGCGCTGCCAGCTGTTCCCGGTGTTGATCGGGGGAATCTGGCGGGAACGTCTGCTGCGACGGCTTGATCAGCTGCAAGGCGCGGCAGGCCCATGGCACAAGCCCTACCGGCAGGCCCTGCTTGATCTCCCCCACGACGGCAGCCGGCATGGGAGTGATGCCTTGGACGCCCAGCAACGGTTGCTGGCCTGCCAGCCGCTCAGCAGCCCGTTTGCTCTGGTGCAGCAGTTGGCGACTCCAGCGCCGCCAGGATCGCCTTGATCACCGGCAGCCGGAACCGCTCAGAGAAGGGACCGCGACTGCCGTTATGGTTCATGCCCTCGATCTCTAGGCGTTGGATGCAACCGGCGGCCTGGGCCTTGTTCCAATTGGAGAGCGGCAGCAGCGGTGATCGGCCGGGGTAGGCGATGCGGCCGAAGGCGGCCACGGGATCCTTGCTGCCCACGATCGTGGTGATGCCGCTCAGCTGATCGAGCACCTGGTTGCCGCTGAACACACCGCAGAAGCTGATGATGCTCACTGGCGCCTGGGTGATACGGCGCAGATAATCCGCCACACCCATCGCCATCTCCGCACCGCCGCTGTAGCCGGTGAGCACGATGCGGCTACCGGCTCCGGGGCGGAACCCCGCTTCCGCCAGCCGCAGGCAAATCTTCAGGGCGAGCTCGTAGTTGAGGATCGGGCCGTAGCGACGATCCGACGAGATCCCCACCTTGATCACGTTGTTGGCCTGCACCATCACCGCAGCCAGCAGCTGCGTGAGGCGATTGGGATGCTGATCCTGCAGCGCAAACAGCCGCCGCCAGAACCAGGCGCTGCCGGCATCTTCCGCCAGGGCCACCGGCAGCACGGTGTAGGTTTCCAGTCCGCGCACCAGCAGGGTTTCGGCCGCCAGCTGCTGTTCGAGCAGTTCGAGAAAGGCAGACACCCGGGGCGGGTGGTCGCACTCCAGCTGATGGATGCCATCGAGATACACCACGTAGCAGCGGTGGGAGGCCGTAGCCGGTGGCGCCTGGCTGAACAAGCTGGCTGGGGCGGGCAACCCCTGCAGCCAGCCTTCCCAGAAGGCAAATTCGCTCACCAACGAATAGATCCCCGCGGCGGGGATCAACACCAGCAGCAGCAGCCCGATCAACTGCAGCAGCAGCTGAAGATCCGCCGGTGAGAGGGCGGAGCGCACCGCCAGGGCCAAATGGCCAACTCCCACCAGGTTGATGCCGAGGCCGATGGCCAGCACCAACAGCAACACCTTCAGGTTGAAGCGTTGACTCCACGGATGCAGGCGGCCGCTGTCGCTCATGGCTGCCCCAACTCCGAGGCGAGCATCGTGTAGCCCCGCTGCCAGCTCTGGCGGAACAGCAACGCCACCAGCAAAACCGCCAGCAGGTAGCCCGGCGTGGTGAGCAGCAGCGCCTGGTCCCAGGGCAGGGCGAAGCGCACATGCACAAAGGTGACCACGTTGAGGTGCATCAGCACCCAGATCACCAGGCCAATCGTTTCGCCCACATAGGGCGCAGCAACGCCAACGTAGAAGCAGGCCGGCAGCAGACAGCTGGCCATGCCATCCACAAAAGCACTGGGGTGCACGGGGTTGGAGCCGTAGAGGTTGAGAAGCACCATGTCGATGGAGCTGCCCAGCAGAAAGGCGGCGGCCAGCACCAGGGCATCAATCACAAGCCGCCAGAGGATCTGCCGGGCACCGAGGCGGTTGGCGAACAGGGCAAACACATGGGAGAGGGACATGGAAATTCCCACCACCAGCAACAACCCCAGGCCGAGATCGGCATGGATCAGCCAACCACCCAGGCCATTCAGCAGACGTTCCAGATCAAGCAGCATCGCGCTGAACCATCACGGCGTGATGCGTCAGGCGGCAGACGATCGACGCAGCTGCGGACGGTTGACAATCCAGATCACGAAGATCGACAGGACGGCGCAGTAGAAGCACCACACGGAATGGAAGGTGGCGCTGTAAGTGATCCAGGTGAGGAAAATCGACACGAAGATCAGCACCCCGAACAACTTCACCGCCTTATCGGCAACGGCAATCAGCGGCAGCACGATGAAGCCCCAATACACCAGCTCGCCCACGGGCTCAGTGTTCACGAAGTTGTGCACGATGCTGTGCAGATTGCTCACGTCGTAGAGCAGGCGACCGGTGCTGTGAACGGCGGGCTGCACGGCCGGTGGATCGAACAGCACCGGCAGGTAGAAGGCGATCCCCAGCACGGTGGCCACAATCGCCACCCAGCGCAAACGATGCTGCAAGGCGCGGGAATCGGTGCTGCGACTGATCGACCACGCGCTCCATGGAATCCAGATCATCCAGAAGCAATAGGCGAAGAACAGGAATCCCAACGCCCCCAGAGTGGTGAGCGGCTCGATGCGGCCGCTGTCGATGGCCGTCTACTCCAGGCCCTCAACCAACTGCTGCACGCCGAAGAAAAAGGGCACCAGTGCTAGCGGCACATAGTTGGGTTGTTGATTGGTTCGGGCCAGATGGGTGCTGTAAAGGCCCAGCGGCATCAGAACAGCGGATGCCGTGAAGCTGGCGGAAGCCGAAAAGCACATGAAGCAACTGTGCGTGTAACGACACTCTTAGGAGTGCAGCGCCAACACGGCAATGTTGCGGTCATGAACCGTTGCCGCTCAGGCGGCCAACACAACATCAGCCAACACCTCAATCGCCTTCGGATGCACAATCAACTGGCGGTGCGTGAACACCGGCAGCGACCGGCGTGAACCGAGCGGCAGCACAGCCCGCCAACCGGGAAACACGGTGATGTCGGTGGCGGTGAACAGGCTGTGGCACTCCAGCGGCTCCAGCAGGGCCCGGTCGCGCTGCAGATCCCGCAACAGGGCGCTGCCGATCTTCATATCGGCAATGCCAGCGAGCAGGCGGCGGGGCACCAGCTGGGCGGTGAGGGTGCCGTTCTGGGGACTGCCCAGGCAGATGAAACGGCGGGTGCGCGCCGTGCCGTGGTGTTCCTGCAGCCAGGTGCGACCCACCACACCCCCCATCGAAAAACCGAACAGATCCAGCGGTGTGGCGCTGCCGAACCGCTCCTCAATCAACGCCGCCAGCTGAGCCGCGAGCGTGCGGATCGGCACCGCCCCGAAGCGATGGGGCAGGTGAGGGGCAAACAGCTCCAGCGATGGAGAGCGCCGCAGCAGTTCAGTTTCCAGCCGCCGGAATAACCGGGGGGTGTCCCACAGACCATGCAGGAGCACCAGCGGTCGGGTCATGGCGGCCAGTGCCGTGAGCGTTGCACCGCCACGATGCCGGAGAAACCCGGCACCGGCGCTTGGCATTTGCGCAGTTCCAACCAAACCGGCACGGGGCCATAGAGCTGCTCAAGCAGCTCCAGCATCTGCTCGCTCCAGTGCTCGAGGGTGAGGCAGCGGATGCGGCTGGCCTGCCGTTGCAGCGCGATGATGGCGCGGCTGTAGTCGAGGCTCTGCTGCAGGTCGTCGTGGCTGGCGGCGGCGGCGAGGTTCCAGGCGAGGCTCAGATCCAGCTCAAACCATTGGCCGAGGGCCCGTTCGTGCTCAAGCACGCCCACATGGGCCCAGAGCCGCAGCCCCCGCACCACGATGCGATCTCCCGGGCCATGGGGCGCGCTCATAGGGGCAGATCGCGATGGCTGAAACGGCGAGCACCGCTGCCGTAATCGGCGGCGATGTGGCCATCGCCGCGCAGCAGGTAGCGATAGGTGACCAAACCCTCCAGCCCCACCGGGCCTCGGGGCGGCAGGGTTTGGGTGGAGATGCCCACCTCGGCGCCGAAGCCGTAGCGGAAGCCATCGGCAAAGCGGGTGGAGCAGTTCACATACACACCGGCACTGTCCACGCTGCGCAGGAACGTCTCGGCGGTGGAGGCGTTGGTGGTGCAGATGGCATCGGTGTGGCGGGATCCATAGCAACCGATGTGCTCCAGCGCCTGATCCAGCGACTCCACCACCCGCACCGCCAACACCAGATCGGAGTATTCGGCGCGCCAGTCGGCGTCGGCCGCGGCACCGCTCACCCCCAGGGCCTGACTGGCTGCATCACCCCTCAGCTCCACACCCGCGGCCGCAAAAGTGGGCAGCGCCGCTGCCAGGAAGGCCGGGGCCGCCTCGCGGTGCAGCAGCAGCGTTTCGATCGCATTGCAGGCGGCGGGGTAGTGGGTTTTGGCATCCACGGCAATGCGCACCGCCTGAGCCAGGTCCACCTCCCGATCCACATAGAGGTGGCAGATGCCATCGGCATGGCCGAGCACGGGGATGCGGGTGTTGTCCTGGATGAAGCGCACCAACTCATTGGAGCCACGCGGGATGATCAGATCCACCAGGCCATCGAGCTTCAGCAGGCCAAGGCTCTCTTCGCGGGAGGTGAGCAACTCCAGGGCCTGAGGCGCCACCGCACTGGAGGCCAGCCCGGCGCGCAACGCCTCGAGGATGGCGGCGCAGCTGCGGCTGGCTTCGCGGCCACCCTTAAGCAAGGCGCCGTTGCCGGAGCGGATCGCCAGCGAAGCGATCTGCATCACGGCATCGGGCCGCGCCTCGAAGATCACCCCCAACACCCCCAGGGGCACGCTGAGCCGCTCCAGCACCAGGCCAGCATCGAGCTCACGGTGCAGCTGGCGCACGCCAACGGGATCGGGCAACTGGGCCACCTGGCGCACGCCATCGATGGCGGCCGCCAACTTGCTGGCATCGAGCTTGAGCCGGGCCACCAACGCTGCGGGCAAACCATCGGCAGCTGCGGCCTCTAGATCAGCCTGGTTGGCGGCCACAATCCGATCCGCTGCGGCCTCCAGCGCAGCCGCCATGGCGGCCACCGCATCACGGCGCTGCTGATCCTCCAGGCGGCCGAGCGCCATGGCGGCTCGGCGCACAGCTGCAGCCCGTTGCAGCAGATCAGCGGAGGGATCAGGAACGCTCACAAACGCCGCAGGGCACTGGGCGCATCATCCCAGCCCAGGCAGCAGCAGGCGTTCGAGCGCCAGCCGCGCCGCCCCAAGCCGGCCCGCGCCGTTGCCCAGGGCGCAGCGTCGCAGCTGCAGGCCGGCGCGGCTTTCCGCCTGCACCCGCTGCTGCACCTCCGCCAGGGCCGCAGGCAGAAAGTGGTCGCTGGCGGCGCTGAGCCCACCACCGATCAACACCAGCTCCGGGGTGAGCACATAGATCAGCGAGCTCAAGCCGATCCCCAGCCAACGGCCGTAGGCATGCCACACCGCCAAGGCCTCAGGATCGCCTGCGGCGGCGCGGTCGCTGAGCTCCCGCGGCGGCAGCGGTGAGAGCCGGACCAGGCCCTGGATGCTGCAGAACTGCTCCAGGGAACCGCGGTTGCCGCTGTTGCAGGGGGGGCCCTGGGGATCCACACAGATCAGCCCCGGCTCCGCCGCCGCGCCGCCATGGCCACTGAACAGCTGCCCGCCCAACAGCACCCCGCCGCCCACGCCGGTGCCCAGGGTGAGCAGCAACACATCAGCGCAGCCGCGGGCAGCCCCCAGCCAGGCCTCCCCCATCAGGGCGCAATTGCCGTCGTTGGCGAGGGTTACCTGGCGCTGCAGCTGCGGCTCGAGCCAGTCGGCCAGGGGAACCTGCTCCCAACCCGGCAGGTTGATGCACACCCGCGCCACCCGCGCCGTGGCATCCATCGGCCCGGGCAGCCCCACACCCACCACGGGAGCGAGCCGCTGGGGATCGAGCTGCTGCACCGCCTCCACGATCGCCATCACCACCGCCCCGGGCAGCGGCGGCTGGGGGGTGGGCACCTCCAGCTCCGCCAGCAGCTCACCCTGCTGGCTGAAGCGACCGAGCTTGATGGCCGTGCCCCCCAGATCCACTCCGATCAGCTGGTTCATGGCTCCCCCTAGAAACGGAACAGCAACTGCAGCTGGCCCTGCCAGCGACCTTCGCTGTCCACCGAGGTCTGCACGCCGAGCCGATCACTGGCCTGATAGCGCAGGGTGGCCTGGGCTGGGATGTCGCTGCGATTGGGTGCGGCAAGCACCGAAACATTGAAGCGCTCGGTGATGTCGAGGCCGATCTCTGAGCCCAGCACCAGCTGAGAGGGCAGACGCTTGGAGGGGTTTTCGCTGGCCAGCACCTCGGCAGGGGCAAAGAAGGTGGGATAGAGGGCAAAGGTGAGCCGTTGTCCGAAGGCATCGCTCAGGCCGCTCACCAGCGGTGACAGCAGCGACTGCCCCAGCACCGTGGCCAGGGCGGCACCGGCATTGCCACCGGCCAGGCCCACCAGCGAATTGCCGCCGATCAGGGCCACCAGCCGCTCCTGGGGCAGCGGCGGCGAACTGGTGAGCCGGATGTTCTGGGCCAGACGATCGGCGGGGCCGGCCGCCTCCACCCGCACCTTCACGAGGCGCAGCTGATCGATGGAATTGGCCGGGGCGGTCGCCGCCCTGTCGTAGAAGCTCGAGCGGGTGAGCTGGTTGGCCGCCAGGGTGTCGGACACCCGGGTGCGCAGGGCGATATCCAGATAGGGGATCAGGCCGAGGCTGGGGGTGAACACCGCCACGTTGGGCGCGTCGGGATCGAGGCTGAAGTTGGTGGTGAACAGGTTGAGGCGGCCATTCAGCAGGCGCACCACCCCGCTCACCTGCATCGATGGATCGAGGGCCCCGTTGAGGGTGAGCACCCCGCCGGTGTTGAAGTTGAGCACGTTGGGCACACCCACCCGCAGATCGGGGCCGAGCCGCAGCCGCAGCCCCTGCAGCTGCAGGAAGGGCAGGTTGGGAACGGCGGCCCGCAGGTCGCGGCTGGCGGAGCTCTCCATCTGCTGGCCCATCACCACCAGGGGCTTGGAGAAATCCCAGCGCGCCTCCACCAGCTCCGGGATCGTGACCGGACGGCTGGGGTTGGCCTCGGTGGCCAGCTGCCCCGACTGCACATTGAGGCTGCCGCGGCTGATCTGCACCTCGCCGCTGAGGGCCGGGCGGCGCAGCGACCCGGCCACCCGCACCTCGCCATCGGCCTGAGCCTGCAGGCGCGGCAGCTTGAAGGGCGCCTGCTCCAGCTTCAGCAGCAAGGGGCGCGCCGTTGACTCGATCGGTTGCATCAACCCCAGCTGGCCGCCGCCGCTGATCCGGCCCTTCTCACCCACCCGAGCGGTGAGCTGCTGCAGCTCCAGCTCGCGGAAATCGAACAGCACGGTGGCGTCGAGCTCGCGCATCGTCTGCCCCGCCACCTGCAACACCCCATCGCGGAAGCGCAGGAAGCCGTTGGCCAGTGGGGCTTGCAGCGAACCCCGCACCAGCAGCTGCAGGTCGGCATTGCCCTGCTGCCACTGCAGGCCCGGGCCACCCAGCACTGAAAGGAAGGCCAGGCCATCGCCGCGGCTGGCCAGGCGCAGCTCGAGATCGTCGCGGTTGGGGTCGAGGGGCACCGTGCCCTTCAGATCCACGGCGTTGGCGGCACCGTCGCTGCGCAGCGACCAGTCGATGCTGAGGGTGTCGCGCTGCAGGGCCAGATCACCCCGCTCCAAGCGCAGCGGCTGCCCCGCCAGCTCGGCATCCTGGAGCGCCAGGCTGAGTTCGAGCTCAGGCCTGCGACCGCGACCGCCGAACTGCACCCGCCCGGCGGCGCCCAACCCACCGCGCAGGCCCTCAGGCACGGGCGCCACCAGGGCCAGCAGCGCCAGGGGCAGATGCTCGATCGAAAAACGGCCCCCGCCCCCCAGCGGGCCGCGCAGGGTGAGCCGCAGCGGGGCTGCGGTGAGGGCCTGATCGCGGTCGTCGCCCCGCAACCAGAGGTGACCAGCGGCAGCCAGATCGAGCGACAAGCGATCCAGCCGCGAACCCACCAGGGTGAGGTCGGCATTCATCAGACCCTGCAGATCGGCGGGATCGAGGTTGTTGCGCAGGGCGTTGCGGTTTTGGCGACTGAGCTCCAGCTGCTGATGGGCCTGCTGGAGCAGCAGCAGTTGCTCATCGAGGCTCAGGCCCAGGCCCGCGATCGCCAACCCCAGCAGGTCGCGGCTGGATCCACCCAGCGGCAGCGGACCGCTGCGCCAGCGCTGGGAGGCCTCCAGCAGCTCCTGAATCGATTCGGAACCAAACTGACGCGCCACCAAACGGGCCCAGAGATCGGCGCCGGGCTTGCCCTTGAGCTGGAAGCGCACGCTGTCGTCGCGCTCACCCCGCCACAGCCCCTGGGCGCTGAACTGCTGGGGACGAAACGCCCCGCTGGCCTCCAGGCTGCGGCCCGACACACCCAGCAGCTGGGGGCGCTGCACCACCACGCCACCACTGATCAGCAGGGGCTGCGGATCAAGGCGCCCGCGGCCACTGAGATCACCCTGCAGGGGCTGGAAGCGACCACTGGGCCCCAGGGCCAGCTGCACACCGGCCAGGGGAAGCCGGCGTGCCTCCCAGCTGTAGCGGCGGGCATCACCGTTGAGGGCCAGGCTGCCGCCGCCGCGCTCCAGTCGGGCCTGCCGGGGCCGCCAGTGCCGATCGAGCTGAGCCTGCACCACGCCAATCGGCGCCGGCGCCAGGGCCTGCAACTGCAGATCGGCCCCACCCCCGGCCACGGTCTGCAGGGATCCACGCCAGCTTTCGCCCAGGCGGAGCGGGCCCAGGCCGGGCTGCTGCAGGAGCAGTTGCAGATTGGGCTGGAGCTGCTGGAGCGGGCCGCGCAGCTGTCCCCAGGCATCGAGCCGACCCCGCAGCGGTGTGCCCAGCAGGGGGCTGAGCCGCTCCAGGGCAAAGGCCTGAAGGTTGAGATCGAGCTGCAGAGCCCCGGCGCGCAGGCCGCCGGCCTTCAGCTGCAGCGGCAGCCGGCCGCGGGCCTCCAGCTGCGGCGCGCGGAGGCGCTGCAGTTCCAGCAAGCCCGGGCGCCAATGGAGCTGCGCCACCCAACCGCCGAGCCAGGGGTTGGTTGGTTGGCTGAGATCAAGCTGCAGGCGGGGGCGGCTCCAGGCGCCGAGCTGGCGCAGGGAGAGCTGCAGCGGCGAGGTGCGGCCCAGCAGCCGCTGCAGCTGGGGCGACCAGGCCCGGCCCAGGCGCAGCTCACCGCTGCGCACGTGCAGCAGCGGCCACAGCTGACCGCTGGCCGTGAGCAGGCCATCGCCGCGGCGCAGCTGCAGGCCTTTCAGCTGCACACGCACCCCCGCCTGGCTGCGGATCGCCACCTGGGCCTGCAGCTGCAACTGCTGCTTGGGCCAGGCGCCTAATAGCAGCAGATCCGGGTTGCGCCAGGGCCCCTTGAGGCTGGCCTGCAAGCGCTGCCCCTGCTTGGGATCCTGTGCAGCCAGCTGCAGCTGCAACACGCCGGTGGCGGGGCGGAGGCGGCCATCGAGCCGGCCGCGCCAGGCGGCCCAACGGAAGCTGGCGGGTGCCAACAGCACCGATTGATCGGTGCAACGGAGGTTGAGCCCGCCCAGCTGCAGGGTTGGTTGGTCGCCAGGCGGCTTCCACTGCAGCTGCGAACTGCGCAGGGAGCCCGCACAACGGGGCGCACCCGGCTGGCGGCCCAGCAGCAGCTCACCATCCACCAAGCCGGAAACGCGCCCCACCAGGCCGCCATGCAGGCCCTCAGGGAGGAGCGGCAACAGGGGTGCTACCGGCACTTTTCTGGGCTGCAGTTGCAGCTGCCAGCGGCGCTGCTGCCAGTTGGCCTGCACCTGGAACGGCAAGTGCCCACCCGCCTGCGGGGTGATCCAGCCGCGCACGCCGAGATCGCGGCGCCACAGCCACAGATCGGCGCCACCGCGCACCCCGAAGGCCAGGCGCTCACCCCCGGCGCTGTGCAGCACACCGCGGCCGGCCTGCGGCACCTGAATGCGCAACCCCAGCCGGGGTGGTTCGCGGCCCGGACGCTGACTGGGCAGCTCCCAGAAAGCGCCGCGGGCATTGCGGCGCAGCTGCACGGTGGGGCGCAACACCCGGATCTGCAGCACCCAGGCCCGCTGCAACAGGCTCGCCAGGGGATCGAAGCTGAGCTCCACCCCTGCGGCATCAGTGGTGGAGCGGTTGTTGCCCCCCGCCCGGAAACGACTCGGCCCCGCCGCCAACCCAAGCGGCCGCAAGCCGGCATAAGGCCCCAGCTGCAGGGGCTGCCCCATGGCCGAGCTCACCACCCGCTCCAGCCAGGGGCGGCGCTGCAAATAGATCCGCTCGGTGAGCTGATCGAGCGACGACCATCCAGCGGCGAGCGCCAGGGCTACGCCCGCACCCGCTACAGGGATGACGCCAACAGGGCGGCCTGATCGGCGAGGGGATCGTGGGATCCGGCGGCCCGTGAGTCTCAGAAGCTGAGCAGGCCGCAATATAAAGGTGATCTTTCGCCTCGCCGAGCCCCCATGCGCGCTGATCCCCTGCTGCTCACCGCCGGCGAGTGGCTGGGAGTTGCATCCGCGGTGCTGCTGGTGCTCACGCTGGTGGCCTTCGTGGTGCGCTGGGGCATCCGCTTCCGCCTGGTGGGGGTAACGAGCTTCACGGTGCTGTTGTCCCTCTCCTGCCTGGCCTTTGCCGTGAGTTATGCCCCCCGCCAGCTGGTGGAGGGGGCGGTGAGCGTGCCGGTGGTGTTCGACAACGGCTCCGATCTGGTGGTGGCCGCGGCTCCGGCTGATCTGCCCCGCGCCGCCTTCGGGCCCTCGGTGGAGCAGGTTGCGCTCAACCTGCGCGGCAGCGGCCGCGGCACCCAGCTGGTGGAAGTGCGGCTGCGGCGCGTTGAGGCCACCGGCGATGGTGCCGACACACCGGTGGTGCTCGCCAGCGCCGTGCGCAACCTGGCCGATGGCAGCGTCACCGTGAAGGGTTGAGCGGTTGAGCGCCTCGCCCTATCCGCTGCCGCGCCACTTCCAGCGGGAGGAGGGCGTGCTCAAACAGCAGGGGGTGAACAGCTGGGCGGAGCTCGCCGCCCTCAGCGATGGCGAGCTCAGGCAACTGGCCAGCCGTGGTGGGGCGCTGGAGCGTCAATTGCGCAAGTTGCGAGGCCAGGCTCAGCTGGTGGCCGAGCTGGCGCTGCTGCCCCATGAGGCCGCCTTGCTGCTCTATGCCGGCATTGCCAGCAGCCAGGGGCTGGCCCAGGCCTCGCCCCAACAACTGCTCACCCAGCTGGGGCGGCTGGAGCGCTCGCTCACCGGCATGGCACCGGCCCGGGTGGATGCCGCCACCGTGCGCGACTGGATTCAGCGGGCCCAGCGGCTCACCGGTCGCTCGCGGAACTGACCCTCACTCCCTCCCAGGGGCAGCCGGCATCCCTGGAATACAGATTGATTCCATCCAGCCAGTGCCTGCTGGTGCCGCCATGACCCATCTGCGCCACTGCGGCCCTGGGTTGGCCCTTGCGCTGCTCACCCTGCTCACGGCCGCCGCGCCGGCCCGGGCCAATTCACCGCTGCTGGAATCGGTGAAGAACAACCCACAACGGGCCAAAACCCTCTGCGCACAGCTCAAGGAGCTCAACGCCCAGGGGATCTCCTATACCGCGCCCCAGGCCGTGGCCCAGATCGCCTCCCAGCAGGGCCTGAGCAGCACCGACGCCGAAATCGTCTCCACCTACGTGGTGGGTTTGTATTGCCCCGACGTGCGCTGACGTGAGCGCCTCGGTGAGCGACAGCTGGATCGAGGCCGCCGATGGTCTCTCGCTGCGCTGCCGCCTCTGGAAACCGGCCGGGACGGGCCCCTGGCCCGTGCTGCTGATGCGCCAGCCCTATGGCCGCGCCATCGCCTCCACCATCACCTACGCCCACCCCCAGTGGTATGCAAGCAAGGGCTATGCCGTGGTGGTGCAGGACGTGCGCGGCCGCGGCGAGTCGGAAGGCGACTTTCTCGGCTTCCGCCAGGAACCGGCCGATGGCAGCAGCACCCTGGCCTGGCTGCGCAGCCAACGCTGGTGCAACGGCCGCATCGGCAGCTATGGGTTCTCCTATCAGGGGCTGAGCCAGCTGCTGCTCAGCGACCCGAGCCAGCTGCCGGATGCCCTGGTGCCGGCGATGGCCGGGCTGGATGAACGGCTGCACTGGGCGAGCGAGGGCGGCTGCCACTGGTGGGCTCTGGGTTTGGGGTGGGGTCTGCAGCTGGCGGCCCAGGAAGCGCAGCGCCGTGGCGATGCCGAAGCCTGGGCCGCGATCCGGGCCAGCCTGGAGAGCAACCGCTTTCTCAGCGATGGCCTGGCGCTGCTGGTGCGCCACGACCCCCACGGCATGGCGGCGGGATGGTTCCGCCTGGATCCGGCCACAGCCCAGGGCTGGCGGGTGCATCAACCACCGGCGGAACTTTGGCAGCAGCCGATGCTGATGATCGGTGGCTGGCACGACCCCCACCTGAAGGGGGTGCTGGATCTGTGGCAGCGCAGCCACGCCGCCGGCGCCAATCCGCAGCTGCGGGTGGGGGCCTGGAGCCACCTGCACTGGCGCGGCGGCATCGATCGGCTGCAGCTGGCCTTCTTTGATCGCCACCTGCGCGACCGCGACGGCGCCGAACCCCTGCCAGCCGAGCCCTGCTGGCTAGAGGATCTGGGAAGCAACAACTGGCTGCCCCGCTCACCGCAGCAGGCCAGCCAGCAGCGTTGGGGGCTGAGCAGCGCAGGCCTGGCCGCGGTGGACAGCCACGAGGGGCGGTTGGAGCTAGAGAGCTCAGGCTGCGGCAGCGTCACCGTGGTGCACGACCCCTGGAGGCCCCTGCCAGGCCGCGGCGGCCATCTGGGCTTGGATGCAGGCTGTGTGGAGCGGGGCGATCTCGATCAGCGCTGCGATGTGGCCTGCTTCAGCAGCCGCCCCTGCGAGCAGACGATGGAGTTGATCGGCCAGCCGCTGCTGCAGCTCAGCGCTGCCGCGGATCAGCCGGGCTTCGATCTCTGCGTGGCCCTGTCGGTGGTGAAACCAGATGGCGCGGTGATCCAGTGCAGCACCGGTGTGGCGCGCCAGCTGGGCAGCCACTGCTTGCAGCAGGCCAGCCGGGAGGTGCGCCTGCAACCGCTGCTGCTCACCCTGCAGCCCGGAGAACAGCTGCGCCTCTCGATCGGTTTGGCCGCCTGGCCGCAGATCGCCGTGAACCCCGGGGATGGCTCGCTGCCCCGGGGTCCTGCTTCAGCGCAGCATCGCGTGATCAGCGCAACGCTCGAACTCGATCAAGCCAGCCTCAGCATCGAGCCAATGCTTGGGGCAAACTGAGGCCCACTTTGTTCGGCTGCGATGTTGCGCCCGCTGCGCCCCGCTCTGGTCTCCCTGCTGGCGGCTTCATTGCTGGGAGGGCTGCAGCTGCCCACGGCAGCCCAGGCGCAGGCCGGTCCCGCTGCGGCCGGTAGCACCCCAGCCCTCACGGTGGATCAGGCCCGCGCCGCGGCACTGCGCGTGCTGGAGGCAGTGAAGCAGGGCGATGCCAATGCCCGCTTCGCGCAGTTCTCGCCCTCGCTGCAGGCGGTCACCAGTCCGTCGATGATCGCGGCCACGATGCGCAGCCAGCCGAAGGTGCTGAGCTACGAGCTGTTGAGCGTGCGCAGCGGCACCAACAACAGCACCGTGGAGGCCGAACTGAAAACCAAGGCCGGCAGCCGGGTGGTGTTCATGGTGTTGGGCCGGGACGGCCGCATTGAGCGCTACTACTTCGATCGCACCGACGACGCCACCAGCTCCGTGGCGCTGCAGTTCGTGCAAGCGATCAGCACCGGCAACTTCATCACCGCCCAGAGCTTCCTCAACCCATCGGTGCAGAAGGAACTCACCCCCGCCTCATTGCAGAGCAAGTGGTTTGACCTGCAACGCGAAACCGGCAGCTTCGTGAAGGTGGGCCGGGCGGTGGAAGCCGAAAGCACCCCTGAAACACATCTGGTGCTGGTGAATGTGCAGTTCAACCGCCTCAGCGACAACCTCTACGTGATCCTCAACAGCGAGAACCAGATCACCGGCGTTGACTTCCCCGAAACACCGGCCCCTCCCAAGCCGGTTCGCTGACCGAAAAACGGCCTTAAGCTCCCAGCCACGCTTTTGCACTCAGGCCTGTGCTGGCTCAGCTCGACTGGATGGTGGACGATGCCCAGCGCTTGGCGGAGTGCCGGCACCATCACCCCTATGCGGTGCTGGGGCCCCAGCCCCTGGAGAGCGGCGGCTGGGCGGTTCGGGTGTGGATGCCCGAGGCCGAACGGGTTGAGCTGATGACCGGCGGCACGGCCATTCCGATGGCCACCCCGCACCACCCGTGGATCTTCGAGGCCGAGGTGACCCACGATCCCGGCAGCGGCTACCAGGTGCACGTGCTGCGTGGCGGCATCGAGCACGTGGCCCACGATCCCTGGGCCTTCCGCGAGGAGTGGATGGGCGAGATGGATCGCCATCTGTTCGCCGAGGGCAACCACCACCACATCTGGGAGCGCATGGGCGCCCATGTGGTGAGCCGCAATGGCGTGGCAGGGGTGATGTTCTGCCTATGGGCCCCCAATGCCCGCAGCGTCTCCGTGCTGGGCAACTTCAACGGCTGGGATGGCCGCCATCACCCGATGCAAGCGCGCCTGGGCGGCTGCTGGGAGTTGTTCATCCCGGGGCTCAAGCCCGGTGAAATCTACAAATACGAGATCCGCACCCAGGCCGGCCACTGCTATCAGAAAGCGGATCCCTATGGCTTCCGCCATGAGGTGCGCCCCAACAACGGCTCGGTGGTTGAAGCCCTGGCCGGCTACCAGTGGGGCGACAGCGCCTGGATGCAGGAGCGCGACAGCAGCAATCCGCTCGATCAGCCGATCGCTGTCTATGAGATGCATCTGGGCAGCTGGATGCACGCCGCCGCCGATCAGCCCTACATCGGACCCGACGGCACCCCCCGCCCGCCGGTGCCGGCAGCCGACCTCAAGCCCGGTGCGCGTCTGCTCACCTACCCCGAACTCGCCGATCGGGTGATCCCCTACGTGAAGGCGCGGGGCTTCACCCACATCGAGCTGATGCCGATCTCGGAGCATCCCTTCGATGGCTCCTGGGGCTATCAGGTCACGGGGTGGTATGCCCCCACCAGCCGCTTCGGCAAC
>VGPW01000016.1 GCA_016882545.1 Cyanobacteria bacterium M_surface_10_m2_179 | reverse complement strand
GCGTCCCCGATTCCTGAACGCACAGAACTCATATGCCGCTTATTTGGCGGTGTCTGCGTTGTTGGATGTGTTGTTGGAATCTGAAGGTGCATTCTTCAAAACGACCTATCTGGACTTCTTTGGCGCTTATCTGGACGGACACCCTCTCCGTATTCAGAAGGTCCCGCGAAGACCATCGACGTCCCACTTCCCCTGCGGTGGTGGGACTTTTGCTGTTGGGGTCGTCCAGGTTTGAAAGGGTGAGCTCCGACGTTGTGTTGTTGGACGTGGAGTTGGGGAACGAGTGCGTGTTGTTGAACTCCTGAGATATCGCTGTTGCTTGACAAGCGCGTCACCTGCTTTCTGCTCTTGAGGTGTGAGGGTCAATGGGGGCTGGCCGTTCCGCCAGGGTTTCAGCAATGGGTCGCTGAGCGAACTTGAGGGCACCAGATGCCTGAGTGCTGTAGCGGCTGCTCTTGAGCGCTGGATCGAATTGTTATCGCCTTCTGCGCTGTAAGCACAGCGCCTGGCACTCTCTCCGTAAAGTTATGTGCTGAAGGTGTGGGTGCCCGCTTAGCGTTGAGATCTACCCGCTCCCGCAGCGTTGAGATCTACCCGCTCCCGCAGCGTGGACACCGACTCTCAACCGCTTCTGGATGCCTTGGACCACCTCTGCCATCAGGTAGACGGTGACTTAGACATTCAACACGAATTCTTTGACGCCAATACGCCGGAAGAGATGGTTGCTCTGGCAGTGGGTGCAGGGATCCTGATTGATGCCGATGACTTCCGTGCTCTGCTGCGGAGTGGCAGCACCGAGTGCTGGTTCGTCCGTGGAGATGACACCAACAATCCGATTGCTCATTTGCAAAGGGTCTTTCGCGTCTTGACCTGACCCATCAAGGCCACCCAGAGCCTCTCTGCACCCTTGAGGTGGACTGGTCGAAGGAGTAGCTCGAGGAGTTCGAGCTGCTCAGTGCTGAAACGGGGCGCTCCACCGAAGTCATCGTGGTGGATCTGCTCGTTAGAAGGCTGTGCTGAACGGCGGTGATCCAGGGGGTAGGGGCGTGCTCAGCTGTGAAACAACAGCACCAGACCGCGGCTCACCTGGTGGAATTCGCGCTCCTCACGGCTGAGGTCAAGCCCCACCTGCAGCCCTTCTTCGAGCGCATTGTCGAAAGGTGGTGGTGTTGGTGCCTTGCCGGCGGTCCAGAGCGCGGCGATGCCCACGGGCGTGGCGTGCCATTCGAAGCGTTCGGTCTCCCCGATCGATGGTTCGTCGAGGGCGTCTTCCAGGAGCTCGCGGATCGCCATGGCAGGGGGGGGCTGGCGTCAGCATCGAGATCCACCGTTGGGAGTGCAATCAGATGAGAGTTTTTGTGATCTCTTGAGCAATCCTTCTTCAAGAAAGCCGCTCTAGCTTGCCCCGATGGCAAACCTTCCCGGCCCCGCGGCCCTTGTGCACGAGTGGTTCACGCCCCGTTCCGTGGGCGGCGCTGAGCTGGTGGTGCAGCAGCTGGATGCCCTGCTCGATCGCCCGCAGCTGGCGGCGCTGGTGGATGGCGAAAGCGGTCGCTCGGCCAGCTGGCTTGGCGGTCGTTCCATCCACACCTCTTTCATTCAGCAGTTGCCCTGGGGGGTGAGCCATGTGCAGCAATACCTGCCGCTGCTGCCCCTGGCGATTGAGCAGCTCGATCTGGGTGATTACCCACTGGTGATCAGCAGCAGCCATCTGGTGGCCAAGGGCGTGCTCACCAGCCCGGATCAATGTCATCTCAGCTATGTGCACACCCCCGTGCGCTACGCCTGGGATCAGATGCACGCCTATCTGCGCCAGTCGGCCCTGGCGCGCGGTGGTTTAGGTCCCCTGATCCGCTGGCAGCTGCATCGCCTGCGGCAGTGGGATGTGCTCAGCGCCCAGCGACCGGACGCTCTGATCGCCAACTCCCGCTTCACGGCCGCCCGCATCCGCCGCTATTGGGGCCGCTCCGCCACCGTGGTGCATCCACCGGTTGCCCTGGAGCGCTTCCAGTGGGATCAACCCCGCGACGACGTTTACCTCTGCCTCTGCCGCTTGGTGCCCTACAAGCGCGTGGATCTGGTGGTGCAGGCTTTTAATCGCACGGGACTGCCCCTGGTGGTGATCGGTGATGGCCCCGAGCGGGCACGGCTCGAGGCGATGGCGGGCCCCACCGTGCAGCTGCTGGGTCGTTTGCCGCAGCCGGAGGTGAATGCCTGGCTGGCGCGCTGCCGGGCCTACGTGTATGCCGGGCTTGAGGATTTCGGGATCGCACCGGTGGAGGCGATGGCGGCCGGCGCACCGGTGGTGGGGCTCGGCCAGGGCGGCCTGCTCGACAGCGTGCGTTGCATCAGCAGCGGCTGCTCGCAGCCCACGGGGCTGCTGTTCCCTGAGCAAAGCGTGGCGTCGTTGGTGGCCGCGCTGGAGTATTTCGAGCAGCAGCGCCTCTGGCAGCAGCTGCCGGCTGCGCAGTTGCGCCAATGCGCGGAGCGTTTTGGCCCGCAGCGGTTCCGGCAGCGCATGGCTGCCCTGATTGAGCAGGTATGGAGCCGGCATCAGCGGTTGCGGGCTGAGCGCGCCCGGCCGATGTCTGTGCCTCTGGGGTGAGTGACCGCCGCCGCCAAGCCCCCGGCGGCCGGACTTCTTTAATGACACCAGGGTCACCCTGGGGGTCCGCCGCCGTTTGTCTGCCGCCTCTTCCATTCCGGCTGAAGCCACGGCCAGCAGCTTGCTGGCGGCACAGTCCCGGCGGGGCCGCGTGCTCAAGCGGGGCGGCGACATTGTGTTCTCGCTGCTGGTGCTCACGCTCGGCTCGCCGCTGTTCCTGCTGTTGGCGGTTCTGGTGAAGCTGAGCTCCCGGGGTTCGGTGTTCTATCGCCAACGCCGCATCGGCCGCGGCTACAAGGGATTCGGCTGCCTGAAGTTCCGCACCATGCGCAGCGATGCCGATCGTGTGCTCGCGGCGGTGCTGGCTGCCGATCCCAACCTGCGGGCCGAGTTTGAGCGTGATCACAAGCTCAAGCGCGATCCACGCATCACGCCGCTCGGGAAGTTGCTGCGCCGCTCCAGCCTCGATGAACTGCCCCAGTTCATCAATGTGCTGCGCGGCGAGATGAGCGTGGTGGGTCCGCGCCCGATCGTGTGGGACGAACTGCGCCGTTACGGCAAGCACATGGATGAGGTGTTGGCGGTGCGGCCCGGCCTCACGGGCCTCTGGCAGGTGTCAGGCCGCAACAACCTCACCTACCGCACCCGCGTGCGGCTCGACCTCGCCTACGTGCGCAACCGCAGTTTCTGGTTGGATCTGGGCATCGTGCTGCGCACCATCGGTGTGGTGCTGCTGCCGATGGATCGCGGCGCCTACTGAGTGCTGTTAGCCGGCGGCACGCATCAGAACGCCTGCAGCCAGGCCCACCAGCAGCCACAGCGCCTCGAGGGTTTGACTGAGCCGCAGCATCCGCTCCACGTCGCGGTCGTCGGGTAGCGGGCAGCCCTTCGCGAGCAGCGGTTTGGGCTTGAGCGCCTCGCCGTAGCGGTTCAGGCCCCCCAGCTGGATCTGCAGCACCTGGGCGTAGATCGCCTGCGACACGCCCGCATTCGGGGAGGGGTCGGGGGCGCCATCGCGCAGCGCCGCGCGATACAGCCGCCAGCAATGCCTCGGGCCAGCCGCCGCTGCCAGCGGCAGGCTGAGGGCCACCAGGCGGCAGGGGAGCCACACCAGCAGGTCGTCGAGCCGTGCGCCGGCGGTGCCCAGCCAGCGCAGCCGGCCCTGCCTGTAGCCCAGCATCGAATCGAGGGTGCTGCTGGCCTTGAAGGCCCAGGCCAGGGCCAGGGGGCCGGGGGCGGCACGGCAGCCGGCGCTCCAGAGGGCCGCCCCCAGCAGCATCCAGAACAGCGGCGCAAACAAGCCGTCCACCGCGTTTTCGCTGGCGGTTTCCGCTGCGGCCCGCAGGATCTCGGCGCGGTTGAGGTTGGCGGTGTCGCGCCCAACGATCCAGCTCAGGGCAGTGCGGGCTGGCTCGAGCTGGTGTTCATCAGCTGAGCGCCGGCCTTGGCCGCGGGGCGGCAGCACCCGCAGCACAGCGCGCACCGCCTGCTCCAGGCTGCGGCCGGCCAGGGCGCTGGCCAGCGCCACCAGCAGGATCAGCCGTGGCGCCGCTGCGATCGCGTGGGGGGTGGGCTCGGCTGCGGCCGTGAAGCTGCCCAGCGCCCACTGCTCCAGCAGCCAGCCGGCGCCGCCGCTGGCGCCCACCAACAGCACCGTGATCACGCCGCCGGCCAGCCGCAGCGCCCAGGGCCGATCACCGCCCCAGCGCTCCGCCAGTGGTCGCAGCCGGCTGATCCACCAGCCCATCACCACAACAGGGTGCAGGCACCAGCGCGGATCTCCCACCAGCCGATCCAGGCCGGCGGCGGCGATCACCAGCAGAAAGGGGTGGATCCCCGTGAAGGAATCCACCCCTGGAAGCGGCAGCGTCATGGCTGCGGTTGAGGCCTGGATCAGGCGGCCTTCAGCCAGGAGAACATCGAGCGCAGGCCTTTGCCCACCTGCTCGATCGGGTGCTGGCTGTCGCGGTCGCGGATCTTCTGCATCTCGGGCTTGCCGGCTTCGCACTCAGCCACGAAGTTGCGGGCGAAGGTGCCGTCCTGAATGTCGGTGAGGATGCGCTTCATCTCGGCCTTGGTGTCGGCCGTGATCAGGCGGGGGCCGCTCACGTAGTCGCCGTATTCAGCGGTGTTGGAGATCGAATCGCGCATGGCGGTGAGGCCGCCCTTCACCATCAGATCCACGATCAGCTTCACCTCGTGCAGGCACTCGAAGTAGGCCAGCTCGGGCTGATATCCAGCCTCCACCAGGGTTTCAAAACCGGCCTTCACCAGCTCGGAGAGACCGCCGCAGAGCACGGCCTGCTCACCGAACAGGTCGGTTTCGGTTTCTTCCTTGAAGTTGGTTTCCAGGATGCCGGCGCGGGTGCCGCCGATGCCCTTGGCGTAGGCCATGGCCAGGGCGCGGGCGTTGCCAGTGGCGTCCTGGTGGATGGCGAACAGGGCGGGCACGCCCATGCCGTTCTGGTATTCCCAGCGCACGGTGTGGCCGGGGCCCTTCGGCGCGATCATCACCACATCCACGTCGGCGGGGGGCTTGATCAGCTCAAAGCGCACGTTGAAGCCGTGGGCGAAGCTGAGCACCTTGCCGGCGCTGAGGTGAGGCGCGATCTCGGCGTCGTAGACGGCCTTCTGGGTTTCATCGGGCAGCAGCACCATGATCCAGTCGGCCTTGGCGGCGGCGTCAGCCACGCTGAGCACCTCAAGGCCATCGGCCTTGGCCTTCTCGGCGGAGCGGCTGCCTTCGTAGAGGCCCACCACCACGTTCACGCCGCTGTCCTTGAGGTTGAGGGCGTGGGCGTGGCCTTGGGAGCCATAGCCAATGATGGCCACCGTCTTCCCGTTCAGCAGGCTGAGGTCGGCGTCGGTGTCGTAATACAGCTTGGCCATCAGGGGCTTCGGTTCTGCGCTGAGCAAGGGTCGAGCTTACGAAAGCGCCTGACGCGGCTCGTCAGGCCGCAGCTGTGGCTTCCGTGGGATGGGCGATCACGCGGTCGATCAGGCCATACTCCACGGCCTCAGCGGCGCTCATGAAGTAGTCGCGGTCGGTGTCCTTCTCGATCTTGGCCAGCTCCTTGCCGGTCATGTCAGCCATGCTCTGGTTGAGCATGTCCTTGAGACGCAGGATTTCGCGCGCCTCGATTTCGATATCGCTGGCCTGGCGCTGGCTGGTGCCGCCCAGGGGCTGGTGAATCATGATCCGGCTGTGGGGCAGCGCCAATCGCTTGCCTTTGGTGCCGGCGCCGAGCAGGAAGGCGCCCATCGAGGCGGCCAAACCCACGCAGATGGTCACCACATCGCTCTTCACGTATTGGATCGTGTCGTAGATCGCCAGGCCGGCGGTCACCGAGCCACCCGGTGAGTTGATGTAGAGGTAAATCGGCTTGGAGTTGTCCTCCGAGTCGAGGTAGAGCATCTGCGCCACCAGGCTGTTGGCGATGGCGTCGTTCACCTCGGAGCCGAGGAACAAGATCCGCTCCACGCCCAGGCGTGTGTAGATGTCAACCCAGCGCTCGTACTGGCTGCCGGGCAGGCGGTAGGGAACGCTGGGGGTGCCGATGGGCATGGCGGAAGCGGGGGTGGCCGGAGGTGAAGAGGAACGGGTGTGGATCGAGGCCGATGCAGGGGCCTAACCGGTTTCAGCTGATCCCGGGGTTGCCGGGGCTCACGCCGGCACCTGCCGGCAGGGGGCTTGGCAGCTTCTGGCTCGTGAGCACCCGATCGATCAGGCCGTACTCCACGGCTTGATCGGCCGTGAGGTAGGTCATCCGGTCGGAATCCTTGGAGAGCTGCTCCACGCTGCGGCCGGTGTTGGCCGAGAGCATCTCGAGCATCGTCTGCTTGTTGTGCAGCACTTCTTTGGCCCGGATCTGGATGTCGCTGGCCTGGCCGCGGGCGCCGCTGCGGGGCTGGTGCAGCACGATCGAGGCGTGGGGCAGGGCGGCGCGGTGACCCTTGGTGCCGGCGCTGAGGATCATCGCGGCGGTGCCCATGGCCTGGCCGATGCAGATGGTGTGCACCGGCGGCTTCACATAGCGGATCGTGTCGGCGATGGCGAAGGCCTCGGTTTCAAAGCCGATGGCATCGCCCGAATACCAGCTGGTGCCGGTGGAGTTGATGTAGAAGAAAATCGGCTTATCCGGGTTGTCGAACTCCAGATAGAGCAGCTGGGCAATGATCAGCTCGGTCACGTCGATGCCCATCTGCCGCTTGGCATCGTCGTCGCTGAACAGCGGCAGGCCGAGATACACGATCCGCTCCTTGAGCAGCAGCGAGGGCAGATCCGGCGGAGGGGTGCGCATCACGGCGGAATCGCCGTAGTAGGGAGCTGACACCGACATCCGCGGATAACTGCAGGCCTGAGCCGGGAGCCTAGCGGGGGTTGGCGGTGCCCGGATCGCCCTTGGCGGGTGTGGATTTCTTGCTGCCCGGTTTGGGTTTGGCGCCTGTGGCGCTGGCAGCGCCCTCGAGCCTGCCGAACACCATGCGGCCCGTGGGGGTTTGCAGGGCGCCGGTGATCACCACGGGCAAGCGCTCACCGCCGCGCCCATGGGCCCCATCCACCACCACCATCGTGCCGTCGTCGAGGTAGCCCACCCCCTGGTTGGCCTCCTTGCCATCGCGCACGATCTTGAGATTGAGCTCGTCGCCGGGCTGCACCTCCGGCCGCAGCGCGATCACCAACTCGCTCAGGTTCATCACCTTCACGGTTTGCACCTCGGCCACCTTGGTGAGGTTGTAATCCGCTGTGAGCAGGGTGCCGCCGGTGTCGGCCGCTAGTTTCAGCAGCTTGTCGTCCACGCCGTTGCCCTCGTAGCGGGTGGTGTTCACCACCAGGCGACGGCCGTAGCGCTCGCGCAGGCTGCTGAGCAGCTTCAGGCCGCGTCGGCCCTTGCTGCGCTTCTCGGTGTTGCTCGAATCGGCCAGGGCCTGCAGCTCATCGATCACCGACTGAGCCACGATCACCTGGCCTTCCAGCAGGCCGGAATCCAGCAAGCCCCGGATGCGGCCGTCAATGATCACGCTGGTGTCGAGGATCTTGGCGCTGGCGGGCATCAGCACCCCATCGGCCACCAGCAGGGCCTCGGTGCTGCTGGGGTTGAACAGGCGCAGCAGCGTGCGGCCATGCACCTCCGCCAGGTTGTAACCCGACACCCCGAAGAACACGTTGGCGGCCACAGCCGCCAGGGGCTTCACCAGCACCAGCTCCCAGGGCAGGGAGAGGAAGAGGATCGGCGAGATCAGCAGGTTGGCCACCAGCAGGCCGAGGATCAGGCCGACGGCCCGGCTCACCAGCAGATCGGTGGGCATGGTGCGCACCTGTTCCATCAGGCGCTTGCGCAGCCGCTGGAACACGAACCCCGCCAGCAGGCCCGCCAGGCCGCCGCCGGCGCCCAGGATCCAGCTGAGCCGCTCCAGGTTCTGGATCTGGATCAGCTGCTGCTCGGGCAGCAGGTCAACACCCAGCCAGCCAGCAGCAGCCCCCGACACCACAAACAGCACCAGGATGAGGGTGTCCACCATGACCGGTGCTGTGGCTGGCGAAGGCTTCAGTGACGCAGCATGCCTGATCCCGGAGGCTTTGGCCCGGAGAGGTAACCGGTGGGCAGCGGTCGGTTGGCCGCCCCGCAGCGCCTATCTCCACGTTCCCTTCTGCCACCGGCGCTGCTTTTACTGCGATTTCGCGGTGGTGCCCCTGGGCGATCGGGCCAGCGCGGAGGCTGGGGCGCCCGGTCAGGCGTCGATCACCGCCTACCTGGCCCTGCTGCATCGCGAGATTGCCGCCTCGCCGTCGGGCCCGCCGCTCTCCACCGTGTATGTGGGGGGTGGCACACCCTCGTTGCTATCGGCGGAGCAGGTGCGTGAGCTGCTGATGGCCCTGCGGCGGCGTTTCGGCCTGGCCCCCGGTGCCGAGGTGAGCCTGGAGCTGGATCCTGCCAGCTTCGATCAGCAGCGTCTGGCGGGCTATCTGGCCGCGGGCGTCACGCGGGTGAGCCTGGGAGGCCAGAGCTTCAGCGATGCCGTGCTTGAGCAGCTCGGTCGCCGCCACCGCCGCCAGGATCTGCTGGAGGCGGCTGGCTGGCTGCAGCAGGAGCAGCGGCGGGGGCGTTTGGCCAGCTGGAGCCTCGATCTGATCCAGGGGCTCCCCCAGCAAACCCTCGCCGGCTGGCGCGAGCAGCTGCAGCAGGCGATTGCCCTGCAGCCGCCGCATCTCTCCATCTACGACCTGATCGTGGAGCCGGGCACCGTGTTTGAGCGGTTGGAGCGCCGTGGTGAGCTGGCCCTGCCGGAGGCCGATCTGGCGGCTGATCTGATGGAGCTCACCGCCCACGCTCTGGCGGCGGCTGGCTACGGCCACTATGAGATCTCCAACTACGCCCTGCCGGGGCACGCCTCACGCCACAACCGTGTGTATTGGAGCGGCGCCGGTTGGTGGGGGTTCGGCATGGGCGCCACGGCGGCTCCCTGGGGGCAGCGTGAGGCGCGGCCGCGCACCCGCGAGGCCTATGCCGCCTGGCTGGAACGGGCTGAGCCGGGGCCGCCGCAGCCCTCGCCAGGCATGCCCCTGGATGAGCAGCTGATGGTGGGGCTGCGCCGGCGGGAGGGGGTGCTGCTGGAGGCGCCGGAGGCTCTGCGGCGGCGCTGGCAGCCGTTTGTGGAGCAGGGGGTGCTGCGGCAGGAGGGCCCGCGCTGGCGGCTCAGCGATCCTGAGGGACTCGCCCTCAGCAATGCGGTGTTGCGGGAGTTGCTGGTGTGGTGGGAGGAGGCGTCTGCGGTTGCAGACCCGCCACCCAGCCCCTGAGGGCCTCGATGCACAGCTGCCGGCCCGCCAGCAGCGGCGGGGAGAAGGGCGGCTGCCGTTCGGTGAGCCCCAGCAGATCCGCCGTCACGCGCACCTGGCCGTCGCACTGATCGCCGGCGCCGATGCCGATCACGGGGATGGTGAGCTCCTGGGTGAGCCCAGCCGCCAGCTCTGCGGGCACATGCTCCAGCACCAGCGCAAAGCAGCCGGCCGCCTGCAGATCCCGGGCCGAGCGGCGCAGCCGTTCCTGGCTGAGGGGATCCTTCGCCTGGCGCCGGTAGCCCAGCTGATGCACCGACTGGGGCGTCAGCCCCAGGTGTCCCATCACCGGGATGCCGCTGCGCACCAGGCGGTCCACCACCGCCAGCGTTTCCGGCTCGCCACCTTCTAGCTTCACGGCCGCGGCGGGGCTGTCCTTCAGCACCCGACCGGCAGCGGCCACCGCCGCATCCACGCCGCATTGGTAGCTGAGGAAGGGCAGATCGGTCACGATCAGTGGCTGCTGCGCCGTGGGGCTCTGCAGGCCGCGCCCCACGGCGCGGGTGTGCAGGATCATCTCCTCAAGGGTCACCGGCAGGGTGGTGGCATGCCCCAGCACCACCATCGCCAGGGAGTCGCCCACCAGGATCAGATCGGCGCCGGCCTGCTCCACCAGGGCTGCTGAGAGGGCATCCCAGGCGGTGAGGGCGGCGATGGGCCGTCCTTCCTGCTTGCAGGTGAGCAGATCAGCGGGACGCAAGTAGAGCCCTCCTGGCCGAGGCCCATTGCTAGCATCTGCTCGACTCGGACCCATGCGGCCCGGACGCCTAAATCTGGTCAGGACCGGAAGGGAGCAGCCACACGGGATGCTCCGAGCAGGCGTGGACTCCGGGTCACCCTCTTCTGTTCAGCTCTCGCGTTGGCGATTGAGCAGGAACGACGGAATCGCTGCCCCACCCTGATCGGCTTCACCGGCGCTGGACGTGCTGAACCTGGCGATCGAACGCTCGGGCCGGTAGCTGCCGCCACCTTCAAAGCCCGTGGCGATCACGGTCACGTGGATCTCGCCCTCGAGCCGTTCATCCACCACGGCGCCCACGATGATGTTGGCCTCGGGATCCACCACGTCGTAGATCACTTCTGAGGCGGTGGTCATGTCCTCCAGCGTCATGTCCTTGCCGCCGGAGATGTTGATCACGCAACCCTTGGCGCCATCGATGCGGGCGGCCTCGAGCAGAGGGCTGCTGATGGCAGCCTGGGCGGCTTCGGTGGCCCGGGAGCGACCGGAACCGATGCCCAGCCCCAGCAGGGCGGTGCCGGCATCGGTCATCACCGAGCGCACATCGGCGAAGTCAACGTTCACCAGGCCGGGTTTGGTGATGATGTCGCTGATGCCCTTCACGCCCATGCGCAGCACGTCGTCGGCGGCGCGGAAGGCGTCCTGAAGAGGAGCCCCGGCGATCGCTTCGCGCAGCCGGTCGTTGGGGATCACGATCAACGTGTCCACGTGTTCGGAGAGGCGAGCAATGCCCTCCTCGGCCTGGCGCATGCGACGGCGGCCTTCAAACCCGAAGGGCTTGGTGACGATGCCCACGGTGAGGGCGCCGCATTCTTTGGCCACTTCGGCCACCACCGGTGCCGCGCCGGTGCCGGTGCCGCCGCCCATGCCCGCGGCAATGAACACCAGATCGGTGCCCTGCAGGGTCTGGGCGAGATCAGCGCGGGATTCTTCGGCGGCTTTCTGACCGATGGCAGGGTTGCCACCCGCCCCAAGCCCACGGGTGAGCTTCTGGCCCAGCTGCACCCGTTGTTTCGACGCTGACTGCAGCAGCGCCTGGGCATCGGTGTTCAACACCCGGTAGCCCACGCCCTGGAGGTCGGAGGCGATCATGCGGTTCACGGCATTGCTGCCGCCGCCACCCACGCCGATCACCTCAATCCGAGCCGACTGACTGGGCACGATTCCGCTCGCTCCGTTGCTGCTGGCACTGCGGCTTTCAGCTGCGATCTCCATGGAAAGTCCCGTGCCAGTGGTGCTGCGCAGCATTATGTCGTTGATCTGTTCGATCAGCTGCTGAGGTCATGACACCTTTGCCGGCCTAAGTACATCCCGCAATGTCCTGTCACCGTTTGCACTCTTCAGTCGACGGATGCTCGCGTTGCAGGTTTGCGCTTGGCTTCCTGCTTGGCCTCCTGGGTAGCGGCCTGCTGCATGGCCGCGATGCTCAGGCTGGCTTTGCCGGGTAAGCCCAGTTCGGGTTGATCGGGATCGCTGAGATCGATCGACTGAATCCGCAGCGTTTTGATTTGTGCTGGCAGGTGGGCGGAGAGGTGGCGCAGCACCTCCAGCCGGCGGGCCAGCCGTTCATCGGGGGGGCCCAGGTGCACATCGCCCAGGGCAGCGGTGCGCAGCCAGAGGCTGCCGTTGGGTTCAAAGCGCACCTGCTGCAGGGCGCTACCCAGCTGATCCTGTTCAGCCAGCACGGCGGAGAGGGGTGAGCGCAGCCGCTCCTGCCAGCCGATCACCACCACCTGCGGAGTTTTGGCCTGGCCTCCACCACGCTGTTGGCGGCTGGTCATCCAGTTGCCGAGACGATCCACATAGCCCTGCTCCAGGCCGCGACTGGTGCGCCGTTGCGCCTGGGCCACCGCCTCTCGTTCCACCAGGCTGATCCGCAGCCTCGGCGGCAGCATCAGGCGGCTCACCTGCACCTGCTCCACCGGCAGGCTGGCCGAGAGGCGTTCCGCCAGTTCGTGGGGCATGAGGCTGAGCAAATGCAGGGGCAAGCGCAGTTGCGCTTCACGGATCACCTGCTCCCGGTTCACCTGGGAGCTGCCCAGCACCTCGATCTGGCTGGGGGAGCGCAGCACCCAGCCCTGGCGCAGCAGCACCCAACCCAGGCCAGCGGCCGTGGCGGTGAACAGGCTGATGCGCCACAGCTGTCGAAGCCGCTCCTGCTGGCGTTGCTGGCGAAGCTGTCTGCGGCGCTCGGGTGCCAGTTCAGGCCGCGCTGGAGTGCGGGTCACAGTTCGCAGCGCGAGCGCGCCATCAGCTCAGCGATCCAGCGGCGGGCTCGCTGGGCATCGGCGAAGGGCACATCCTGATGGCCTTCGCCGCTGATCAAGCGCAGCCGGCAGGCGCCCTGGGCCTCATCGGTGAGGGGAGCCTCGCCCGACCCCAGGGCCAGCAATTCCACCTTCTCGAGGGTTTTCACCTCGAACTGCCCCTGCTCGAGCAGCTTGCCCGACTCGAACGTGCTCCAGCTCAGGTAGCCATTCAGCAGGCGGGCGCCGCCGCAGTCATCGAGCTTGGAGAGTTCTGCGCCCTCGGCCCAGTCGCGGAACAGCCGCTGACGCCGCCGCTCTAGCCAGCCAAGGGCCGTGATCAAGGGGAATACCACCAGCAGTGGCAGCCACAGCAAGCCATGACTCATGCCGCTTCCGCCCTCCTGCTCACGGTGGAATGGCCCGATTCTTGCGCCAGTTGCACCAGTTGGTGCACCAACTCCTCAAGCGGTAAGCCGCTGGCCTCCCAGAGCATCGGATACATGCTCTGGCTGGTGAAGCCGGGCAGGGTGTTGATCTCGTTGAGCCAGAGCGCGCCGGTGGTGCGATCAAGGAAAAAGTCCACCCGGGCGAGGCCGCTGGCCGCCACGGCCCGGCAGGCCGCGATCGCCATGGCCCGGGCGCGCTCGCTCAGTTCGTCGGGCACCTCCGCCGGAATCACCGTGTGGCTTTTGCCATCGCTGTATTTGGTCTCGTAGTCGTACCAGTCGGCGTCGAAGCAAATCTCCCCCAGCACCGAGGCCTGCATGCTGCGGCCGCCGAGCACGGCGCATTCGAGTTCGCGGGCATTCACGCCCTGCTCCACCACCAGGCGCGGGTCGTGGCTGGCCGCCAGCTCCAGACCCGCCAGCAGCTCCCCTCGGTTGTTGGCCTTGCTGATGCCCACTGAGGAGCCGAGGTTGGCCGGTTTGATGAAGCAGGGATAGCCCAGTTGCTGCTCCAGGCGCCCCAGCAAGTCCTGGGGGTTGCGGCTCAGCTCCTCAGCGCTCACGCAGGCGTAGGGCACCTGGGGCAGCCCGGCGGCGGCGAAGGCGGCTTTCATCGCCTGCTTGTCCATCCCCACGGCAGAGCCCAGCACCCCTGAACCCACAAAGGGCACCTGCATCAGGCTGAACAGGCCCTGAATCGTGCCGTCTTCACCGTTGGGGCCATGCAGCACCGGCACCCACACCTGCACATCGAGGGCGCCTTCGGGGAAACCCTGGAAGCCGCTCCGCAGGGCTGCGGCCGGCAGCTCCTCGCGGCTGGCTGGGGTGCCCTTGGCCAGCACCGCATCGGCCACCGCCGGCGGCCACCAGTGCCCCCATTGATCGATGTAGAAGCAGTGAAGTGTGTAGCGGTTGGCGTTGGCGCCGCGCCGCAGGGCGGCTGCCACGGTGTTCGCCGAGCGAATCGACACCGCATGCTCACCGGATACGCCTCCGAACACCAGGCCGAGTTGCGTGGGTTCGGAGCTCATTGGGGCCGGATAGCAGAGGCCAAACGTATCAGCGATTCAGGCCCTGACCAGGCCTGCGGCCTCAGCCCACAGCGCAGCCGCTGAGGGAGAAGGGCCGCACCTCTTCGATGCGCACATCCACCAGGTCGCCGGCGTGCCAGCGGCCGTTGCCAGCGAAGAAGGTGAGGCGATTGGTGCGGGTGCGGCCCATCACCTGCTCGGGATCCTTCGGGTTGATCCCCTCCACCAGCACCTGCTCCGTGCGGCCGGAGTAGCGGGCGCTGCGCTCCCGGGCCACCCGCTCCACCACAGCATTGATCTCGCGCAGCCGCTCCACCTTCACCTCCTCGCTCAGCTGGTTCGGCCAGTCGGCGGCGGGGGTGTTGGGGCGCGGCGAGTAGGCGGCGGTGTTCACCTGATCGAAGCCGATCTCCTCGATCAGATCGAGGGTGCGGCGGTATTGGGCGTCGGTTTCACCGGGGAAGGCCACGATCACATCGGCGCTGATCGAGGCATCGGGCATGCGCTCGCGGATGCGCTCGATGATGCGGCGGTAGCGATCCACCGTGTAGCCGCGGGCCATCGCCTTGAGCAGCTCGTCGTCGCCGCTCTGGAAGGGGATGTGGAAGTGCTCGCACACCTTGGGCAACTCGGCGCAGGCATCGATCAGCCGCTCGGTGAAGTAGCGCGGATGGCTGGTGGCGAAGCGGATCCGCTCCAGGCCCTCCACGTTGTGCACGTGGTGCAGCAGGTCGGTGAGGGTGTGCTGGCGGCGGCCCTCCGGCGTGATGCCGGGCAGATCACGGCCATAGGCATCAATGTTCTGGCCCAGCAGGGTGATCTCCTTGAAGCCCTGGGCGGCGAGACCCTCCATCTCGAGCTTGATCGCTTCGGGCAGGCGGGATTGCTCCCTGCCGCGCACCGAGGGCACCACGCAGTAGGTGCAGCGCTCGTTGCAGCCGTAGATCACGTTCACCCAGCCGCAGATCGTGCTGTCGCGGCGGGCGGTGGTGATGTCTTCCAGGATGTGGTGCTCCTCAGTGGCCACCACCTGCTGGCCCTGCTCCACCTGGGCCAGCAGCACATCGAGGCGGTTGGCGTGCTGCGGGCCCATCACTAGATCCAGCTCGGGCACGCGCCGCAGCAGCGATTCCCCCTCCTGCTGGGCCACGCAGCCGGCCACCACTAAGGTGAGGTTGGGGTTGGTGCGTTTGCGCTGCGCCTGGCGGCCCAGATAGCTGTAAACCTTCTGCTCGGCGTTATCGCGGATCGTGCAGGTGTTGTAAAGCACCAGATCGGCTTCGAGCTCCGCCTGGGCCTCGCGGTAGCCCATGGATTCCAGGATCCCAGCCATGCGCTCGGAATCCGCCTTGTTCATCTGGCAGCCGAAGGTGGTGATCCAGTAGCTGCCGCGCCCGTTGTCGGCCACCGGGGTGGTGGGTGCGCTCAGTTGTGTCGCCGTCATCGCTCCAGTTTCCGTTATCGCTGGTTGAGGGCGTGCAAGAGGTGCTGCTGGCCCGGGCGATCTGTGCCAGCTTGAGCTCAGCGCCGTGGGGCCATGCGCCTTCGCCTGCATCGCTTTCCGCTCACCAAGGCTGTGCCGCTGGCGATCAGCCGTGGCACCACCACCGCTGTGGAGCATCTGTTGGTGGAGCTGGAGCACGAGGGCTGGATCGGCCGGGGTGAAACCGGCGGTTTCGACACAGGCCATCGCGCCTTCAGCACAGACGCGATCGCAGCCGAACTGGAACAGCTGGCGCCCCAGCTGGAGGGCCTCGAGCCCCAGCCGCTGCAGGCGCTCGAACCGTTGCTGGCGGCCCTCAGCCCACCGGCGCACTGCGGCCTTGATCTGGCGCTGCACGACTGGTGGGGGCAGCGCCTGGGGCAGCCGCTGCACCGGCTCTGGGGGCTGGATCCGGGGGCTTGTGTCGCCACCAGCGTCACCCTCGGGCTGGGGGAGCCCTCGGCTGTGTTGGCGCGGCTGGAGCGCTGGCGGCTGCAGCTGCCCTCCACCCGCATCAAGCTCAAGCTGGGATCCCCCGATGGCCTCGACCACGACCGTGCCCTGGTGCAGGCGGTGGGCGCCGCCTTGCGCCCTGGCGATGAACTGCAGATCGATGCCAATGGCGGTTGGACGCTCGAAGGAGCCCGGCAGATGATCCCCTGGCTGGCGGATCAGGCGGTGGTGCTGGTGGAGCAGCCGCTGCCACCGCAGCACAACCCTGAGGCGGATACGGCCGGCTTCGCGGCCCTCAAGGGCCTGGCGCCGGTGCCGCTGGTGGCCGATGAGAGCTGCTGGGATCTGGGGGATCTGCTGCGCCTGGCCCCCCATGTGGAGGGCATCAACATCAAGTTGGTGAAGTGCGGAGGCCTCAGCGAGGGCTTGCTGATGGCCCGCACGGCTCGCCGGCTGGGGTTGGGGGTGATGCTCGGTTGCTATTCCGATGGCGGGCTGCTGAACAGTGCCGCCGCTCAGCTGCTGCCGTTGGTGCGTTGGCCCGATCTCGATAGCCACCTCAACTTGGTGAACGATCCCTTCGCTGGCCCCCAGCGCCACGGGGATGTGCTCCAGCCGGCGGCCAGGCCAGGCCTTGGCGTTCAGCAACTGCAGGAGGTGGGCTGATGCTCAGCGCCGATGCTCCGCTGGTGCTGCTGCAGCACGGCGGAATCGACAACCTGTCCGGCAAAACCGGGTTGGCGATGTTGCGCTATCGCCATGGTCCGATCGTGGCGGTGATCGATCCTGCCCATGCCGGCGGTGATCTGCGGGCGATCACCGGCATTGAACGCTCGGTGCCGGTGGTGGCGGACATGGCCGCTGCCCTGGTCTATGGGCCCGCCGTGGCGGTGGTGGGTCTGGCGCCATCCGGCGGCCGCTTGCCGGCGGAGATGCGGGCCGATGTGGTGGCAGCGCTGCGGGCCGGGGTGAGCCTGGCCAGCGGTTTGCACAGCCGCCTGGCTGACGATCCGGAGTTTGCGGCGGTGCCCCTGGCCCCGGGGCAGTGGATCTGGGATCTGCGCCAGGAGCCGGCGGATCTGGAGGTGGCCACGGCCCGCTGTGCCCAGTTGCCCTGTCGCCGCCTGTTGGCGGTGGGGTCGGACATGGCCGTGGGCAAGATGAGCGCCTGCCTGGAGTTGCTGGCGGCGGCGCAGCGGCGCGGCCTCGAGGCCCGCTTCGTGGGCACCGGCCAGGCCGGAATCCTGATCAGCGGCCAGGGGGTGGCGCTGGATGCTGTGCGCGTGGATTACGCCGGTGGTGCGGTGGAGGCGGCGGTGCTGGCCGCAGCGCAAGGGGCTGGTCCGGAGGCGTTGGTGCTGGTGGAAGGCCAGGGCTCCTTGGCCCATCCCGGCTCCACGGCCACCTTGCCGCTGCTGCGCGGCAGCCAGCCCACGGATCTGCTGCTGGTGCACCGCGCCGGCCAGACCCACGTGCGCACCAGGCCTGGTGCCGAGCCCGTGGCGATTCCACCACTGCCCGAGTTGATCGCCGCCTGCGAAGCGTTGGCGGCGCTGGGGCGGCCCGATGGCTTGAGGCCGCGGGTGCGGGCCATCGCGCTCAACACCGCTCTGCTGGAGGGTTCTGCTGCTGCAACGGAGGCCGAGCGGCTTGCGGCTGCCACGGGGTTGCCAGTGCTCGATCCGGTGCGCCAGGGAGCTGATCAGCTGCTGGCGGCCGTGCTGGCGGCCCCGTTGGCTCCATAGGCGAAACCCCCGCCGCTCAGGGAGCGACGGGGGTTTCGAACAGGGGCGGACGAGGGGACTTGAACCCCCGAATGCCGGAATCACAATCCGGTGCCTTAACCACTTGGCTACGCCCGCCAGGGCTGCGGCATCCTATCAATCGATGCTGCGGCAAGGGATGGACACCTCTGGTGGTCGCTGGCCCTGGGGTTGGTGTGTGGCCGCGCTGCTGGCGGGTGGAGCGCTGCTGGTCAGCAATCCCGGCGAGCGGGAGTTTGAGGCTTTCGCCGGCGAGCAGCTGGCTGCTTACGCCACCGAGGAGCTATGCAGCGCCGGCGGTCTGCCGCTGGTAGCCCAGCTGCTGATCCAGAACTGCACTGAGCTGATCGCAGCCCAGCGCCAGACCCTGGGACGCATTGCCGCGGCGGAGACCCGCCGCTACAACGCCGGTTTCTTCAGCCTCTACAGCACGCAGCTGGGGGGGCAGACCGTGCTGCCCGGGCTGCGCATCCCCCGCTACAGAGCCCTCACCCTGGCGGGGGCGGGCCAGCTGGTGGTGGTGAACACGGGCCGCGAGGACCGCTGAGATGCCCGGCCTACAGGTGCAACTGCCGCGGCTGTTGCTGGATCCCCAGCAGCGCGATCTGCCCTGCGGTGATGCCGACGGCCTGGTGTCGGTGCAGATCGACCATGCCGCTGGGCGGGTGGTGGCCATCCGGCCGGTGCACCCCGCTGCCTCGCTGCCGCTGGCGTTCACGCCGCTGGTGGATGCCCATGTGCATCTCGATAAGGCCTTCAGCTGGGCGGAGGTTCCCAACCGCGCCGGCACGATGGCCCAGGCCCTATCGCTGAATCTCGCTGAGGGGGAGCAGCGCAGCCGTGAGGCCGTGATGGCGCGGGCTGAACGGGCCCTGGAGCAGGCCTGGCGCTATGGGCTGCGGGCCCTGCGCAGCCATGTGGATAGCGGTGGCCCCGCCGCTGAACCCAGTTGGGAGGCTCTGCTGGAGCTGCAGCAACGCTGGCGGGGGCGGGTGGAGCTGCAACTGGTGGCCCTGGCGCCCTTGGCCCACTGGGGCACACAAGTGGGCCGCGACCTGGCGCAACGGGTGGCCAGCTGCGGCGGCCTGTTGGGAGGGGTGCTGGGGCCGCCTTTTCCCCGCTCACGCCACGACCGGCGGGCGCTGCAGACCCTGCTGCAGTTGGCCGACGCCCTGGGCTGTGGCCTCGATCTGCATGTGGATGAAGCTGGGGAAGCGCCTGGCGCGGGGGTGGGGTTGTTGCTGGAGGTGTTGGAGCAGCAGCGCCCGCCGCAGCTGCCGATCAGTTGCAGCCATGCCAGCAGCCTGGGGTTGCTGCCGGCCGGTGCCCAGCGGCGCCTGGCCGAGCGCTTGGCGGCGCAGGCGGTGTCGGTGATCGCCTTACCCACCACCAATTTCTGGCTGCTAGGCCGGGAGGGTGAGCACGATCTGCCGCAGCGCCCGTTGGCGCCGCTGCGCTTGCTGCAGCGCTGTGGGGTGGCGGTGGCGGTGGGCGCCGACAACGTGCAAGACCCCTGGTATCCCGGCGGTGATTTCGATCCGCTGGAGCTGCTGCGGCTCGCCTTCCGGGCCTTCCACGCCGCTCCCTGGCAGCGGCAGGGGCTGATGCCCTTCAGCACCACACCGGCGCAGCTGCTGGGCCTGGAGTGGGACGGCATCCTGCGTCGCGGTGCGCCCGCCGATCTGCTGATCACCAGTGCCACCAGCTGGAGCAGCTTGCTGGCGGGCCCGCCCCAGCGGCGGGTGCTGCGCTCCGGTTGCTGGTTGGAGCCACCGGCCCGCGACCAGCCGGCGCCGGCCCTTGCCAGCCTGGGGGCCATTCCTTCCTCTCACCCTGGATGACCTCGCTGCTGCCCAGCGCCCTTCCCCAACCGCTGCCAGCAGGGGCCAGCCCGGAGCAGCTGGAGGCGCTGGCGGCCGATCTGCGGGCTGCGGGGCTGCAGCCTCTGCGTAGCAGCGGTGAGCTGGAGCAGCTCGCCGCCGATGCCTTTGTGTATTCACCGGTGCTGCAACCGCTGCTGCAGGGCCGGCGGGCCCAAGTGGGGGTGCGCGCCTCCAGCGTTGAGCAGGTGCAGGCGGTGGCGGCGGCCTGCGCCCGCCACCGGGTGAGCCTCACCCTGCGGGGATCGGGCACCGGCAACTACGGCCAGGCCATCCCCCTGGCGGGGGGGCTGGTGCTTGAGCTCAGCGGCCTGCGGCGCCTGCGGACACTCGATCCCACCACGGGGGTGTTCACGGCGGAGGCCGGCATCCTGCTGGCCGATCTGGAGCAGCAGCTGCAGGCCGGTGGCCGCGACCTGCGTTTGCTGCCGAGCACCGTGCGCAGCGCCAGCCTGGCGGGTTATCTCGCCGGTGGCTCCAGTGGCATCGGCTCGCTGCGCTGGGGGTTTCTGCGGGATCCCGGCCACTTGCTGGGGTTGGAGCTGGTCACGCTCGAACCCCAGCCCCGCCGGCTCACGCTCGATGCCGCTGCGGCGGAGGCGATCAATCACGCCTATGGCTGCAACGGCATCATTACCGCCGCCACCATGGCCAGCGCCGAGGCGGTGCCCTGGCAGCAGCTGGTGCTCGAATTTGATGCCTGGGAGCTCGCCCTGGCAGCGGCGCAGCGGCTGCCAGCAACGGCCCTGTTGCTGAATGCCCTGTGTGTGCTGGAGGCGCCGGTGGCGGCGTTGCTGCCCTGGCCGCAGGGCTGCCCGGCGGCATCCGGCCAGGGCCATCGGGTGTTGTTGCTGGCAGCCCCTGATGCCCTGCCGGCTCTCGAGGCGCTGCTGCCGGCCCTCGGCGGCCGCCTGCTCTGGCAGGCACCCCAGGGGCAGAGCCGCGGCATTCCGCTGCGGGAGCTCTGCTGGAACCACACCACCCTGCATGCCCGCGGCCAAAACCCCGGCTTCACCTACCTGCAACTGCTGCTGCCTCAGCCGGAGGCGGCAGCGCTGGCGGCCCTGCGCCAGCGCTGGGGCGATGACGTGCTTTGGCATCTGGAGGGGGTGCGCGCCCAGGGCCAGCAGCGCCTGGCCTGCCTGCCGTTGGTGCGCTGGCGGGGGCGCGAAGCCCTCGACGCCCTGATCCACCACGCCTGCGAGCTGGGTTGTCTGCTGTTCAATCCCCACGCGATCACCGTGGAGGACGGCGGCCTGGGCGGCGTGGATGCCGAGCAGGTGGCGGCCAAGGCCCGCTACGACCCGGCAGGGTTACTCAACCCAGGCAAGCTGCGGGGCTGGCTGGAGCTCTAGCAGCCGAGGCTGGCGCGGGTGTCGGCGCCGGTGCTGGGGTTGGTGCCGGACGCTCGGGCGCAGAGCTGGCGCTGGTCGGCGCGATCGAGCAGGGCGTCGCTGAAGTCGGCGCCGGTGACCTCGGCGCCGCTGAAGCTGGCCCCGGCGGCGATCACCCCCGTGAGCACCGCATCCTTGAGGTTGGTGTGGCTCATGTCGGTGCGATCCAGCAGCACATCGCTCAGATCGGCACCGCTGAAGTTGGCATCGGGAAAGGCGGCCTGGGTGAAGATCGCCCCATGCAGGTTGGCGCCGCTGAAGTTCGCCGCCTTGCCCACGGCGCCGGCGAAGGAGGTGTTGGCCAGCTGCTGGCCGGAGAAGTCCTTGCCGCTCTGGTTGGTGAGCGTGTAGTCCACCGTGTCCTGAAACAGCGCGCGATCCTGCAGACCGATGCCCGTGCTGGTGTCGAGAGCCTGGGCCGGCAGGGCAGCGATCAGCAGCCAGAGGCTGCTCAGCAGCGCCATCCCCCAGAGGGCCGGGCGGCGATGGCGGTGCAGGAATGGGCCCAGATCCACGGCAACACAGGCGTGAGTGCTCAGTCTGTCGCCTGGAGCAGGGGCAGCAGTTCCGCCACCAGATACAGCGAGCCGCAGGCCACGGGCAGGGCTGGCGACTGGATCAGCCAGCGCAGCTGCTCCGTGAGCTCCTGGCCGCCGGCGTCCAGGCTGAAGCCGCTGGCGGCCTCCAGCTCAGCCGCGCTCCAGCTGCTGTGCTCCGCAGGTAAGGCCACCACCCGCACTTCATCCCCCGCCCGCAGCAGGCTCTGCAGCAGCGCCGGTGCATCCTTGTGGCGCTGCATGCCGATCAACCAGCGGCGTCGCAGCCCATGGCCATCGGGGCGTTGATCCAGTTCCCGGCGCAGGGCCTCGGCGGCCGGCGGGTTGTGGGCGCCATCCAGCAGTAGCGGCCTGCCTTCAAACAGGCGCTGCTCGAGCCGTCCCGGCCAGCGGGCTTGCCGCAGGCCTGCCTCGATGGCCGCGGCGCTGATCGGCCAGCCCCGCTCCGCCAGGGCCTCGGCCGCCCCCACCGCCACAGCCGCATTCAGCCGTTGCAGCTCACCTTGAAGGCCTAGCCGCGGTCCGCCCTGGTGGGATGGCGCTAGAGGCTCCACCCAGCGCAGCGGGCAGCTGCAGCGCTCAGCCTGTTGGCGGAGCACCGCCATGGCCTCCGCCGCCTGCGGCCCGCTCACGGCGATGGCCCCGGCGTGGAGCACCCCAGCTTTCTCGGCGGCGATCGCCGCGATCGTGGGCCCCAGATGTTCCGTGTGATCCAGTCCGATGCTGGCGAAGGCGAGCACCTGACGATCCGGGTGCACCGTGGTGGCATCGAGCCTGCCCCCGAGCCCTACCTCCAGCACCACCAGCTCCGCACTGGCCTCGGCAAAGGCCTGCATCGCGGCGGCCGTGACCAGCTCAAAGGGGGTGAGGTTGTGGCGCAGGGCCAGCGGCTGCAGCTCCTGCAGCAACCGTTGCAGGGCTGCTTCCTGGATTAGGCCATCGGGCAGACGGATCCGTTCGCACCAGCTGAGTAGATGCGGTGAGGTGTAAAGCCCGCAGCGGATGCCGGCGGCGCTTGCGATGGCCTGCAGCATCGTGCTGATCGAGCCCTTGCCATTGGTGCCGGCCACCTGCACTGCCGCAAAGCGCCGCTCCGGATGACCCAGCTCCGCAAGCGCCGCTTGCAGTCGCTCCAGACCGAGGTCGACCCCCCGGCGGCTGAAGGGAGCGATCAGGTCGCTGAAGGGGTCGCTGCCTGGCACGCGAGCAGTGCTTTCTCCAAACGCTTTACCGCTTGGCGGATGTGGCGGGGCTGAATGGTGAGCGCTGGCACAAACCGCACCACGTTGGTACCGGCGGGCACCAGCAGCAGTCCCTCCGCCATGGCTGCCTTCACCACATCGATGGCCGCCGGGCCGTTGTCGCGCAAGACCAGCCCCTGCAGCAACCCCCAGCCTCGGCAGCCTTCCGCCAGCGAGGGATGGCGTGCCGCCAGGGCCGCCAGCTGCTCCTGCAGCAGTTGGCCCATCGCCTCGGCATGGGCCGGCAGGTTCTGGCGCGCCAGCTCCGCAGCCACGGTGAGACCAGCCCGGCAGGCCATGGGGTTACCGCCGAAGGTGCTGGCATGCTCCCCGGGGCGCAGGTGGTCAACGGCGGCCTTCACGCAGAGGGCGCCGATGGGGAAGCCCCCCCCGAGACCCTTGGCCAGGGTGAAGGCATCGGGCTCCACGCCCAGCTTTTCGTATCCCCAGAGGCGGCCGCTGCGGCCCACCCCCACCTGCACCTCATCGAAGATCAGCAGGATGTTGTGCTGGTTGCAGAGTTCGCGCACCCGGCGGAAGAAGGCCTGGTTGCCGGGATTCACGCCGCCTTCACCCTGCAGCGGTTCGAGCATCACCGCGGCAACGCGCGGACCCTGCGCTTCGCACTCGGCGAGCAGTGCCTCAAAGGCGGCGGTGTCGTTGTAGGGGAAGTAGCGGAACCCCTGCACCATCGGCTCGAAGCCTTGGTGGTATTTCGGTTGGCCGGTGGCGGTGACTGCCGCCAGGGTGCGGCCGTGGAAGCTGGCCTGGGCGGTGAGGATCAGCGGGCCGGGGCCATCGTTGCCGATGCCGCGCACCTGATGGCCGTGCTTGCGGGCCAGCTTGATCGCCCCTTCGTTGGCTTCGGCGCCCGAATTGCAGAAGAACACTGCATCGGCGCAGCTGTTGGCTGTGATCCAGGCCGCCAGCTGTTCCTGCTCAGGAATGCGATAGAGATTGGACACATGCTGCAGCTTGCGCAGCTGACGGCTCAGGGCCTTGCGCAGGGCACGGCTGCTGTGGCCGAGGGTGCACACGGCGATGCCGGCCACACCGTCGAGGTAGCGGCGGCCCTGGCTATCCCAGACCCACACCCCGCGGCCGCGCACCAGTTCGAGCGGGAAACGCCCGTAGGTGTGCATCACCGACGAGTGCTCGGGACTGATGCGAGGGGGCGGTGTGATGGGAGCGGTGGGACTCGAACCCACATGCCCGAAGGCGCTCGATTTTGAGTCGAGTCCGTCTACCAATTCCGGCACGCTCCCGCGAGGCTGACTTTAGAGGTCAGCCTTCAGCCAACGCGGCGGATGGAGGCGCCGACGCGGTTGAGTTTGCCTTCGAAATCGGCGTAGCCGCGATCGAGATAATCCAGCCCCTGAACGGTGGTGATCCCTTCAGCTGCCAATCCGGCCAGCACCATCGCGGCCGAAGCGCGCAGATCGCTGCCTTGCACCGGCGCCCCGCTGAGTCGGGCCACGCCCTCCACAAAAGCGGTGCTGCCCTGCACGCGAATCGCTGCACCCATGCGCTGCAGCTCCGCCACATGCTGCAGGCGGTTTTCAAAGATGTTTTCGGTGATCACGCTGGTGCCCTGGGCCGTGGCTAGCAGGCTCATGAACGGGGCCTGTAGGTCGGTGGGGAATCCCGGGAATGGTTGGGTGCGCAGATCCACGGCTCGGATCGATTCGGCGCTGATCGTCACCTGGGTGCCATCCATCTGGAGCTTGCAGCCGACTTCCTCCAGCTTGGTGAGCACAGCACCGAGGTGATCGCTGATCACCGGCCCCACGGTGAGTGTGGAGCGGGTGATGGCGGCGGCCAGCAGGAAGGTGCCGGCCTCGATCCGATCCGGGATTACGGCGTAGTCGGCTCCATGCAGCCGTTCCACGCCAACGATGGTGATCGTGGGGGTGCCGGCGCCGCGCACCCTGGCCCCCATGGCCAGCAGCAGGCCGGCGAGATCCACCACCTCCGGCTCGAGAGCGGCGTTCTCGATCACGGTTTCACCCTCGGCGAGGGCGGCGGCCATCATCAAGGTTTCGGTGGCGCCCACGCTGGGGCAGTCGAGGTGGATCCGGCCGCCCTTGAGCCGGTGGCCGCGACCGGGCACCACCGCCGACACCACGCCGTGATCGATGGTCACCTGGGCGCCCAGGGCCTTCAGGCCTTTCACGTGCTCCACCACCGGGCGGGTGCCGATCTGGCAGCCGCCGGGGAGGGGAACGCGGGCAATTCCCAGCCGCGCCAGCAGCGGGCCAATGCAGAAAAAGCTCGCCCGCAGGCTGTTCACCAGCTCGTAGGGCGGTGCCGACTGACTCAGGCCGGAGCCCGTCATCTCCAGGCTTTCACCGCTGCGCCGCACCGACACCCCCAGGCAGCTGAGGATCTCAGCCATGCCCTGGATATCGGTGAGGGGAGGCACATTGCGCAGCCGCAGCTGGTCTTCGGTGAGCAGGCTGGCCGCCATCAGCACCAGGGCCGAATTCTTGGCACCACTCACCCGGATCTCGCCTGACAACCGCCGATGCCCCGCGATCTCAAGTTGAGGATTGAGAATCTGCTGAGACGGGACAGCGGTCAGAGTCATGGCTTCGGACGTCCCGCCTAGGGGCCCTATCCTGACAATTGGCTCTGAGACCGGCAAGACGTCCGGCCCCGGAACTGGCTTGACCCACGAGGCCCCGCCTGCGATGGGGTACATTTCCGGGGTCGCTGACGCGACACGCCAGCCCCTGCGGATGTGGCGGAATTGGTAGACGCGCTAGTTTCAGGTACTAGTGGCAGCAATGTCGTGGGAGTTCAAGTCTCCCCATCCGCACTTGAAACGCCTCCCTCCATGCAGGGGGGCTTTTTTATTGCCGATTCGTTGCTGATCAACCGCTCCGTTGTAAGGGTTTAGGGCACGGCGGCAGAGCCCCTGCGGCTGCTTTCATCGTTCACGCTGCCCCCTCCCGTCATGCTCGTCCTCAAGATCACCAATGCCCGTGAAGTGGTGACCTCCAAATTGGGTCGACTGCTTGGGGCGCTGACGCCGGACGCACTCGATCAGCAAACGATCGAAGACGTGCTGATGAAGGAACTGATCAAGAACCTCTCGGCCGAGGGGCTCAAGGGAGAGGTGGCGGCGGTGCGCGGCTTGGATCTGCAGGAGAGCTCGCTGGTGGTGGGCGATGGCCTGCACGTTCGCCAGCACAAAACCTTCTGATGGAGCCGATCACCAGTCGCCGCAATCCGCTGGTGGCCCGGCTGCGGGCCCTGCACCAGCCGAAGGGGCGCCGCGACCAGGGGCTGCTGTTGCTGGAGGGCACCCATCAGGTGCAGGAGTTGCTGCGGCTGGGGCTCGCGCCGGAGCACCTGCTGGCCACGCCCGCCTGGCTGGAGCGCCACGCTGCGCTCATGGCCGCCGCTCCCCTTCCGGTGCAGCCCGTGGGGGAGGCGGTGCTGGCGGCCGTGGCCACCACCGACAACCCCGATGGCGTCGTGGCCACCCTGGCGCGCGAGCAGTTGCCGCAGGCCCGGGGAACCGGCCGCTTCGTGCTGGCCCTCGATCAGCTCCAGGATCCGGGCAATCTCGGCACGCTGCTGCGCACCGCCTTGGCGGCCGGCGTTGACGAGGTGTGGCTGGCCGGTGGTGCCGATCCGCTGCAGCCCAAGGTGCTGCGCGCTTCTGCCGGGGCGGCGTTGGCATTGCCGCTGCTGCGCTTGAGCGAGCGCAGCGAGCTGGTCGCCAAGCTCCAGGCCGCCCGCACCGCCGGTTTGCAACTGCTGGCCACCGTGGTGGAGGCCACGGCCCAGCCCTATTGGGCCCTTGATTGGACCCAGCCCACCCTGTTGCTGCTCGGCAATGAGGGTGCCGGTTTGCATCCCGAGCTGGCGGAGCTGGCCACCGAGCGCATTACGATTCCCCACAGCGCGGCAGTGGAGTCGCTGAATGTGGCGGTGGCAGCGGCGCCGCTGCTGTTGGAGCGCTGGCGGCAACAGGGGCCCTGACAGGAGAGAATGCCCGCCAACTGCGCAGGCATTCGGTGAGCGACGGCAGCTTCGACTTTGATGTGATCGTTATCGGCGCCGGCTATGGCGGCTTCGATGCGGCCAAGCACGCTGCTGATCACGGTCTGCGCACCGCGATTATCGAAAGCCGCGACATGGGCGGCACTTGCGTGAACCGCGGCTGTGTGCCCTCGAAGGCGTTGTTGGCGGCCAGCGGCCGCGTGCGTGAGCTGGCGGATGCGGATCACCTCAAGGGGTTCGGGATCCATGCGGCGCCGGTGCGCTTCGAGCGCCAGAAGATCGCCGATCACGCCAATCAGCTGGTGGCCACGATCCGCGGCAACCTCACCAAAACCCTCGAGCGCGCTGGCGTCACGATCATCCGGGGCACGGGTCGCCTAGAGGGCCCCCAGAAGGTGGGCGTGCGCGAGATCAATGGTGTGGATCGCGTGCTCACCGGTCGCGACGTGATCATCGCCACCGGCTCGGATCCGTTTGTGCCGCCCGGCATCGAAACCGACGGCCGCACCGTGTTCACCAGCGATGAGGCGGTGAGCCTGGAGTGGCTGCCCCGCTGGATGGCGATCATCGGCAGCGGCTACATCGGGCTGGAGTTCGCCGACGTTTACACCGCCCTGGGCTGTGAAGTAACGATGATCGAGGCGCTCGATCGGGTGATGCCCACCTTCGATCCCGACATCGCCAAGATCGCCGCCCGCAACCTGATCGACGGCCGCGACATCGATGCCCGCTCCGGCGTGTTGGCGAAATCGATCAAGCCCGGTGCTCCGGTGCAGATCGAACTGGTGGACATGCAGACCCGCGAGCCGGTGGAAACCCTTGAAGTGGATGCCGTGCTCGTGGCCACCGGCCGCGTGCCCAGCAGCAAGGGCCTCAACCTCGAGGCCTGCGGCATCGAAACCAACCGCGGCTTCATCCCCGTGGACGACCAGCTGCGGGTGTTGGTGAACGGTGCTCCCGTGCCCCACCTCTGGGCCGTGGGCGATGTCACCGGAAAGATGATGCTGGCCCACACCGCGGCCGCCCAGGGCACCGTGGCGGTGGACAACATCCTCGGTCACCCCCGCGCCATCGACTACCGCTCGATTCCGGCCGCCACCTTCACCCATCCCGAGATCAGCTCGGTGGGCCTCAGTGAGGCCGATGCCAAGGAGCTGGCTGTCAAGGATGGCTTCGAGCTGGGCAGTGTGCGCAGCTACTTCAAGGCCAACTCCAAGGCCCTGGCTGAGCTCGAGAGCGATGGCCTGATGAAGCTGCTGTTCAACAAGAGCACCGGTGAGGTGCTCGGCGCCCACATCTATGGACTGCACGCCGCTGATCTAATCCAGGAGATCGCCAACGCCGTGGCCCGCCGCCAGAGCGTGAAGCAACTGGCCAACGAGGTGCACACCCACCCCACCCTGAGCGAAGTGGTGGAAGTGGCCTACAAGCAGGCCGCCATGGCCGTGGGAGCCTGAGGCCATGGAGATCCGTCGCCGGCCGCCCAATCCCAAGGTGAAGGTGGCGCACCTTGAATACGCCATTCCCCACCAGGAGAGCGAACCGCGCCACATCCTCGAGAAGATCGTGTGGGAGAAGGATCGCGAGGTGGCGATCGCCCGCGAACGGGTGCCCCTGGAGAAGCTCAAGCAGCAGGTGGCTGAATTGCCGGCCACGCGCGATTTCCTGGCGGCCTTAAAAGCGTCGTGCCGCAAGCCCGCGGTGATTGCTGAGGTGAAGAAAGCCAGCCCCAGCAAGGGTGTGATCCGGGAGGATTTCGATCCGGAGTCGATCGCTCGGGGTTACGCCGCCGGTGGAGCCAGCTGTTTGTCGGTGCTCACCGACAAACAGTTTTTCCAGGGTGGCTTTGAGGTGTTGGTGCAGGTGCGCCAGGTGGTGGATCTGCCGCTGCTCTGCAAGGACTTCATCCTCAGCCCCTATCAGCTGTATCAGGCCCGGGCCGCCGGCGCCGATGCTGCTTTGCTGATCGCCGCGATCCTCACCGACGCCGACATGGCCTACCTGCTCAAGGTGGCACGTGCCCTCGGCCTCACCGTGCTGGTGGAGGTGCACGACGCCACGGAGCTCGAGCGGGTGCTGGCCCTCGATGGTGTGCAGTTGATCGGCATCAACAACCGCGATCTCGCCACGTTCCACACGGATCTGGCCACCACCGAGGCTCTCAGTGAGGTTTACGGCGAGCAGATCCGCGACAAGGGCTGTTTGTTGGTGAGTGAATCGGGCCTGTTTACCCGCGACGACCTCGACCGCGTGCAAAGCGCTGGCGCCGATGCGGTGCTGGTGGGCGAATCACTGATGCGCCAGGCGGATGTGACGGCGGCTCTGGAAACGCTGATCGGTGGCTGATCGGTGGCAAACCGTGCTGCTGACTGGCTGGCTCAGGCCTCACAGGATCTGGCCCAGGCCAAACTCAGTGCGGATCATGGCCACCATGAATGGGCCTGTTTTGCGGCTCACCAGGCGGTTGAAAAGGCCCTGAAGGGCCTCCACCTGTCCATCGGTCAGCAGGTTTGGGGCCACGGACTCGGCCGTTTGTTCCGTGATCTGCCCGATTCGCTTCAGAAGCAGATGGAAGCCCAGCTCCCTGAACTCGTGGAACGTCTGCGCATCCTCGATGCGCTCTACATCCCTACCCGTTATCCCGATAGCCTGCCGGATGGAGCCCCCAGTGATCACTTCGGCCATCTGCAAAGCGCGGATGCTCTGAACCATGCCCGTGCGCTTGTTGACGCGATCGCTGTTGCGATGGCCTGAGCCGGAGGCTGTGCTGCAGGCCGTGCAGAACTGGTCTCAGCTTCAGGCCCAGCGTTGTCCATCCCTAAACAAGGTTGGTGTTTACGGCAGTTATGGCCGCAATGATGCTGGTGTGGGCAGTGACCTTGATCTGTTGCTCATTGATGTGGACGCTGTTGGACCACAGGCATCGCGTTATCGCCGCTGGCCATTTGAAGAGCTTCCGCTCAGCTGTGATGCGTTGATTCTCAGCCCAGCTGAGTTGGCTCAGCTTTTGGCGGAGGACCCCGCCCAGGACCCCGCCGCACGAGCGATGGCCCATGCGCTTCGCTCGGATTGTCGTTGGATCTGGCAGCGAGACGGCGGTTCAACGCAGCCCACAAAAAAAGCCCGGCGCTGAGGCCGGGCTTGTTGAACGAAGCTGGGATCGAGGCTGCCGGAGGCAGCCCTGGGATCACACTTTGCGGGAGTAGAACTCCACCACCAGCAGTTCGTTGATTTCGAGGGCGACCCACTCGCGCTCGCACTTGCTGATCACCTTGGCGACCTGCTTGTTCTTGTCGAGCTCGAGGTGGGGCGGAATGTTGGCCAGGCCCGGGAATTCCAGGTTGGCTTCTGCCAGCTTCTTGCTCTGCTTGCGCTCGCGGATGGCGATCACATCACCGGCGCGGCACTGATAGCTGGGGATGTCCACGACGCGGCCGTTCACGGTC